>JBFMDM010000070.1:0-12047 GCA_040753835.1 Planctomycetota bacterium
ATTATGAAGAAAACACTCTTAATTCCAGCAGCCGCAACCGTGATTATCCTGTTCGTTCTTGGGTTGACTATCTGGGCGGGGAACCCGGCCAGCGACCTGCAGACCGAAATCAATAAAGGCGAGAAAGGCAACAAGGAACTGATAAAAAAGGCCGTGGACCAACTGGTAATGCAAAACGACACCAAGGCCTGCGACACCCTGATTAGTTCAGCCAATGCCACAGAAAACAGCGGAATTTACTGGATGCTACTGGAGGGCCTTTCCCGCTTTACCAACGCCGAGGTTATCTCCAAACTAACCGATTATATCCTCGCCAGCAAGGGCAAACCCACCGGCCGCGATTTGCTGGGAATGATGAAGAACAACCGCTCGCCCGCCGTCCTGCCCCTGCTTAAGAATATCATAGAAAAAGGCACCTATGAAATGAAACTTGAATGCATCCATCAACTGGGCGCCATCACCACCAGGGAATCCCTGGAGGCGCTGTTCGGATTCCTTAAGACGCTGGATGAAAAGAACGACAAGCAACTGGTAAAGGACACTATCGGAGCGCTGAAGCGCGTGACCGGCATTGACCGGGGAAACTATCCGGCCTCCTGGCTCCAGTGGTGGGAGGAAAACAAGGGCAAGCAAATAGGCGACATTATCAAACCCAAGACCGCAGACGGCGGAAGCATTGAACACGTCGGGCAATACCGCGATATGACAGGGATAGAGGACCTGCCCAAGGATAAGGTGATTGTGGTCAGGAACGACTATTGCGACAAGAAAGCCGAGGCCGGCGGATTTGACGGCAATTACGACAAAGTCCAGGATATCCTGACCCGGCTGAACATTGCGCATACAGTCGTGGGCAAATCGGAACTGGAAAAAGATTCATTTGACTGGGACAGTGTCTGGGTAATGCTTTTTAACTGCACAATGTACAAAGAGCATTGCTGCAACCCAAAACACAAGGCCGGAAAGACCAAAACCAGCGAACGGCTTGTTAATTGCGAAGGCGAGGGCGCGCATCAGAGCCATAAGCCGGAGGTAAGCGATAAAGTCATAAAGAAAATACAGAAGTTCGTGGAAACCGGCGGGTATCTCTTTACCGAAGATATGAATATCAACGAAATAATTGTCCGTGCATTTAAAGGGGTCATCGCTTCTCCCAAATTCCTGCCGGAAAAAAATGTCCCGATACTGCCGGCGCCCGGGGCAGCATTGCATCCATACCTGAAATATGTCTTTGAAGCGGCGCCTTCAAGTTCCAGCGACGCGCCGGATACGCCTGAAGAAAGGTCGGGCGAGACACGAGCGGTCAAGGGCGGAGAATTCCGCATAGACACCGAATGGAAGATTGACGAGGACAGCCCTGACATCAAGGTACTGAAAAAAGACGTAACAGTCCTGATAATGAGCCCGAAACTGGTTAACAAATCCAATACCGACGGCGCGGTGGCCGTTACCTTCGGCGTATCGGGCAGTAATGTTGTCCAGACCGGCACTGAAAAGGGGCCCTCTTACCAGGGCGGCGGACGGGTCCTGCACGTGATGAGCCATTTCGGCAAGCAGAAGTCCAAGATAGACGAATTCGCCCTGCAAAACCTGATACTTAATTTCATAATGGAACTCAACCAGCGCCGGCCCAAAGGCAAGAAATAAAACCATTCAAAAAGGGGGAAGTTTTATGCGCAAAGGTTTATTGGTTCTGGTATCCGGCATCGTTCTTATCTCTATGGTCTTCAGCATACCGCTGTCGGCCGGCAACCCGGCCCAGGATTTGCAGAGCGGCATCCAGAAAAAGGACAACGAGAAGGTAAAGAAAACGGTGGAAGAACTGGTTCTGCAGAATGATATCAAGGCCTGCAACGCCCTGCTTGACGCATTAACACCGCCGCCGGATACCGGTATTTATTGGCTAATCCTGGAAGGCGTATCGCGCCTTACAAACAGCGAAGCCATTTCCAAGATAACAACCTTCATCATCGGCAAAAAGGACAAGGACGTCAGCCGCGATTTACTGGGCGCGATGAAAGGCAATCGCTCGCCCAATCTCCTGCCTCTCCTCAGGGAAATACTGCAAAAGGCGCCTGAGGATATGAAGATAGAATCGCTTCACCAATTGGGCAATATCCAGACCAAAGAAGCGCTGGAGGTCCTGTTTAATTTCCTCGCGCCATTGGATGAGAAAAATGACAAGCCGCTCATAAAGGCGACAATCGGGGCATTAAAGAGCATTACCGGCATTGATAAAGGCAATTATCCGGCTTCCTGGCTCCAGTGGTGGGGGGAAAATAAAGACAAACAACTCGGCGATATCATCAAGCCAAAAACCGTCGGGGGCGGCAAAACAGGCACCATAGCGGACTACCGCTATATGACCGGCGTGGAGGACCTGCCCATGGAAATGGTGTTTGTCTTAAGAAACGACCGTTGCGATAAACACTATCAAAACGACCGTAATTACGACAAAATACAGGATATCCTGACCAAGATGGGCGTGGCCCATACAGTGCTGGGCAAATCAGAATTGGAAAGTAACTCCTTTAAGTGGAAAGAGGCCTGGGCCCTTGTGTTTAACTGCAATTACTACAAAGATCTCTGTTGCGGAAAGGAATGCAAGGGCGGCGGCGGAGCGGTCGGAGCAAGAGTAGAAGGATGCACCGGCACAGGCGACCATATGACGCACGATACCGAACTCAGCAAGAAAACCATTGAAAAGATTAAAGAGTTTGTGGAATCCGGCGGATACCTTTTTACCGAGGACCTGAATATCAGGGAGATAATTGTCCGGGCATTTAAGGGCATAATTACGGATACCAAAGAACTACCGGAACGGACCGTGCAAATCCTGCCCGCGCCGGGGGCAGTACTGCATCCGTATTTAAAATATGTATTTGAGGCGCCGCCTGTATCTTCCAGCGATGCGCCCGGAGGTATGCCGCCGGGTATGCCCGGAATGCCTCCAGAAGGAAGGTCCGGCGAAACCAAGGCCGTTAAACCGGGCGAATTCCGGGTTGACGCCGAGTGGAAGATTGACAACGGCAGCCCTGACATCAAAGTGCTGAGCAAAGAAGTTACGGTTCTGATAATGAGCCCCAAACTGGTTGATAAAACTCATCCGGAAGGGGCGGTGGCTGTTACTTGGGGGGTAGCCCCAAGTAAAATTGTTCCGACCGGCGGCGACAAGTCATCCTATCAGGGCGGCGGCCGGGTCCTGCACGTGACGAGCCATTTCGGCAAGCAGAAATCCAAGATAGACGAATTCGCCCTGCAAAACCTGCTCCTGAATTTCCTGATAGAACTCAACCAACGCCGGCCCAAAGGAAAAAAATAGGACTATAACAAACATTGAATTATCAAACCAGTTGGCAAGATAAAGTAAAGCAACTCCCGGAAGAGATATTCAGCCGGCTGGAACAAAAGGACGCTCAAACCGCTTCACGCCGTGCTTTATTGACAGGCAAGGGCTCTGAATTCTTCTTGCCCGGCTTAAACAAATTCCTCCCACCCTCAAGGTGGAAATTATTCGTCAGCAACGGTAAAATATCTGCCAATTCAGCGCTGGGAGACAACTTAATTTACCTTAAAGGGCAATCAATAACACATCTAACCTCTTTCCCAGACGGTATATTTGACCTGGCCATCTCTCTCTGGGACCTACCG
Organism: Planctomycetota bacterium; assembly: GCA_040753835.1. Taxonomy (GTDB): domain Bacteria; phylum Planctomycetota; class MHYJ01; order JACQXL01; family JACQXL01; genus JACRIK01. The sequence goes on from JBFMDM010000070.1 coordinate 3,652, forward strand.
TCCCAAAACCCTGATAATATCTCGTATATGAACAATCTCTGCCGCTTATTGAAGAAAAGCGGACAACTGAGCATCATTGCCTATCTTGACGGCTCGCCTGAATTGCCCCTGGATATCATAAAAGAAATAATCCGGCGGAAAAAATTGCCGCTGAAGATATTCAAGTCCGCGCTGCCCGGCTCAACCGGCGATTTCAGGAAGATGCTGAATAAAGCGGGGTTTGGCGACGTCCGGATATGGAAAGATAATATCGCCTGCATTTATAAGTCCGCTGATGAACTGTATGATGATATATTCCCTGACATATCCGGGGGCGAATCCGGCAAAGAGGGAAACATATTTACGGACAGCACCACAGATGAACAGCGCACTATTATAAAGGAAGAATTTATCAGAGATGCCCGGAAACATTCATTCCCTCTGGAAATAAGTTATGATTTCGCCGGCGGCGTAGGGGTAAAGCCCTAACCCCGCACTCAAATAGATTATCTGCGCCTCATATATGCGAACTCTACTGAGACCGCGTAGCGACCGGTTACTTTCCCCCTTGGTCGCTGGGTTTTAGCAGAGAAACATTCACCTTGCGGCTGATTACGGGCTGGTTGTCGCAGAGCAGTTCAAAGACATACATCCCCTCCTGCTCAAAGACGATATTCTTCATATCAAAGATAAATTCTATTGTGGCCAATGGATTGGGGAACTTGATAGGTCCGGTCAGGGTAAAGATAACCTTATTCAACTGCAGGTGGGTGCATTTCAGGGCGCCCTCGTACTGGCCGATGCCTTCGGTCAGGACGCAATATACATACAAGGCCTGGTGGCGACAAGGCAACTCGACCGCGGCGATGTTATTAAAGATGCCGATAACGCTTTTCTTACCGGTCAAGCGGTCGTCAATAACGCTGTCGCAGATGACCATCGCCAGCGGAATCGGCTTTGGTTTTTGGGTGCTCATATCATTATTATATAAGAATTTTCTTGACCCGTTAGAGATTTATGTATACTAATTTTGATATTTTTGTCCATTTTTAGTGCGATAATTACCGATGCAGGACTAAAATTACGATAGGATGTGGCGCTAAAGCGTCACTATCTCTAACGGGTCTTGAACTGCAAGATTTATGTTAATATATTGAGGTTTTGTTTGCCAAAGAAGGAGGTTATTAATGATAACAGCAGGCATAGATATGGGGGCCAAAACCATCAAAGTTGTTTTGATGTCCGCCAAAGGCGGATCCGCCTCAGGCGGAAAAGACAATAAAATAATCGCCAAAAGCATGGGTTTGGGAGGTTTTGACCAGCGCGCTTCGGCTGAAAAGGTCTTTAATGAGGCGCTGGCATTGGCAAAATTGTCCCGTAATGATATTGACCATATCACAGTTACCGGCATCGGACGCAAGGAAATCATTATGCATCCGCCTATTTCGGCTGACAAGGAGGTAACCGAAGTTACAGCCGCGGCAAAGGGCGGCACTTATCTGTTTCCGCAGGTCAGGACCGTAATTGACGTCGGAGCCGAGGAAGGACGGGCCATTCGCTGTGATTCAGCCGGCAAGGTAGTTGATTTTGCGGTCAATGAAAAATGCGCGGCTGGCGCCGGCTCTTTTACCGAGGCGATGAGCCGCGCCCTGGAAATTCCATTAGAGCAAATCGGCGAAATCTCCCTTACTTCACAGCAGGTCATCCCGATGAATGCGCAATGCGCGGTATTTGCCGAGTCAGAGGTCGTTTCATTAGTCCACGCCAAGACGCCCAAGGCCGATATTGCCAGGGCGGTTAATGACGCCATCGCCAGCCGAATTGCCTCTATGACCAGACGAATTGGGATGGAGAAAGAGGTCATTTTAATCGGCGGCGTAGCGCGCAACAAGGGGTTTGTCAAGTCGCTTAAGGATAACCTGCAGACAGAAATTATCACGACACCGGATACGGAATTCGTCGGGGCAATCGGCGCTGCATTGATTGCGGAAAAGTAGAGCCGACTTATTGGCTCTCGTAATCAGAAATCTTCTGTATCCTGCACTGATGGCGGAGATTCCCGGTATCTTCGCCAGAGGCGGATCCGCCTTCGGCGGAAAACGGCGTCGCCAGCCATATCTCTACTATTTCCTTAATAGTATCTTCTGTGAGAGCCCTGGCGCCTATGCATAAAATATTAGCATCGTTATGCCGGCGTGACATCTCCGCAGTGAATTTATCGTAAGGACTGACGGCCCGGATACCCCTGACCTTGTTGGCGGCAATGCACATACCCAAACCGGTGCCGCATATCAGGATGCCTCTTTGATATTCTCCTTTTGATACGGCCCCGGCCGCCTTAAAGGCGAAGTCGGGATAATCCACCGAATCCTCGCTTCCCGTTCCAAAATCGGTGAAATCGCGCCCCGATTGCTTGAGTAATTGTTTAAGCATTTCTTTGGTTTTATAGCCGGCGTGGTCAGAGGCAATAGCGATATTCACCCCGTTAGAAGTATTTATTTCACTCATATAAATAAAACCCCCTTTCGTATTTGGCGCTCTAAAATAGGCCTGATTTTGACACTACGGTCACGCCTTTGGCGTGACCTACCTCTAACGGGGTTCATATTATCTTCTCCCCGCCTGCGGCGTCGCCCGAAGGCCCAGCCTCGCTCTCGCTCGGCGAGGCGGGCGAACCTCCCGCCTTAGGCGAGGTTCGCCCTGCGGGGCGACGCCCTAATGGCGGGAGGTTCGCCAAAGGCGACAACGCACATTTGATTTTCTCGGCGCATTTTTGGTAGCCCTCTCTTCCACTCATAATCGGGTCTTCAACATCACTGCCATCAGAAGCAAGAAGTTTTATCCGCCCGGCGATAAGCGGCGCCCATTCTCTTAATGTGGTCAGATGTCCTTTGGTCATTACATAGACCTCGTCCGCTTCTTCAAGCATAGACAGGGTTACGGGCTGGGAACGGTGGGCCCTGATATCCACGCCTTCTTCCTTCATTATCTCAATGGCCGTGCCTGAGGCCGGGCTGTTATAGATTGCCGAGGTGCCGGCCGAGATGATTTTATATCCGTTATTCTCCAATCCCGACACCGGCACTTTTAATCTACCGGCGAGCATCTTCCTGAACAACCCCATTGCCATCGGACTGCGGCAGGTGTTGCCGGAACAGACAAAAACAATCATTTTATAGGCAAGACGTTTGATGCTTTCCTCGGTGATAGTGCCCTGACGCATTATTTCAAACCGGCTGTCTTCTCCAATCTTAATCACCGTGGAAGAAACGCCTATTTTAGACGGGCCGGCGTCAATGATAATATCAACCTTATCGCCTAATGTCTTGAGCACGGTTTGGGCATCAGTCGGCGCTGGTTGGTCAGCAATATTGGCGCTTGAGGCAATCACCGCAGTCCTGGATTGCCTTATCAGGTCCTGCGCAATAATATTGTCAGGCACCCTCAAACCGACCCAGCCGCCTTTTGAGTCAGGTAATACCATAGTCAGCGGCCCGGGCCAGAATGTCTTCATCAGACGAAGCGCCAGGCGGGGAACCGTTGGAATATGGCAATAGATGTCATCGGCCGATGCCAGATGAACGGTAAAAGGCCGGTTTTCAGGGCTGTTCTTTACCTGATACAGATGTTTTACCGCGGCCGGAATATTGGCATTCACACCCAAACCATAGACGGTCTCGGTTGGAAACGCCACCAGCCCGCCTTCTGACAAAACCCGGACGGCCCTGGATAACATCTCTGGCCGGTAATCTTTTAGGTCTATCTTGAGGACTTCTGCTGGCAAGATATTTGCTCCTTGACAAAGAGTATAATAATAACTTTATGCCTCTGTCAAGTTATACGAAAGAGTGATTTAATTTGTCAGGCAACATCCCCTGATTGCCAGGCCGGCCTCTACTACTCCACAAGAGGGGTGGATACAATGCCCAAGCCAACCTCTACCGCCTCACAAGAGGGGCGGATACAATTCCCAAGCCGAGGGCTATAGCCCCAGAGGAGGTAGGCTACCTGAGGGTATAGGGGGTATTTGCCCTAACCCTTTGTCAGATAATGTCCATCGTCCGCTCAAGGTGTGAATGGATATTTGGGGATAAATGGTTTCAATCCCTGTTTTCTATAGAGGTAGATATTCCATCTGACCGTATCATAAGAACAATTCAGTCGTCTGGCAATACGCCTAAACTCAAATTTCTGGTTAGAGAAATAGAGAATCTGAAACCGACGCCGTTTCTTTGACTGGCCGGTCAAGGCATAGCGAGCCAGCCAGAATGAGACCTGCTTTTGTTCCTCTGATGTAAGAGCAATAAAGGTGTGCGGATAAGACATATTTAGAAATTTTATGACACCGCCTGCTTAATCCTGATAAGAACATCCAGAAGCGCGGGTAGGTTTTTGAGGGGCAGGGAATTCGGGCCGTCGCAGAGCGCCTGGTCCGGCTCCGGATACACCTCAAAGAATACGCCGTCCGCGCCGGCGGCCACCGCGGCCCGGGTCAGATGCGGTATCATCTGCCGGTTGCCACCGGATTTGCCCTTCGCGCCTCCGGGCAACTGGACGCTGTGCGTAGCATCGTATATCACCGGGAACCCAAATGTCTTCATTACCGGAATTGCCCTCATATCATTGACCAGGTTGTGATATCCGAATGAAGTGCCTCTTTCGGTAAGAATAATCCGGTTATTACCCGTGCTTTTCACCTTTTCTATCAGGTAAATCATATCTTCAGGGGCAAGGAACTGTCCCTTTTTTATATTAACCGGCTTGCCGGTTTTTCCGGCCGCAATCAGCAAGTCGGTCTGCCTGGACAGAAGCGCCGGAATCTGGATTATGTCCAAAACACCGGAGGCCTGTTTTACATCTTCCTTACAATGGATATCAGAAAGCACAGGGATATTAAACTGCCTCTTCACTTTGGAGAGTATTTTCAGTCCTTTTTTAATTCCAACACCGCGGTATGATTTATGGCTGAGGCGATTGGCCTTGTCATAGGAGGCCTTGAAGATAAGCGGGATGCGCTTTGTTGAGGCGATATTCATTAACGCCCCGGCTATCTGCAGGGTAAGCCGCTCATTTTCTATGATGCAGGGACCGGCAATCAGGCATAATTGCGGTCCGCCGATTACGGCATTATTGACGCTTATTTTCATAATCCTAATCGTCCGCCGGGAATATAAATGTAGGTGAGTTCTTAATCCACCATTCCTCCCAGCGCTTGGCGCCGTTTATAAGTTCCGGCTCACTGCTATAATACTTATAATCCAGGGTAACGCCGGTAATTTTATTCAACAAATTAAAGGCAATCGCCCTCTTGTTCGGGTCAGGTTTCTTGAGGAAGTCAATCAGGACCGGCACGCCCCGCTTGTCCTTCAGTTTAACCAGCGCCTCGGCCACGGCAAAGACAAAGTCCTCGTCGTCGCCGGTTAGATAGCCGTTTAACTCATCCACCACCGAATAGTTTTTAATGTCTCCCAGGATACGGGCCGCAGAAACCCTCAAGGCCAGGTCTTTAAGCGAAGGGAGTAAAAGGGGCGTGGCGTCTTCTATAAGTAGTCCGCTGAAGACCTGCTCCACCCGGGTATGATATTCCGGGTCGGGCTTTTTAAGCGCCTCTATCAGGGCTAACACCGCCCGTTTGCCGAACTTGCGCAGTTCAAAGGCAATCTTGTTGGCGTCGCAGGAGGGGTTGGCCAGTTCCTGAAGCAGTTTGTTGAGACGCTCGGTCTGGGACTGCTCGGGCGAGATGGAAGGCGAGCGGATTTCCATCAATTCCTTTCTCAAGACCCCCATCTCAAATTTAAGCGCTTCCATATCCTTCTGCTGCCTTGCAAAACGCTGGCTTAAGTCGGATATTTCCTTGGTCAGGAAAGTTATCTTCTGCTCCAATTCGCCGATTTTCATATCCTGCTGTTTAAGTTGATTACCGGCGCAGGAAACGGGCAGGATGCATAGCGTCAATATTGCCAACCCCGTTAGAGGCGAAAACGGACGCGGGAATAATACACTAATTAGGAACGGCTTTCTATTGGCGGACGCTTCTAACGGGGCCAGCAGCAAATATTTTTTGCTCATTTGATAAACACCTGTTGGGACTGCCCTGAAGGTTTTGCAATAACCTTCCCGATATTATAGGCGCTATATTTTATCGCCTTAAGACGGCGGATAATGGCCGAGGCATAGAATTTATCAACGATAATAACCATACCAATGCCCATATTGAATACCCGATACATCTCTTCGCGCTCAATATTACCCGTTGCCTGAATCAGCGAAAAGACAGGCGGAAGCGGAAAACTATCGGTATTAATCTCCACGCAGACATTCCGGGGCAGGACGCGTGGTATATTTTCCACCATTCCGCCGCCTGTAATATTGGCTATCCCCTTAACCGCCTTTTTATACCGGTAATTGCGCAGGATGTGCTTCACTGCTCTGGCATAAATAATGGTGGGCCTGAGAAGTTCTTCGCCGAGCGTGCAGCCGAGTTCGGGAATATATGATTGAAGTTTGGTCACGGCTTCCTTATGCCCGCTTCGCCGTAGCGAAGGCGAGGCGAGCGAAACATCTCCGAGGAAAACCTTTCTCACCAGAGAATATCCGTTGGAATGCGGTCCTGATGACGACAAGCCGATTACCACATCGCCCGGCCTGATGTGTTTGCCGGTGATGATTTTATCCTTATCAACCAGACCGACGGCAAAACCGGCCAAGTCATATTCCGATGGCGGGTAGAAATCAGGCATTTCAGCGGTCTCGCCGCCCAAAAGGGCGCAACCGGATTGTTCGCACCCGGACACAATTCCCCTGATAATATCAACGATTATCTTCTCGTTTACCTTCCCACAGGAGATGTAATCAAGAAAAAAGAGCGGCTCTGCGCCGGTTACAACCAGGTCGTTGATGCTCATCGCCACCAGGTCTATGCCGACCGTATCGTGCTTGTTCAACAGAAAGGCAATCTTTAGTTTTGTCCCGACCCCGTCAGAACAGGCGACCAGGGTCGGTGATTTGTAATTTCTGGCGAATAGCGGCGCAACGTGGCTCTTATCACGGCGTGATATGCCTGTCTTGGGAAACAGGGAAAACAACCCCGCAAACCCCCAGGGATGCTCAATTACCCTGTGGTCATAGGTCTTGCGGCTCAGGCGGATAATCTCGTCTATCACGCCGTCCTTCTTTGTAGTGTCAACACCTGCCGCCTTATAGGTAAGCGTTTTGGTCATTGTGTCCATTTTTTATCCCATCCTTCGTGGCGCATTGTGCGCCACTACGGAATGGCTCAAGTAAGGTGCCCTCTGAATTTTACTGGAGGCGCTCCGTAGTTTTAACGAAGGACGCCCATTTTTTATCAAGGTCCAATAATGATAATTTATTGAGCAACTGTTTTTCCCGTCCTGCTTCCCCGAGCGCTTTTTCTACTCGGGTTAAATAGTATATTATATCTATATCATCCTTATCAAGTTTTAATGCATTCTTTAATTCCTTGCGGGCCTCATAGAGGTCGTTCTTCAGATAATATTCAATGCCCTGCTTTAGCAATGCCCTCTTTTTCTCCTGGAGCGATTTGCGTTTCCGGAAATAGACGATATTGAAGATGTCCCAGAGATTGAAAAGATAAATACCGATTAGTATGCAGTATATAGTATGCAATATATATGCGGGAAGGGACAGGGTAAAGGGAAAGATAATAAAAGACAGGTCAAGTAATATTATAATGGAAAAAAAGATGAACAATCCCTTAAGATATCTGCTTAATAAAACCTGTCCGAGACCGGGGAAGAATACGGAAAGAATAAAAGCAAAAGCATTCATAGGAAATCCAGCGCCCATCCCCGATGGGATAGGCGCTGGACTGGTTTCTTATGGTTTATACCGGCTGCCGCTTTGGGTGAATCCGCCGTTAATAGCGCCGCCCCAAATCATCATCTCCCTGATGGTCCGGCTGTTATCCGGCCTGATGAAGTCCATCCAGACGCCCTTATGATAAGTCCGGGCGGCTGGGGCGCCCAGGGTGTTTATGGCCGTCCAGCGGTCAAGGGCCGGGTCATAATGGGCCCCGTCATTGAGATAGTTATTGCCATTCCAACCGCCCCAGACCACCAGTTCGGAGCGCCGGCGCCCCTGCCAATCTGTCCACTCGCACCAGATCGCGCTGTGATAGGCCCTGTTTGACGGAGCGTCCAACGTGGTAATCTCCCTCCAGGAATCCGTCACCGGGTCATACATCGCTCCGCTGTTCAGGTAATTGACGCCGTCATAGCCACCCCAGATAAGCACCTTGCTGCGCCAGGTCCAGGAGTCGGTCGCATATTTCAAATCGCCGTTCCAGTTGTCATAGTAACTGATATAACTGTACTTGGACTGGTCGGTCGTGATGTTGTTGTACTGACCGACATCGCCTGAATCGTCAACAATCACCG
>JBFMDM010000071.1:0-11827 GCA_040753835.1 Planctomycetota bacterium
ACTTCTCTTTAGGTGTCCATTTCCGATGCATAGGTTCCTCCTTTCTTAATAATAAGGTATCACCCTATCAGAGGAACCGCAAACTTTTCAGGAGGTCATTTTGTCCCACTTTCTCTGAAACATCTCAGAATTTAAGAGACAAAAAGTCAAAGACCAGAACAAAAATGGGATAGGAGAATATGCCACCAATAGTGAATTAATTGAGTTTATTAAGACAGAAAGGGCAAAGAAAAGTGCACTTAGCGAGAGAATATTGCCGCCAGTTTTTTACTATTATATTGGAGAGGAAGGCAATCTTTTCCAAAAAGGGTTATATCATTATTGTTATAGAGTATTTATTCCTGAAGAACCGGAAATGCAGGAGCAATTTTGGCTGGGGCTTGTAATCAGAACCCCGGAAGAATCATATAAGCATTCTCGTAGTTATTTTATTTACAGTAAAAGTGATATAATATTTTATACCGACCAGGATTTATCAAAGACCTTTGAGCATTTGCCTGACGAGGAATATCGAAATCCATGGTCATTGAAAAGAATATTTTTTGGCGAGCCATTTATAAGCCCTATAGATACCTCACGGTGGAAGATATTAGGCCGTAACCTGCGTGGAATCGGCAAATAATACAAATTACCATCCTTTTTGGGTTGTACTTCCCTATACCCTATAGGTATATACCCTATACCCCATAGCCCCATAGTATATACCCTATACTCCCATACCCTATACCCCATACCCTATGGGACTATACCCCATACACCCATAGTATATACCCTGTACCCTATTAGGATATACCCCATAGCCGCATAGTATATACCCCATACCCTAATGGGCTATACCCCGTATTCCCATAGGATATACCCTATATCCTAATGGGCTATACCCCATACCCACATAGGATATACCCTATATCCTAATGGGCTATACCCCATACTCCTATAGAATATACCCCACTCTCATTAGGACTATACCCCACAGCCGCATAGTATATACCCCATACCCTAATGGGCTATACCCCACAGGTATGTAGTATATACCCCATACCCGATAGGGCTACACCCTATACACGTCTCTCTACATACTCGGGTTTAGTGACTTTCCCCCTGATGATGACCTTTTTCTCACAGTCAAGCCGGTCCAGGGCCTCATAGAACGGATAGTTGATCAGCGCTGTCTTCTGCCTTAATTCCGGTATCGGCATTACCGGTCCATATTCTGTAAGACACTGGTATATCTTTCCGGCCGCGGCACCGACAATTTTCTCGGTGTCTATCACAGGCGGCAGGTTAGTGTCCGGACCAATGGCTGGAGAGCAAGGCAGACCTTTTTTGGAACGTTCCCGCAGGTCGGGGGAACACTCCCACAGGTTGGGGAAACACTCCCACAAGGCAGGAGAGAACTCTTTTGAGTTAAGGATATGGGATACGAACTCCGCAGAGACCCCGCCAGAGGCGAGGCTCGCCCCGAAGGGCGGCGCGATAGCGAACCACAGATTCTACGGATAACACGGATTAAAGCGCCTACTTCATCAGCGCAATCTTGAGGGCGTCTTCAAGGTTGTCTATCAATCTGAAGTTCAATCCCTTCAGGATGTGCTCCGGGATTTCCTTAAGGTCCTTTTCGTTCTCGCGAGGCAGGATGATGGTCTTGATTCCGGCCCGGCGCGCGCCGATGACCTTTTCCTTGATGCCCCCTACCGGCAGAATCTTGCCCCTCAATGTAATCTCGCCGGTCATAGAAACATCATTGCGGATGGGTTTGTTCATAAAGAGCGAGGTCAGGGCCACGCCGATGGTCACGCCGGCAGACGGGCCGTCCTTGGGTATGGCGCCGGCCGGCACGTGAATATGGATGTCATAGCCGTTGAATGCGCTGTCCGGGACCTTGAGTTGTCTGGAGTGGCTCCGGATATAACTCAGCGCGGCCCGGGCCGATTCCTTCATCACGTCGCCTAAATGCCCGGTCAGGATAAGCCCATTTGAGCCCTTCATCCTGGTTGCCTCCACAAACATAATCTCGCCGCCGATGGGCGTCCAGGCCATTCCGGTAGCCACGCCGGTATCGGGCTTGCGGTTGGCGATTTCAGCGAAGAATTTCACCGGTCCGAGAAAATCCTCTATGTTGGCCGCGGTCGGGCGCGGCAACGGCTGGACCGGCTCCATTGACGCTGACGCCTTGTTTTTGGCGACCTTGCGGCAGATGGTGGCAATCTCGCGCTCCAGGTTGCGCACCCCGGCCTCGCGCGTGTAGTCCGTGATAATCTTCAGCAACAGGTCCGGCTTAAAGTCAATGTCAGACGGCTCAAGCCCGTGCTCTTTCAGTTGCTTTGGAATGAGATGTTCTATGGCAATCCGGACCTTTTCCTCGGCAATATAGCCGGGCAGTTCCAGGACCTCCATCCGGTCTCTCAGGGCCGAGGGAATGGTGTCCAGGATATTTGCCGTGGTGATGAACATCACTGATGATAAATCAAAATCCACCTCCAGGTAATGGTCTGAGAAGGAGTTGTTCTGCTCCGGGTCAAGGACTTCAAGCAATGCGGATGCCGGGTCGCCCCGGAAATCCATCCCTATTTTGTCCACCTCGTCCAGCATAAAGACCGGGTTCTTGGAGCCGGACTTGCGAATCCACTGGATGATGCGTCCGGGTAACGCGCCGATATAGGTCCGGCGGTGGCCGCGGATTTCGGCCTCATCCCGCACGCCGCCCAAGGAGAAACGGACGAACTTTCTGCCCAGGGCCCGGGCAATGGATTTGCCCAGCGAGGTCTTGCCCACGCCCGGCGGTCCGGCAAAACACAGAATTGGGCCTTTCATATCGGATTTCAGTTTACGCACTGCCAGGTATTCCAAAATACGGCCCTTGACCTTTTCCAGGCCGTAGTGGTCCTCGTTGAGTATCGTTTCGGCCCGGTTGATATCCAGATTGTCCTCGGTGGCGACGCTCCAGGGCAGGTTAATGAGCCAGTCTAGATAGGTGCGCGCCACGGTGTATTCGGCCGAGGAGGGATGGATGCGGGCCAAGCGGGTGAGTTCCTCATCGGCAATCTTCCTTGCCTCGGCCGGCAGGTTTGCCTTGGCCAGTTGTTCTTTGAGTTTGGGGATTTCGGTGTTGCGGCCCTCGTCCTCTCCGAGTTCGCGCTGGATGATGCGCATCTGTTCGCGCAGGATTTGCTCGCGCTGGGCCTTGGTGATTTCGTCCTTGATTTCGGTCTGGATGCGGTTGCCCATACGCATCACCTCGGCCTCGCGGTTAAGCAGGCGGATGAGCCGTTGGAGTTTTTCCTTGACCGTGTCCAGTTCCAGGACGCGCTGTTTTTCCTCCATCGGAAAATTTATATTTGAGGCGATGAAGTAACACATTGTCAAGGGCGAGGAGATATTCATTGCGGCCATTTTGAGTTCGTCCAAAGGCAGGTAGGGAATACCCTTGACGATTTCCATAAAAAGATTAATGGCGGTGCGGGATAGGGCCTCGGTCTCGGGGTCGCGCTCCACCACCTCCTTGGAGATGAGGACCCGGGCCTTGAGATATGGCCTGCGCTCAATGATACCATCCAGTTTAATGCGCTCTATGCCCTGGACCAGCAAGCGGGTCGTGCCGTCCGGGTACTTGAAGAGTTTGGCGATTTCCACCCGGGTGCCGTATTCGTAGAGGTCGGTTGGCTTGACATCGGTCTCCACCGGTATAACGGGCGGTTCGCTATCGCGGTCTCTGCGGAGTTCGCTATCGCGGTCTCTGCGGAGTTCGCTATCGCGGTCTCTGCGGAGTTCGGGCGGTTTCTGGGGAATGGTCAGGCCTTCGGCGGCTGGCCCTGCCCCGCCATTGGCGGGGTCGGTAATGCCTTCTTCGTCCGAGATTTCATCAATCTCGCCGGCATCAACGATATTTTCCACCTCGCGGTCCAGCAAAGACGAGGGCTTGATGGCGATAAATCCGAAGGTCTTGGTGGTCGCGACAACATCGTCAATCAACTGGACTGCTTCCTTCTGGGAAATAATCAGGGGCAGGACCGTGCCCGGATAAACCACCAGGTCGCGGATAGTCATAATGGGCAGTTCCATCGTGACCTTGCCCTGCAGTGCGGCCGGTTTGTCGCCTCCGTTCGGAAGCAGGATATTGTCGTTACTCATCGTCGCCCCCCTCGCAGGTAATCGGGCCCGAGGTGATTTCAATATGCCTGATGGTTATGTGCCCGTCCGAGGACTGAACCGCGTGGTGTCCGGTTGCCTTTTTGGTCTTGGGGATGACCACCTCCAGGAATCCGTCTTTGTATGAAGCCGATGCCTTTTCCGGCTCTAAGCCGCAATAGACCTCAAGGGTTTTCTCAAACTTGCCGTAATTGATTTCCATCTGGCTGAAGTTGCGTTTGGCCCGGGCGTCGCGCTCGTCCCGGCATCCGGAAATAAGCAGACGGTTGTTTTCGTCGCACGAGATGCTAATTTCTTCCGGCTTCATCCCGGCCAGTTCGCAGCGGATGACGATTTCCTTGTCGGTCTCGTAGATGTCCGTGGGCGGAGACCAGGCCTTTTCGGTATAGACCGAGATGAGTTTGCTGGATGAAATAAAGAGTTCGGTGAATTTCATCCCGCCGAAATGGCAGGACTTATCGTTGGTCTTATCCTCGCCGAAACGATGACCTGTATCAGATGCCTTGGAATGAGAATGTTTGGTGGTCATAGGGAACTCCTCTTATCTCCTGTCGCGGCTGATTAATATGAGCCGGATAAGTTGCAGGACAGCCATTAATGTTGCAGCGACATAGGTCAGTGCGGCCGCATCAAGCACCTTTTTTACCGAGGCCCGCTCATCCCCGGTGACAATACCGTGTTCGGTCAATAAAGCCAGGGCCCGTTTGCTGGCGTTGAATTCGGTCGGCAGGGTGATAATCTGGAATGCCACGATGGCCGCAAAAAGATATATGCCGATGGTTATCAGAGGCGGATAACTCATAAAGATTCCGGCGAAGAAGAGAATCATCCAGAGATAATTGCTGAGCGCGACCAGCGGATAGATGCCAGAGCGAATCATCACGGGCAGGTAGCCGGTGGTATGCTGGATGGCATGCCCGGCCTCGTGGGCCGCAATGCCGAGCGCGGCCAAGGAGTTGCCGTGATAGACGCCGTCCGAGAGGCGGATGACCTTGTGGCGCGGGTCAAAGTGGTCGGTCATCTGACCTCCAACTCGGTCAACGGCGATTCCGTATTCTTTGGCCGAGGCCGCGGTTTCGGCATCCGGATAAACCGTAATGCCCTGGACCTGGAGAAGCGCTCGGGCGGCATGCGCGCCGGTTACGCCGCGCCGGGACATCACCTTGCTGAAGCGCGCGTAGGACGAGCGCACCTTGGCCTGGGCGTAGATTCCGAGAATCACGCCGGGAACCAGCAGGGCCAGGGTCCAATCATAAAGACCGGGCATAATCATGGAAGTTTATTACCCTATTATCCTTTCGCTGTCAAGGAATATTATTTTATTCTCCGCGGGCGAATGGAGGTTTCGCTTTTTCTTGACTGGTTAATTAAAAGATATTATGCTCAAATAAGTAATGAAGGAGCGTGCCCCGTTAGAAATTCTGTGGATATCTAAGAGCTAACGAGGTAATTGTCCTTGGTTTGCAGGTAAAACATTAATTGAGAACAAATCCCGATTTCTAACGGGGCGTGGCTCAGCCTGGCTAGAGCGCTTGGTTCGGGACCAAGAGGTCGGTGGTTCAAATCCACTCGCCCCGATTTTCTCCATTTTTATTTCCTGGCCTCCTTATAAATGTTATCTGCGTAATTCCTTCATACGACGAGACTGGTCTGAGTAATCTGCGGCTACTTGAATTCGTAACTGTAATATGCCTGCAAGGAGAGGATGGAGAAGGCCGTGGAATAGACCCGGCCGCCGATAGTGGCCCAGGGGCCTTCGGGGTCCCAGGAGCCGTCCAGCAGGCCGCCGATACGCTGGTGCTTCAACAACACCTCTTTGTGTTTTTGGTTCCATTCGGTCCAATAGTCGCCGCCATCCGCCGCTCCGTAGCCATCCTCCGCTGTTCCGAAACTCCGGCGTGGCGAAGGATAGCCGGATCTCTGGACTGGCGAAGGACGGCCCAGTTGCCTGAATGCCAGGGTCTGGTAATACCAGTGCCATTCGTTCATTACGTTCTCCTCCAGGAACAGAAGATTGGGATAGTAGTCCGTGTATTGGTAGAACGGCTCCCATTGGGGCGGGAATTGTTTCAACCAGTTTGCGCCCTTGGTGATAATTTCCTTGTCGTTTTTTATTAATATATGCGCGAAAAGTCCTGAAGCAGTGGAATCCATACCGCCGAAGCATATCGGGATGGCGCAGATGTGGACAATCCGGCCGGATTTCCTGTCGGTCAACTGGTCCAGATAGACCTTAACCCGCTCTATTTCCTTAGGCGAAACCGCAAGGTCGGTTTCCTGCGCCAATCTCAAGGCGAGGATATAAAATATGCTCGGGCCCATATCGCTGGGCTCAAGGTAGAAAGACCAGGGGAATCCCGGCTCGGGCGTGTTTCTGGAATGCTCCAGGGCGCGCTGGGCGATGTCTTTTATCCCAGGGTCGCTGGTCATTGCGTAGAGTTCCACCAAGAAGAGCGTGGAGATGTTATGATTATACCGGCGGGCCAGTTGGCCGTGGTCCTCACCCTGCTCCAGGCATTGCTTGTTATGCACGTGACCTTTGGGGATGTTGACGCATCCGGTCTTGTCCTGCGCGGATTTGATGAACTCCAGACCTTTTTGGACTGTCTCCTGATAGAGCCCGTATTGATTGGTTGAACCATCGCCCAGAAAGCAGAGGAGCGCCAGGCCGGAGACGCTGACATCCACCAATTCGTCTTCGTTGGTGAATGACGGAAGCACGACGTTGTTATGCCAGGGATTATTCCGGGCGCAGTTCCAGGAGCCGTCTGATTCCTGATTCCGGGCCAGCCATTCCAGCCCGAGTTGAACCGCCTTTTCGGTTTTCTCATCGCCGTTGTATTTCAGAAGCGTTTTTTTCCTGAGCGGTTCAAAGCGGTTGAGCAGTGAGGCAGCAATCCTACCCTGCGGCTTGGTTTCATTAGATTGTTTGGGTTCACTGCCTTTTAGTTGCCTTAAGGCCCATTGCTTGGAAGAAGAAACTTTAGCGTTATCATCTTTTACTTTATTTAATGCCCAAGCACATCTATTTTTCTCTGTCTCGTTCAGGATATTAGATGATTTTCCGACAACCCGGCAAAGAAGGGCGCTGATTTCCGGCGAGTCAGAATATAGATAATGCGTTAAAGAGTTTAGATAGTCATAATGATGGATGCCGGAGATGAGAGAATTCTCCATTTCAAACTGCAGGGTCATTGATGGTTCTTTTGGATAGCGCTTAATAATTGCATCTGGACTTTTAATATGGGAGATGTATTTATCTAATGCTTCTAATGCCGTTTTCCTTACCGGATAGAAACCATCTGTTAATGCAATTTCAAGCTGAGGAATTAATTCATCTTCAATGGCATTTCCGCACCATTGGGGAGAATCATTTAACGTTTTAATATTTGCCAACCTGATTTCTTTATCCGGGTCATACAGGAATATAGAAGAAAATTTAAGATGGAAATCAAATAGGGAGTCAATACTGATAATGCGCAGTGTCAGCATCCTGATATCCTTATTGGGCGATTTGGCCGCGTCGCTCTTGAGCCAGTCCAGAATCTCGTCGGTCATCTTCAGGCGCGGGATGGATTTTTCTATTGCCTGCTTGGTTACATCCGAGCCGTTGGTATATGCTGAAAATATCAGTTTCATACCATCCAGGGCCGGACGGACTGACTGATTTTCTATTAACGTTTGGAGCGCTTTTGTTTCATCCGTCTCCTGGCTGAAAGAAATATTCACCGCAAAGACACAAAGAACGCAAAGGATATAAAGTTGTGGTCTCATGGTAACGCCTGCGGGTTCAGGATAATCACACCGCTGTTAATCAGGTTCATTATGATAATGGCAATGCCAATGATGGTTATTAGCGCCGGGCTTAATATAGAAAGGATTTTGACGGTCCGGCCAAGGTTGATATACCTTGACGAATTGAGGAACGAGACGCCGGTTACCGTCATAATGCCGATGGCAATCAGCACGCCGGCCAGGCCGAGCGAGAAGGCGAGAATCAGAGCCAGGCCCCAGAGCGTCTTCTTGAGGGTGATGGCCATCAGCAGGATTACGATAGCAGTCGGGCAAGGCACCATCCCACCGCTGATGCCTAATGCCAGTATTTGTTTTAAGGATACGCTTTCCAGCGCGGGTGTTTCATCTAAATGGGCGTGGCTATGATGGCCCTCGTCTCCCGGGTGATGACTGTGGCTGTGCGCGCGCCCCTCGTCATCAGAATGGCTGTGTAGATAGTTATGGCTATGTCTATGGTCTCCAAGCGGATGAATCAGGCGCCTGTAGAATATCCAGACGCCCATAAAGATGATAATCAGGCCTGAGATGATTCCCAGGTAGAGCGAGAGAGCGGTCTGGTTGATGTAGTGCGAGGCAGACAGGGCCAGAACTCCGGCGATAATCACGATAGACATATGCGTGGCAGTCACGACCAGACCGAGCAGAATGGCCTGAGAGACAGTGCCGCGCGAGCCGATAAGATATGCGGCGACCAGGGTCTTGCCGTGGCCCGGGGTAAGGGCGTGGCCGGCGCCGTAGGCAAACGCCAGGCCCAGCCCGGCCAGGATTATCCATAACGACAGCGACTGGTAATTAAGCGAGCCGAGCATTTTATCCTTTGCGTTATTTGTTCCGGCAATGGTGCCAGGCCGGTCAAACTGCGGCTTGCCCGAGCCGGTATATTCGTAATTCAGCCGGATATAATTGTATCCCTTGGGATTCAGCCAGAACCCGGACCTAAACATCAACGACTGGTTACGCTGTTCGGGCGTGTAAGGGATGTTCATTCCTTCGCCCTGCGCAAAGAAGACCTTGGTAAGGACCGGCTTGTGCAGGGTATTGGTCATCCAGAAATCCAGGGTATGCTGTTTGCCGGGCTGGGGCTTGAAGGCGTCGGACAGACCGAAGCGCTCCAGGTCAAGCAGGAACTCAAGATTTATCTTGACTGGCACAGGCGCGTTCTTGCCCGCCTGTTCGCTAGCGCGGTCTCTGCGGAGTTCGCGGGACGCAGGCAGGTCGTCGGTTGTGATGAACCTGGAGCCATACAGGGCAAAGGACAAGTCGGCCCGGCCGTCTATGACGATTCTTAATCCGCTTGAGATGATGTCTTTCCGGAGTTTATCCAGGAATTGTTCCTTCTCGTCCTCTGAAATAACTCCGTTGCGGTCTTCGTCAACCAGGGGCCGGAAATTGGGCGCCTCCAGGTCGCCTACCGCAATCCAGTAATCCAGGTAAATCATATCCGACCAGATGCCCAGCTCCATTGAGGTGTTGATGGATTCCACCTCGCGGTCGGTCAGGTCGTGGGCATAGAACGGCGCGCCGAACTCCGCAGAAACCGCGACAGCGAACAGAGCAAGCAGGACGAGCGGCAGTAAATAGCGTTTCATATATAATATAGCCCTGTCCCCCGATGTAACATCGGGGGACTGGTCGGAAGCATCCAGCCGGCGGCTGGAGCGCACCGGGTACATGTTTGAGAGCCGGTAACAGTCGGCTGTTGATTTAACACCCCGCCCCTGTCTGATTGGAGCAGGGGACTATACTGGTCTGTATAATCACTGAGAAATCAACAGCCCAGTAAAACTGCCCCATAGGGCATATAACGTATAGTATTTCTACCGCACGCCTGCCGGCTCCACGCTATACGCTCTACGCTACACAATATTATGTGCGGGGTCAATCAAAATCCGCTGAATTGCATCCTTGTAATCCTTGATTAGACCGGCGGAACACCGCAGTGACCGCGAATAAAATGATAATATTGTAAATAGGATTAAGTCTTTAATTAGGTGTAGAGATAAAATAGTTGCATTTACTAAGCGAAATGATAATTTATTTGATAAAGAAAGGATTTTATTATGAAATCCAATTGCACCGTCAGGTTCGGACGCAATGACTTCCAGACATCAAGGTTAAGGATGCATAAGTGCCCGATAAAGAATTGCGATGCCGCGCTGGTTCCGGTGGCCTATCAGAAAATAGAAAGCAGGATGAGATACCTGCCGTTCTGCTCAATGCACGGCCTGCGCATCCATCCCAATACATTCACCTATTTCAACGGCCCTTCCAGGGCGGAGATTAACGCGGCCTTGAGGCGGAATATCTGGGCCAGCCCTGATTATTACATCAACCGGGTGGTAAAGAGCGGGGCCAAGCCAGAGCCCTGGCTGGCCTGTTACGAGAACAGCGAGGACGCGATTATTTGGAACGTCTTTGCAGAGATTTCCAGGAACAAGCGCGCCCTGTCGGATTTGCTGACCCTGATAACCGGAAAACATTTTACCGAAACGCCGGATTTGTATCTCTGGGGCCGTAAGGTGGACCTGGCAGGCAACACCTATGTGCCCTACCAACCGCTGGACCGGGTCAGGCAGCAACTGGAGCGCGACATCCGGAAGTTCCCAACCCGGCCGGATATTATGCTGGTCATTCCAAAAAAACTGGTGGTTTGCGTTGAAGCCAAGTTCGGAGGCGCAAACCCGGTTGCGGATAACGCCAAGTCCGTACCGGGCGAGAAGCCCAGAAAGGTCGCGGAATTAATCAAACGGTATTACCGGAACAACATCTATTTGGAGTTGGACCCGATATTCGAGGCGGCTAAACCGCCTGAGCCGTTTTACGAGCAGTTATTCAGGAACATCGTCTTTGCCGCCTCTATGGCCAAGATAGAAGGCCCGGCCGAGTGGTTCTCGGCCAACCTGCGCAGCGCTCATGTGATGAATATCAAGCGGGGCCGGCCTGAAAGTTTGCCGGTTACCAAGAACGTCCGCTCATTCCTGGCGCCCCAATACAGAAAACACTTCGCCCATATCACATGGGAGGATATCTTCAGGCAGGTGATAAAAGGCAATGCCAAACTGGCTGACCTGGCTTGGTACCTGAAAAACAAGAGTTTTGAGTGTGTTCGGGCTTTTAATATAATGTAAGCAAACCCGCATATTTCCCAGATTATACTTGAAATCTCCGGAAGAATTATGTATAATTTCAGGCACATCAGGGACGCAAGCAAAACCATTTATTTTTATACAGACGAGTTTAGACCGCATGAGTAAGCATCTTAAGAGTCCCGGCAACAAACTGGTTAATTACAAGGACTGGGAAATAGCCATGATTAACACATTAAAATACCAGATATATATCGTCTCGCCGGACTACGATTTTATGTGGGCCAATCAGGAATTTGAGAAGGAAATCGGCCTGCCCCTAAAGGAACTTAAGGGCAAGAAGTGCTATGAGGTTATCCATAAGGCCGACAAGCCGCCGGAGATATGCCTTTTGCGCCAGATGCTTAAGGATAACGAATTCCGTTTAATGGATACCGAGGTGGAGCGCAACGGTAAAACCCTGCATATCTCAGCCACGCCGGTACTGGATGACAAGGGAAATCTGGAGAAGATCATTTATATTCTTACGGATGTAACCGAATACAAAAAAACGGAAACAAAGATTAAAAACATCCGGCAAGGCCTCCAGACGATGTTCGATTATTCTCCATTCGCCATTATGACTGTCGGCAAGGACAAGAAAATACGCTATGTCAACAAAAATGGCCTGGATTTGATGGGCTATAAATCCCTGGAAGAACTGGCCGGTCAGGTATGCCATAACGTAGTGTGCCCGTCCGAAGAGGGCAAATGCCCGATTCTGGACTTGAACCCGAAGGTGGACAAATCGGAAAAAT
>JBFMDM010000072.1:0-11169 GCA_040753835.1 Planctomycetota bacterium
GTTAACCTGCAGGAGTCGGCCAGGCCGCTCATCGCCCGGTGGCGCAAGGCATTGGGTGTTGCGCCCAATGAAGCACAGCCGCTGATGCCTAACGAGCCGTTCACAGAGCATATCCTGCCGCAGGAAACGGACCTGCTGGATAGGTTGCTGAAACATAATCTCCATCTTAAGGCCTTGTCTGCAGAGGTCAGGCAGGCCGAGGTTATGGTGGAACGGTCTTATAAGGAAAAGAACCCTGATTGGAGCGTAGGCCTGGGGACGGACGCCAAGAAGGACAAACTTAACTGGATGCCCGAGGTGAGTATGACCCTGCCTATCTGGCGCCAGAAAATCGCCGCCCAAATTGCCTCAGCCCAGGCCAATGAGAAACAGGCCCGGGCGATGCGCTCGGCCGAGGAGATTAACCTGGCTGTTATGCTGGCTGAGAAGGCGTTTATGTGGCGTGAACTACAAAGGGAAAGCCAACTCATCAGGGAAAAACTTCTGCCACTGGCTGAGACGAAACTTAACAGTATAAATGCGTTCTTTAAGACCGGTCGGAACAGGTTCACCGACTGGTTTAATGCCCGGCGCGAGTTATTGGAGTTGCAGACCCAATTGGCCGTGGTTAATGCCCAGCGCGAGATTGTCTTTGCGGACATCTCGCTTATAGCGTTGTGCACCAACGTTGAGGAAACATCTAAATTATTTAGCCCCGACAAATAGTCGGGGTAAGGCGCTGATAACATCCCGATAGCCATCGGGGCTAACAGCGCCTAATAAATAGGCGGGCTTTATGGAGTGCCTGGTCTGCGACATGAGCCACTACGAATTATTCACCCCGCACATAAATTATGTGCGGGGCGGGTTTTCTAATTACGAATTCGTAAACTTGTAGTGAGCGCAGCGAATCTATTCGCAGATGTACCCGGCGCGCTCCCGACCAGTGCTGCGCACAGGGCGTTATTCGCTATACGCGGTCGCTTCGCGTTCGTAGAGTTTGGGAGGATTTATGAAATATCTTTTTTATGCAATACTGATTATCATTATACTCGGTATATTGGTCGGCGGCGGAATAATGTTATTGAAGAAAGACAGTCATCAGGGACACGATTCGTCTGTTGCTTCTGATTCAGCCAAGAAGCAGATGTATCACTGCCCGATGCATCCGACCTATATCTCGGACAAGCCCGGGGACTGCCCGATTTGCAATATGAAACTGGTGCCGATGAAGGAAAGCGCCCAGGAATCATCCAGCCGGATGGAGGGCCAGGCGACCGTGACCATAACGTCCCATCAGGAGCAACTCATCGGCGTCCGGAAAGAAAAGGTTGGCAGCCGCTCTATGACCAGGACGATTCGGGCGGTCGGGACAATCGTATATAATGCGCAAAAGATGTATCATATCAACACCAAGATTGCCGGCTGGGTTGATAAGATGGATTGTTGCGCCCTGGCCGGGAAATTCATAGAGGCCGGCACGCGCCTGTTCAGCATCTACAGCCCGGAACTGGTTGTGGCCCAGCAGGAATATCTATCAGCCCTGGAGATGCTGAAAAAGGCCGAAGAGGCCAAATCGCCCGAGATGATAAAGAACGCCGGGCAATTGGTGGAGGCGACCAGGCAGAAACTCGTTTTCTGGGATATCTCAGAAGACCAGATTGACCAGGTCGCCGAGGACGGAAAGCCGTCCAGGACCCTGTGGATTACCACGCCGGGCGCGGGTTTTATTGTCGGCGATGAGTTGCATCTCGGCCAGTATATTACTCCCGGAGAAATGATATATAAAGTTGCCGACACGTCAAACATCTGGGTTGAGGCAGAAATATATGAGTATGAACTGTTATATATTGATGTCGGCGACGATGTGGAAATAGAGGTCTCTGCTTATCCGGCTGACAAATTTATGGGCAAAATAAAGTATATCTATCCTTTTGTCAATCCCACCACCCGCACCATCAAGGTGCGTATTGAGATGGATAATCCCGACTATAAACTCAAGGCGGATATGTATGCCAATGTCCTGCTGAAGAAAGAGGTCGGGGAGAAACTGGCCGTTCCGGTTGAGGCAGTGATGGATTCAGGCAATCGGCGGATTGTCTTTGTGGATAAAAGCAATGGCGTGTTTGAACCGCGCGAGGTGAAACTGGGCGGCAAGTTTGACCAATATTACGAGGTTGTTGAGGGTCTCTCCAAGGATGAAACCGTGGTTACCTCCGGGAATTTCCTGATTGACTCTGAATCAAAACTGAAATCAGCCACCCAGAATATGGGCCCGGGACATAAACACGGGGAGGAGAAAAAATAGTTGATAAGTTTATAAGTTGATAAGAAGCAAATTCCTTATCCACTTAGATTTGTATGTTAAAAAGTATAGTCGCCTTTTCAGCCAACAACAAGTTTCTGGTGCTAATCTTTATCGTCATTGCCGTGACGTTTGCCGTTTATTCGGTCCAGAATATCCCGCTGGACGCCATTCCGGACCTGTCTGACACCCAGGTAATAGTATATTCCCGCTGGGACCGCAGCCCGGATATAATGGAAGACCAGGTGACTTATCCCATCGTCACGGCGATGTTAGGCGCGCCCAAGGTCAAGGCCATCCGCGGCTTCTCGGACTTCGGGTTCTCATACGTCTATATCATCTTCCAGGACGGCACGGACATCTACTGGGCCAGGTCGCGCACCGTGGAATATCTCAATAAAATCCTGCCTCGCCTGCCTGAGGGGGTCAAGACCGAAATCGGGCCAGATGCAACCGGTGTGGGTTGGGTTTATCAGTATGCCTTGGTGGACAAGACCGGGCAGAATGATTTGGCGCAACTACGTTCCTTCCAGGACTGGTATCTGAAATACTACCTCCAGAGCGTGCCGGGCGTGGCCGAGGTCGCTTCGCTCGGCGGATTCCAGAAACAGTATCAGGTTAATATCAATCCAAATACACTGGTTGGCTACAATATCCCATTGATGAAGGTGGTGGATGCCATCCGTGACGCCAACAACGATGTGGGCGGCCGGCTGGTGGAATTCTCCGGAGCCGAGTATATGGTGCGCGGACGCGGATATATCAAATCCGTTGAGGATATTGAGAATATCTCCTTGGGCAATGACGCCAACGGAACGGCAATTCTGGTTAAGAGTGTTGCCCGGGTCAGCATCGGGCCTGATATCCGCCGGGGCGTGGCGGATTTGGACGGAATCGGCGACACGGTCGGCGGCATCGTGGTGGTGCGCCACGGCGAGAATGCGCTCAATGTCATAAAGCGCGTCAAGGCGAAGATAGAGGAAATCAAACCCTCTTTGCCCAAGGGCGCTGAGATTGTCACCACCTACGACCGCTCGGAACTTATTCTGGTCGCCATTGACACCTTGAAAATCCAGTTGGTGGAGGAAATGATTGTGGTCAGTTTGATTATCCTCCTATTCCTCTGGCATATACCTTCGGCGCTTGTGCCGATTCTGACCATTCCGGTGGCCTGCTTCCTGGCATTTATCCCGATGTTCGGAATGGGCCTGACCTCAAATATTATGTCCATCTCAGGCATCGCCATATCAATCGGTGTGCTTGTGGACGGCGCCATTGTGGAGGTGGAAAACGCCTACAAGAAACTGGAGTTGTGGATAGAAGGCGGACGGAAGGGCGACCCGCACCAAATCCGTATCCAGGCATTGCAAGAGGTTGCGCCCTCCATATTCTTCTCTCTGCTGGTCATTGCCGTTGCCTTTATGCCCATCTTTACCCTGGTGGAGCAGGAAGGCCGGCTGTTCAAGCCCTTGGCCTATACCAAGAACCTTACAATGGCCATCGCCGCATTATTGGCCATTACTTTGGACCCGGCTATCCGCCTGCTCTTTATGCGGATGGACTACTTCAAGCCGCAGTCAACGTTAGGTAAGATATTTGCCTGGCCGGCTAATCAAATCCTGGTCGGCAAATACTACAAGGAGGAGAATCATCCGGTCAGCATGGTCTTGTTCAAGTTCTACGAGCCGGCCTGCAAATTCGTCCTGAAATACCCTAATGCTGTTATCGTCACCGCCTTGCTTCTGGTCTTGAGCGCCATTCCAGTCTATCTCAAACTCGGCTCTGAATTTATGCCGCCCTTGAACGAGGGTAGTATCCTCTATATGCCGACCACGCCGCCCGGCATTTCGGTCACCGAGGCACAGCGACTTCTGCAGATTCAGGACAAGATTCTCAAGAGCATCCCTGAAGTGGCGAGCGTCTTCGGCAAGGCCGGCCGGGCCGAGACATCAACCGACCCGGCGCCGTTCTCTATGATGGAGACCACTGTGGTCTTAAAACCCAGAGAACAGTGGCGCAAGAAAGAGCGCTGGTATTCCAACCTGCCTGAGATTCTCCAGAAACCGCTCCGCCATATCTGGCACGACCGCATTTCCTGGGAGGATATTATCAATGAACTGGATTCCAAGATGCAATTCCCGGGTCTGGTCAATGCCTGGACTATGCCCATCAAGGCGCGGATAGATATGCTCACCACCGGCGTGCGCACGCCCATCGGCATCAAAATCTACGGCACCGACCTCAAAGAAATAGAGCAAATCGGGCTGCACCTGGAGATGATTCTCCGCGACATCAAGGGCACGCGCAGCGTCTATGCCGAGCGAGTTACCGGCGGCTATTTCCTGGACTTTGACCTCAAGCGTGAGCAACTGGCCCGACATGGCATCAGCATCAAAGATGCCGAGATGGTCATAATGTCCGCCATCGGCGGCGAAGGTATTACCACGACCGTGGAAGGCCGCGAGCGCTACAGCGTCAATGTTCGCTATGCCCGTGAGTTAAGGGACGATTTGGATGCGCTTAAACGGGTCTTAGTGCCCACAAACGCAGTTGGTTCTACAGGCGGTGAGATGTCATCCGGTGGCGCAGGCCCGGCTGTTGTTAGGCAGATTCCATTAGCCGAACTGGCTGATGTCCATTTTTCCACCGGTCCGTCAATGATTCGGGACGAAAATGGACTTCTGGCCGGATATGTCTATGTGGATATCACGGGCCGGGATGTGGGCGGTTATGTTACCGAGGCAAAAGAGGCGGTCAGAAAGAACCTGCCGATGCCGGCCGGCTATTCTATAGTTTGGAGCGGACAGTATGAGAATATGATGCGGGTGAAAGAGCGGCTGAAAATCGTTATTCCCTTGACCCTATTTATCATCTTTGTCTTACTGTATATGAATACCAAATCCACGGTTAAGACCCTGATAGTCCTGATGGCCGTGCCATTTTCTGCAGTCGGTGCGGTCTGGTTTATGTATCTGTTGGATTATAACATCTCCATAGCGGTTTGGGTTGGCATCATTGCCCTGATGGGGCTGGACGCCGAGACCGGTGTCTTTATGCTTCTGTTCCTGGATCTGTCCTATTATGACCGGGTGCGCAAGGGAATGATGAAGACGTATGATGATTTACACGCGGCCGTGATTTACGGCGCGGTTAAGCGGGTCAGGCCAAAGATGATGACGGTCTGCACCACCTTTATCGGTCTGATTCCCATAATGTGGTCTTTAGGCACGGGCGCGGATTTGATGAAGCGTATTGCCGCACCGATGATTGGCGGGCTTGCCACATCATTTATTATGGAACTCCTGGTCTATCCGCCGATTTATATGTTGTGGAAATGGCATTTTGAGATGAAAAAGGGAACGGTGGATGTCAGTAAGTTACCGATTCCTGAATTAAAAGAGCATTAAAAAGGGTAGGCGTTGTTGTTCTGTTGAAACCATTCCTAAATTCCATACAACAAATTACAAAATCTTGTAATATTTTAAAGGTGTTATGACATTATATATATGTAATTCGGAATTTACCCCCGCCGCTGGCTGGGGGCCGGAGAAATATGAATATGCAACTGCTATTTGTTCTGGCGCTTCTGGTTGGATTTGTCTTCTTGGGCGTATCCTGCCTGAGCAGTTCGTCTGGCTCTGATGGACAAGACCACCAGAAGCATTCAGACCATAGAGGATGTCATTAATAACCGTAAATTTACCCGGCTCCCAATTAGAGCGGGGTTTAATGTTAGAGGCAGTTAGACCTCTGGTCGTTACTGCCTCTTACACCCGCCTTTGGCGGGTCTAACTGGCTGTAACTCGCTACGCTTTAACAGCCAGTAAGAAAGGAGAACTGTATTATGAATAAATGGAAGATAGTGGCAGGCGGGCTGCTGGTGTTTGTGGTCCTGACCGCAGGCATTTATATCTATGCCGAATCGTGCGGTGGCCACGATAAAACCAGCGGTAGCGGCAAGTCATGCAGTAGCGGTGATAAATGCGACCATAGCGCCGGAAAGGGCAAGGCGGCCAAGACGCCGGGGAATCTCATTAAGGAAGCCGATAAACTCCTGAAAGAGGTGGATAAGACCAAGGATGTCAAGCCCTTGATGACGCACTGCCAGGAGATGATGTCCAAGTCGCTGACTATGGTAGCGGAATGTAATCGTATGCTCAAAGGCGAGAAACCGGATATGGCCAAGTTGGCCGGGACCGTTGACACCGCCAACAAGTTGATGGCCAAGTCAACTGAATTGGCCGATAAATGCCTGTCCCTGATGCCCAAGCCGGAAAAGGTAGAGGAAAATGGCGAAACCAAGACGCTCTATGTCTGTCCGATGGGTTGTGTAGAGCCGCAGGCCGAACCGGGCCGGTGTCCCAAGTGCGAGATGAATCTGGAAAAGAAGAAGTAGTCACGCAGGGGGGATTCCTTCGGGATAAAGCGTCAAGAAGTTGGTTACAGCAGGGAATTTCCCCTGTTCCTTTTATAATACTCACCACAAAGAACACAAAGAGCACGAAGAGGAAATCCGAAACTCCTTTATGACCTTCGTGTCCTTTGTGGTTGCATTTTATTGATATTCTTTCCGTAATTTGTTTTATTCCTTCTTATGTTAAAAGTCGAACACATCGAATGGGTTAAACTCCTGGACCTCAAGACCATCAAATACCCCCTGATGATAAGCGGTATGCCATCCCTGGAAAAAGAGGAGATGTTCAAGATGGGCTTCAGGATGAAGCATCTGGAGTTATACAGCCATTACAACGACCGGGATAGTTACGGCCCTCTGCCGCTCAAGCAGGAACTGGCCAAGTATTATAATGTCAAGG
Organism: Planctomycetota bacterium; assembly: GCA_040753835.1. Taxonomy (GTDB): domain Bacteria; phylum Planctomycetota; class MHYJ01; order JACQXL01; family JACQXL01; genus JACRIK01. Next base: position 7,099 of record JBFMDM010000072.1, read on the forward strand.
TTAATAATATCGCCATGTGCGCGGGCGCCAATATGGCCATCTACCTGCTCTGCGCCGGGCTGCTCAAGTCCGGTGACGAGATTATCCTGGAATCACCCTGCTACGAGCCGATGAGGCGGGCCGCCCAGTCGCTGGGCGCTAAAATCGTTCCTTTACATAGGCGGATAGAAAATAACTGGCAGCCTGATTCAACCGAGTTGGAACACCTGATTACCCGCAGGACCAAACTGATTCTGCTGACCGATTTGCATAATCCCTCGGGCGTCAAGATGGATGAAGCCGTCATCCGTAATCTGGTTCGGGTGGCGGAAAAACACGGGGTCTATATCGCCTGCGACGAGGTCTATAAGGATTTCCTGTTCAACCAGCCGCGCCAGCCGTTCTGCAAACACAGCCCGATGGCTATTACGCTTTCCAGTTTAACCAAGGTCTATGGTCTGGGCCTGATGCGCACCGGCTGGATTATGGCCTCGCCTAAACTGGCCTATCTCTTCTCCCGCACATACGATTATATGTCGGCCAGCGACGCATATCCGGCCCAGATGATTTCGCTCTTCTGTATGCGCCATATCGGAGCGCTGATAAAGCGCACTAAGGAAATAGTCGGCAACAAAAGACAGATAATTAAGGACTGGATAGCTACTGAGCCGTGCCTGCAGTGGCGCGAGCCGGCCGGCGGCATCATCTGCTTTATCAAACTGCCGTTCAAGGATTCGTTCAGATTCCAGCAACACCTGTTCAAGCGCTACCAGACCGCGGTCGTGCCCGGCGAATACTTCGGCACGCCCGGCTATATCCGCATTGCCTCAGGCACCAAGCCGCACCTCCTAAAGCAGGGCCTGAAAAATATATCAGTTGCATTGAAGAACTGGTAATGAGGTTTTCACCTAAAATGGTCATTTTTGGTATTTTTGCCTTTTGTAACCCATTATAAATCAATCCGTTACAAACAGGGGGTATCTCCCCCCGCCCCCAAGTAGAGTACCCCCAACCCATCGTAGAATATCTCCCAATCCCTTGTAGAGTACCCCCTAACCACTCGTATAATACCGCCACCCTTGGCGGAAAATAGGGGAAGGTTTGCGGAAAACAGAATGGTCTAATGACGAATATCCAAGAAAGACAACCACAGATTTCGCAGATTACACGGATTATTTTATGGAAAATCTGTGTCTATCTGTGAACTCAGCAGAGACCGCGATAGCGAAATCTGTGGTTACGAAATTTTCTTTCCGGCCACGACATTAACGAAATTCTGATATATGGCTTCGCCATTTTCCGTGTTGTTAACCTCCGGATGGAACTGGACGCCATAATGCGGTTTGGATGCGTGCTTGATGGCCTGGATTTTGCAGTTGTCCGATTCGGCCAGCACCGTGAATCCCGGCGCGGCTTTGACCTCGTCGTTGTGCGATTGCCAGACATTGAATTCCTTGGGTAGTCCTTTGAACAGGTCATTGGGTTCTATGATGCGTATCTTGGACAGCCCGAATTCCGGAATCTCCGATGGCCCGGCCTTGCCGCCGTAGTATGATGCCATTAACTGATGCCCGACGCAGACGCCTAAGATAGGGCCTTTGAATTCCTTGAAGTAGGTGGTGCATTCGCCTAATTTGAGCGATTCCCAGGCAATCCGGGCCGCGCCGCCGCTTAACACCAAACCGTCAGCGTCTATATCCTTTAAGAGAGTGGTATTAGGTATAATCTTGGTTTCGCACTCCAGTTCCCGCAGGACACGCCATATCCGGTGCGTCCACTGGCCGCCGTTGTCGATTACATATATTTTCGGCATAAGCAAGAGTTACAAAAGTTACAAAGACCATTTCAGGCAACTATTGCAACCATTGTAACTATTGCAACATTTGTAACCTGTTTATTCATATTCAATCGTCCCGGGCGGTTTGTGGGTGATATCAAAGACCACCCGGCTGACGTCGTCTTTCAGGGTATTGGTGATGCGTACCGAGATTTTCTCCAGCACCTCGTGCGGAATTCTGGAATACGAGGCGCTCATTCCGTCCATACTCTCCACGGCCCGGACTATTACCACATAGCCATAGGCCCGGACATCGCCGTGCACCCCGACCGCCTTGACCGGCAACAGCACCGCAAAATACTGCCATGGTATAACCATGAGTTTGGCCTTAGCTGCTGCCTCAAGTTCCTCTTCCACAATGGCGCAGGCCTCGCGGACAATCGCGGCCTTGGCCGCGTCGGTCGGCCCGATAATCCGCACAGCCAGTCCCGGACCAGGGAAGGGCTGGCGTTCGTAGACCGCAGTGGGCAGTCCCAATGCCTGTCCGACCAGGCGCACCTCGTCCTTGTATAAATCGCGCAGGGGTTCGACTATCTCAAAGGCAATCTTCTCCGGCAGTCCGCCTACGTTATGGTGCGACTTGATGTTGTCGCGTAGGCCGCCGCCTGATTCTATCCAGTCCGGGGCAATCGTGCCCTGGATAAAATATTTGGCGCCTTGCTTCACGGCGATTTCCTCGAATACACGGATAAACAGTTCGCCGATGACTTTTCGCTTCTTTTCCGGGTCAGCCACGTCCTTCAGGCCGGAGTAGAACCGGTCCGAGGCGTCGGCCACCATGACATTTAGGCCCAAGTCCTTAAGCATCTGCTCGTTGAACCTGACCTCGTTCTTGCGCATATAGCCGGTATCCACCAGCACGCACAGGAGCTGTTTGCCGATGGCCTTATGGACGATGATGGCGGCCGTGGTCGAATCCACTCCGCCTGAGATGCCGATAATAGCCGTGCCCTTGATTTTGTTCTGCAGTTCGGCTATCTTTTCCGTGATGAACTTGTCTGGCTTAAACATAGGGGACTATCGTATAATTTGGTGGGGAAGAAGTCAATTATTTTATGGTATAGGAAAGGATAAAATCAGCCACTAAGACACTAAGGCACAAAGAATTCTTCGTGACTTGGTGCCTTTGTGGCAGATAGATTATATTCTCTTAGTAATTCTCCGCCAGGACCTCGAAATGCGCCTGGGGGTGCTTGCAGGCCGGGCATTCCTTGGGCGCTTCCTTGCCTTCAAAGACAAACCCGCAGTTGCGGCAGTGCCATTTGACCGGCTCTTTGCGCTTGAATATCTCTTTATTCCGGAGGATATTGACCAAACTGCGGTAGCGGGCCTCGTGGAACTTCTCCACCTTGGCAATCTGCTCGAATATCATGGTGATTTCCGGGAATCCCTCGGCCTGGGCGGTTTGGGCAAAGTCGGAATATATCCGGGTCCATTCCATATTCTCGCCGTCTGCCGCGGCTTCCAGATTAGCCGCCGTGTCCTTTATCTGTCCGGCCGGGTAGGAGGCCGTGATTTCCACGTCTCCGCCTTCCAGTTGTTTGAAGAACATCTTGGCATGTTCCTTTTCGTTATCGGCCGTGTCCAGGAATATGGCGGAAATCTGCTCCAATCCCTCTTTCTTGGCCACGCTGGCAAAATAGGTGTAGCGGTTCCGGGCCTGGGACTCGCCGGCAAACGAGGCCAGGAGATTCTTCTCGGTCTTAGTGCCTTTAAGTGATTTGGGCATTGTTTTATCTTTCTATGTATTAAGGGAGAGGATGGCTCCCCTTATGCTCGGAAAATCCGAACGCCTTTAGAAGGGGATACAAATTCCTTAATACCTTATTTTACTTTAACAAGAATCTTGATAGGAGTCAATATTTTAAGTCAGCAATCAATATTAAGGATTTGTTTCCTCCTGAACCTGAAAAGCCAAAGCAGATGGTTCCCAATGCAGTCCAACTCGCTCTCCTCTATCAAACTGTTGATACTTGACGTGCTGATGCCGAAGATGAACGGTCCCGCGGTCTATGAAAGAATCAGGCAGATAAACCCGCAGATAAATGTCCTATTTATGAGCGGATACACGGTTGAGGGTATACACGACAAGATACTCAAGGAAGGACTGCCGTTTATTCCCAAGCTGTTTGTAGTGTTTCTTACAAAATGGGACAAATCGGGGTCTCCGAAAGTTTGCGGTTTAACCCCTCCCACGGGTCTTTTACTATCAGTTCCCTCTGCCTGATAGCCAGATTCTTTTCCTTCCGCCTCTG
>JBFMDM010000073.1:0-11135 GCA_040753835.1 Planctomycetota bacterium
AGCGAATGTGTGGTTCCAACTATTTCATCTGAATTCCCATTTTATGTGTCACAAAACGCCCCCTGGCTGAATGAGAGGGTGGAGAAAGGAAAGGGTGAATGCCCCGGGCCGGTCATCCTCCAGAGTGGTTTGCAGGGATGACATTCCATCCGGCCGGCTGGGGGTTCAACTCCCCTCCTTGCTCTTGTCCTGATGCTTCATCAGGACAAAACCTCATTAACCCTTAACTGCTAATGATTGGGGGTGATAAATTATGGCAACCAAAGTATCTGGTATCAGATTAATGGTCCCGGAGAGCAATCCACCGGCTGACTACATGGCTGAACAGTGGCGCGAGTCCCTAAAGAACAACGCCATGCGGATGCACCAGAAGATTCAGGATTCAATTCCTGACGAAGGCAAGTTCCAGACCAAACTGGCCGGGCCTTCAGGGTTGGAATGGGCAAAACTGCTTGACCCGACATACCGTTCCAAGAGTGAACTGGATGTTACGGACATCAGAACAGCCCAGATGACCAATCTGATGGGGTCGTTCAGCAAGTGGCAGTTCGGCATTGCCTCGGCATTTGAGACCGTTGACGGGGTTGAAGCGAAACGCTTCAAGGAAGCCGTTGACAATAAGTCCGATGCCTGGGTGGACGGAGTGACCCACAAGACCTTGCGCTTTACCGGCGATAAGGTCAGGGGACGCTCGGTCGCGCCGATTGCCGCTTATTGGCTCAGCGGTGACAAGCGAGTGGAGGAGATGCTCAGGGCCGGCGATACGGTTACCTCGGGCGGGCCGCTTAATGTGGCCAAGGTCGGATTCAGGACGTTCCTGAAAACCGGCTTGGTGCAGAAACTGGTCCAGTCCGGCGTGGCCATTGTCCGCTCGGGCTTTGACTCAGGCGTGATTGGGGCGCACAACGCCCTGATTAATGAATTCCTGAAAGGCATTCAGGACGCGTCATTCGCCGAGTTCCAGCCGCTGGACCTACCGGACAAATCCTTCTGCCGTTATGAACTGACTGACGGGGTGCTTTACCTTAACATTCAGGTAGTAACGCCTTAGGATGGCCAAAGGAAAGGGGCGTCCTTGCGGGGACGCCCCTGGCTCCTTAAACATTGTTAAACAATTTACCGCCCGATGTTAATCGGGACGGGAAAGGAAAAACTATTATGTCATTAAAACCATTAGAAGTGAAAACGGCTAATATTGCCACCAAAGCAGTAACATCGGATAAGATTGCTGATAATGCAATAGAAGCCAAGCACATTAAAAACGGCGCGGTCACGCCTGATAAGTTGATCATAACGCCGGTCGGTCGGCCTATTACTCCTGGGATTGAAACCACGGAAATCAAGGATGGGGCCGTAACCTCAACCAAACTGGCGCCTAATGCCGTAACATCAGACCACATCGCCACGAATGCCGTGGCTACGGACGACATCAAGGACGGAGCCATTACCACGGCCAAAATCCGGGACGGCGCCATTACCAAAGAGAAAATGGCCGATGGGATTATCGGCACGGCTGAGATAATCGACGGCTCAATTACCGCGGCCAAACTGGCCAGTAATTCTGTAACCGGCGCCAAGATTGCGGCCAATGCGGTTGGCTCGTCGGAGATTGCGGCGGGTGCAGTAAGTACCAGCGAACTGGCAACCAATGCCGTGTCCACTGAGAAGATTGCCAATCAGGCGGTCACAGCCGAGAAATTAGCCCCGGGAGTGGGCGGCGGGGACCGGTTCACATTCGGGACATTACTCACCGGCCTGGGCTCGGCTGATGTGCTGTATCTAACCAATGTTAGCGCAGATATCCCTTACACGACCTTTGACCTTTCCGCTTGGGTTCCTGAAGGTGCAAAGGCAGTGCTGATGCAATTAGGGCTCTTCAATCAGTCGTTTGCCACGGGCAGGGCGTTTTTCAGGGTGCGCACCAATGTTGACCAGCGCGATGCCATAGGCGTGGGCTTGGTGCCGGGCGCCAACTCGCAAGTGGCAAACGCTGGGCTCGTACCGCTGGTGGTCGGCCCAGGACCAAGGACGATTGAGTATACGTTGGAGAGTGTCGGCGGACCGTGGAGCGCAACATTGACAATCTGGATTACGATTGTCGGCTACATCATTTAGCGCATTCGTTGCGCTCAGTGCAAACAGATTGCGCCGATTACGCCGATTAAATAGAAAACCCCGCTCACCGATGGACATCGGGGGCGGGGCTTTTCTTGTTTATGCTTGCCTACGAATTCTTCCGATTGACCGCAATAATAGAGGCGATGACGAATATGACTGAATAGGCCAGCGGGATGAGGATGCTTTTTACCACCGACATCTGCCGGGCTGAGTCAATCATGCCTTCCTCTCCCTGCCCGATGCCAAGGAACGAACTGAATGCCTTGAATTTCCAGATTTCCTGCATCACCCCCTCTGAGATGTCCTTCAACGTTCCCAGGAAATAGCCCTGATAATAATTGAACAGATACGATGACAGGTTCTCAAACAGGCCCACCATAAAGAAGTCCAGGACCAGATAGATAATGATGCTGATAGCCACGGCAATGCCGGAGTTTTCCACCAATGTTGATATAAACAGGCCCATCAGCCCGATTGCCACCAGAGGCAGAAGGATATGCAGGAAGGTGTAAAGGACATAAAGGAGCATATCAGCCCGGCTCAGGTGCACGATTTCCGCGAATGTCGGGTCGGTGATGTTCTGGAACCCGTAAACGCCCCAGGCCAGGCCGAATGAGACGGCCTCAATAACAATGGTAAAGAAGAGCGCCAGGATGACCAGCGCAACGGCCTTGGCCAGGACTATCTCGCATCGCCTGACCGGCGCAATCAGGATGGTCCGGATGGTGCCGAAGGTGGTTTCAGAGGCAAAGAGAAGCGCGCCGATGACCAATATTAAAAAGGTGACCAGCCGGAAGCCGTTCAGGCATCCTGAAATCAGCGGGCCGAAGCCGTTGATTGCGTCCCTGGTGGAGGGCGAGATTTTCTCGGACAACACCGAAAGGACCACTACGGCCAGGACCAGGAAGAGCGAGATGTAGAACAGACGCTGGCGCAGGAATTTGTAGAGTTCTATTCTAATCAGAGACCAAATACGTGATAACATAATTATTTCACCACAAAGAACACAAAGGTCACAAAGAATACCTTGTGCCTTCGTGGCTGTATTACATAAGCCCCATAAAGTATTTTTCCAGGGGCCGCTTGGGTTCGCTTATTTCTATGCCTTCCTCTTTCAAGAGTTTGGCCAGGTCTTCGGAAATCACCAGTTTGCCCTGCCGGATAATGCCGACCCGGTTGCACAATAACTCCATCTCGGATAACAGATGGCTGGAGATAAAGAAGGTTACGTCCTTTTCCTTATTGAGTTTCTTAATCAGGTTGCGGATGTCGGCAATGCCCTGGGGGTCAAGTCCGTTGGTCGGCTCGTCCAGGATAATCAGCGGGGTCTGGCCCGGGACGGACTGGGGCAGGAAGGCCGGCAGAAGCGCGGCGGCCACGCCCAAGCGCTGTTTCATACCGAGCGAATAGCCACGAATCCGGTCATCGGCCCGGGTTTCCAATCCGACCAGCCCCAATAATTCATCAACCGCCGAATCAGCCCGGTTCTTAGCGCCTCTCAGGCGCGCCAAGAGGCGCAGGTTACTGCGTCCGGACAGATACGGATAGAACGCCGGGATTTCCACCAGGCCGCCGATAGAACTCATTATCTCCAGATAATGGGCGTTAAGATCCTTGCCGAAGATGGATATTTTGCCGGACTCGGGCCGAATCAGGCGCAGGAGCATCCGGATGGTCGTGGTCTTGCCCGCGCCGTTCAGACCCAGGAAACCATAGATATCGCCCTTGTAGATATCAAGCGACAGGTCCTCCACGGCCGGGAAGCGGCCGAAATGGCGGGCCAGATGCTCGGTTTTTAGAATGATATCAACCATAATTAATACACCACAGATATTCGCTAACGCGGTCTCAGTAGAGTTCGCAGATTCACGCTGATAATATCTGTGTTCATCTATTTTTAGCCAATCAGAATTCTGATAAAACCAATCTTTTATATTCCAACCTGGTCTTGCCGAAATTTAGAGATACTAACAAAAAGACCCACAGGATACCAGTGGGACCCGGAACCACAGATTCCACCGATTACACGGATTCAAATCTGCGAAATCTGTGTAACCCCGCTATACGGCGGGGCAGGTCTGTGGTTTCTATCTGCGTTTATCTGCGGTTCCCTAATCATGTCTTTACTATTTTCCGCAGTTGGCGGAAATCGGTAATCGTGTAATCGGGCTTTAGTTTGCCCTGGCGGACAAGATATTTACCGCCCCCGCCTGTAGGCCGGGCAGGCCTTTTTACCAATGCCGTTTTCATTCCCAGTTTCTTGGCCGGGTCAATGTCATTGACCGGGTCGTCGCCCACATACATCACTTCAGCCGGGGAAAGATTGAATTCATCACAGGCGCGCTGGTAGAGTTTGATATTGGGCTTGCTGATGCCGATTTCATCCGAGATGAATATGGCGCCGGGCGTAAACAGGTTATAAAGTTTCAGGCGAATGAGTTTCTCGGTCTGCTTGACAGACAACCCGTCCGTAATCACGCCCAAAACCAGACCGGATTTAGCCAATGCCCTGAGGATTGGCGCGACATCTGGGAAAGGCACCAGTTCCCTGGATTTGGTCTCGTGGTAGGCAATCACCGCACCGGCCACCAGGACCGAAGGGTTTATGCCTTCATAAGCACGTTTTGGAATCCGCAGCAGTAGTTTGTCAAAGTGCCGGTCGTAGTTTGATGAAAATTCCTTTATAACCTCTTCCAGTTCGCGCACCAGCGCATTCTCGGGAAAATCCAGCCCAAGCGCAATCATTGCCTTGACTGAATTATGCCGGGCGCGCGAGGCAAAGATGGATGTGGAATACAGGGTGTCGTCTATATCAAAGAATACGGCTTTTAGATTATTCAAAGAAGTTCACAGGACTATCTGAGGTCCTGTTCAATCTCAGGCAATTCCACAATCTTTGCCCGGATAATGACCATCTGGTATCGTTTTTCTTCAGAGGCAATCTTACGCCTGAAGAACGGGGCCAGAAGCGGTATTTTATCCATCATCGGCGTGGAGGCGGTGATATCACGGTCATAGATGGTCTTCATCCCGCCCAGGACCAGGGCGCCCCCGTCAGGCACAACCGCGCTGGTCCGGCATCTCTGGAGCCGCAGCCAGGGCAGTTCAATGGTAATCTCGGTCCGCAATTCCACGGCAATGCCCGGCGGGTCGGCCAGGTATTCCAGGGTCAGTTCCCTGACGTCTATCAACTCCAACAAGGTCGGGAAGACGTGGATGGTAACGAACTTGCGGTCGTAACTCATCACTGGCTTGACATCAAGGACCACGCCGGTGGAGAATGTGTTGATGACGGGCTCGTAGGCGACCGCGCCGGCCTGGATATCGCCGTCCTGGATATACTGGCGCTGTTTCATAAAGGCGACATTGACGCGCTGGCCGTTAAGGGCGGTGATTTTAGGCGAATCAAGGATGGTGCCCTTGCCGGTCTTTTCCAGCGCGGTCATCAGCATATTCATCCGCGGCCCGCCGCCCAAGACCGCAAACTGGAGCCCCAGCCCGCCGACCGCGGTCGGCGGAAGCGCGGTTTCCACCTGGTTGTTCTGGTCACGGAGGGTATAGGCGGTCCTGAAACGGATATCCCGGTTTCCGCCCGGGAGAAATCCGGCGGTAGGGTTGGTCTGGCCCGGAATATCAGGCGCATTGAGGACCGGAACCCTGGAAATGCCCCGTAACTCCACGCCCATCTCCTCAAGGAAATCGTCCGTGGTGGTCATAAAGGTCGCCTCAATAGAGACCATCGCGCTCCTGAAAGACCTGAGGATTTTCAGGAATTCCACGATTTCCTCCTGGACCGAGCGCGTATGCACGACCATCAGTTTGTTGCTGTCGCCGATGCGGCGGATATCCACGCCGGGGATGTTGGCATCCCAAGTGCTCTGGCCCTTGCGGTCCTTGCCGGTGTTCTTCTTGATTAAATCAATCAGTTCCTCGCTGCTTATCTTGGTAACCGCTGGCAAATCCTGGGGCGGCATCTGCCAGCCCGGCGCACCGCCCGGCGTCAGTGGCAGTTCCACATTCGGCCCCACGAATTCCGGTATATCCCTGGCCAGGTCGTCCACATTGTGCACCAGCCATTCCAGTTCCTCCTCCAGGGCCGTGACCTTGGTTATCTTCAAACTCTTTACCTCTATGTCAAATCCGTATGACAGGCCGTACTGCTCAAGGAGATTCTTCAGACCTATCTCCAGGGGCAGTCCGGTCAGGGACAGTGTCTTTTTCTCGTTCGGGATGCCTTCCTGCTTGACATCAGAGGCATAGATGATGGGTATCTTATACTGCTGCTGGATGAAGTCGGTAACATCGTAAAGGGTGTCATTGCCTTCCAACTTGAAGTCGTGGCGGATGGTCTTGAGTTTACGCTTTATTTCCACGATATCCGGGTCTTCCTCGGCCCGGCTGGCGACAATGCCGGGCGGCTTGCGCTTGCTGGCCACCTTCCAGACATCCGGGTCGTAGCGCACCACCCGGTCGTCCCCATAGGGTATGACAGTTTCCTTGAATTCGTCATACATCGCCTTAAAGCGCTCGGAGCGGAGTTTAACGTATTTCTCGGAGACCTCGTAATGCCTGGCACGGACGGCCTCTTTCTTCAGTTCCCCGGCGGCCTTGAAATGGGGCGCCAGTTCCAATATGGTTATAGCCAGTTGCTCAACCTCGTCAAACCTCTGCTGCTCAAAGAAGACCAGGGCCTGCTGGAAGAGCGACCTGATTTTCTCGTTATGCTCCTGCTGGCGCTTGAATTCCTCTTCCCGGGCAATCCGGGCCGCGGCCTCGCGCCTCTGCCGGTTGGTCTCCTCCTCCTGGCGGATTATCATCTCCTGTATCTGCTTCAGCCGCTCCTCGGCCTTGGCCAGGTAGTCCTTCAGCCCGATTTCATACGGTATCCATTTCAGTTTGTTTATGACGGCCTCAAATTCCTGGCGCGCCTCGGTGTATTTCTTCTCGCCCACCAGTTTCTCGCCGTTCAGGAAGTGGTTCCGGACCACGACCTCGGTTTCCTGTATCTTGACGGACAACTGCTCCTGCAGGAACTCCTTGATGACCTTGATTTCATCGGCCCTTGAGCCGAGGATTAACTGTATCTCGGCCTGGAGTTTCTTTGCCTCCTTGTGGTGCGGATTAAGTTCCAGGGCCTTGTTTATCTTGTCATTGGCCTGGCTGTAATTGAATTCCCTGAACAGTTTGAATCCCATCTCGTAGTATTTCTGGGCCAGGAATTCGTTCTCCTGCATCTTGACGGTCTTTTCCTTTTCCAGTTCGGACATAATATCGCCTGTTTCGCCTGTCGTTTCCCTATATGGCTCTATAGGCGGCTTGGTGGCCGGTTTTTCCGCGGTGTCGCCCGCCGGCACAGCCGAGATGGCCATCGGCGCGCTGGAGAATGGGAATCTGCCCGTGACGCCGACTATGTCGCTGGTTACGATGGATTCCTCGTTGAACAGGAATGAGACCGTGCCGGCAATACTGCTGGCGATGTCCACGGTTATGAAGAACGACTGGGCACGGCTGATGATGGGCTGTTCCAGTTTGAATTCGCAAACGTCATTCTTGAGAACAGAGGAGGAAAGCAGGATATCGGTGACGGTGTTAAATGCCTCGTCTCCGTTGTCCAGATAGAGTTTGGCGCCCTTGATGTCGTTATCAGTGAGTGTGCCGGTATGGTCAAAGCGGATGGATTTCAGGACGATGTCCGGCTGGTTGGTGGCCATAGCGAAGTGCACGACCGGCACATTGGGCGAATTAGGCGGCGTGGCGGCCGGGGCAACGTTTTCCATAACGATGGCCGTGCCGGAAATCCGGTCAGGCAGTTGGGATTTGATGGAGACGCGCTTTGCCCTGGCCGCGGCCGGCCCGCCGCAGTTGACCAAACCCAGTATGGCAATTAACGAAACCCAGACCACTAAATTAGTATGTATCCTGCCCCGCACATAAGGTTTATTATTCGTCTCAGGGAATATGAATAATTGTTGCATTTACTTAATTACCTTGCATCTTACACAAATATTATGTGCGGGGTTACGGCTTTTTACCCGGCGAGGTCTTGGCCGCAAACTCCGTTTTCTGCACGCCCGCTTTCTTGCAGATATTCAATGCGCTGACCACGGACTGGGTCGGTATCATCTCGTCTGAGTCAATCTTGACCGGTATTATATCGCCGCTGGGCGTAACCAAACTGTCTTTAAGCCCCAGCATATGCTTATATAAAGCGTCCCAATCTGAGCCGAAATCGCGTTCGCCCACCTTGATTTTGGTTAAAAGCGGCGGCGCGTTCTCGGAATAGGCCAGTTTTATCCGTACCTCATCCAGTATCGGGTCGGTAACCTGTGTATTGGACATTCCCTTGTCCTTAGGTAGATAGGAATACAGTTTGCCTTCCAAGGACTTGAAGTGGATGGAGCACATAAAGAATATCATCAACTGGAAGATGACGTCAATCATCGGGGTCATCTGCAATTCCAAATTGGTATCTTCAGCCACATATTTCCTGCGTTTTGCCATATTTGGTTATTTCCCCTCAGGCGGTTTTTCCGCCCCGATTTCTATCTTCCAGACCAGGGCCTTGCCGGCCGCCTCCAGCACCTTGGTAATGAGTTTGAAAGGCGCGCTGCCATCGGCCCGTATCTGAATCGGACGATTGGAAGGGCTTTTGGGATTATCCTTGATTTCCCGGTCCAGATTGCCTTCCAAAACCAATTGCTGTTCTAATTCCGGGATGGTCAAGGTCTTCGCCCTTATTTTTATCTTCCAGTGCTCGTCAATCTGGCAAGGTTGCAACAACACGCCATTTTTATATTTCAACTCCGGACAAATCTGTCCAAGAGAAACCTCATGGCTGATATTAACCATAAGGCGCGTCTTATCAGGATGGTCGTCGGCCACGGCCGCATCGGCCTTGGGCAGATAGACGCGCTCCAGTTCCTGGTTGGTAAAGTCCGTGGCCAGCATCAGGAAGACAATCAACTGGAAAACGATGTCAATCATCGGGGTCATATTCAACCCGGTATTTTCCAACATTGCCCGCCTTTTTATTTTCATATTATCTTAATTATTCCGAATTATTGCTGTTGCTCTACGGACATATTCTTGAACTTATCAACAAATTCCCCGGCCATAATGCCGATTTCAATGATATACAGCGTGACCTTATTCTTGAACAGGAAGAACGCGGTCATCAAAGGCATTGATACGAACAACCCTTCGGCAGTAGTAACAAGGGCTTGCTCGACACCTTCTGCCAGGTCAGCCGGCGAAGGAGCAGGATTAATTTTAATCTCACCGAAGGATGCTATCATACCGGTAACGGTGCCGGTCAGACCCAACATAGGGGCGATGTTGCCAATGAGTGAGATATAACTGATTTTCATATTCAGTTTGGCGGACTCCTCTTCGCCGGACGTGCTCATCGCCTCAACCATCGCGTCGTAGCCCTCATTGACCTTGGAAAGCGCCGCGCCGACTATGTTGCAGAAGAAGTTGGGATTGGAACTGCAGAGCGTCACGGCCTCTTCATAACGGCCTTCCTCAACCAAGGCCTCCAATTCGGCCACGATATCAGGCGGGCAGAGTTTGTCCCTCTTGATATTGACGATATGCTCAATTATAAAACCCATGCCAACAATACTACAGAGAATGATGAAGTGTCCGACCCACGAGCCGGCTTTAATCAGGTCCATAATACCGGATTCTTTGGGTCCGGCCTTGGCTCCACCCTCCTGTGCATAGATATAGTTAAAGCCCACCGCGCAGATAAACATTGTTACCAGTAAAACGGCAACGATTACAAATGCCTCACCCATCTTCTTTCCCCTGTAAAACATACTCTCTCCTTCTCGTTGTTGTTTTTCTTTCCCGCCATTCGGCGGGATAAGTCGCAGTAATTTCCCCTGCTGGGTCAAACTGCGACTAAACAGTTAATCTATTTACCCAACTCAGACAATCTTTTTGTTGCTTCAGGCGCAAATCTTGAGCCGGGGAATTTATTCTTCAACTCCTGGTAGAGAAGTTTGGCGTTAGTGACATAAATCTTCTTCTTTTCCTGGGGCAGGGCCTGGGCCAATTTCTCGCAGCACAAGCCGGCGCTGTAAATGGCCTTTTCCTCTTCCACAGTGGGTTCGCCGGCCGGGGCCGGATAAAGTAGTTTGGAGCGCAGGTAGGAGAATAAGGCGTTTTTATAGACCTTGTAATCGGCCTTGGGATTGGCCATAAGGCAGTCGCCCATTCCGTTATAAGCGCCGGCCTTGGCTACAGGGTCGTTTGATTTCTCTATAACCTCTTTGAACGCATCTTCCGCGCCGGTTGGGTTCTTTAATGCCAGTTCCACCCGGCCCAGCCCTACCAGGGCCCGGTCCCGTATGGCCGGCTGCAATTGAGCCGAGGTCTTGAGCCGGTTATAGATTGCCTTCGCCTCGTCAAGTTTGCCGTTTTCCTCAAGCAGGTTTGCCTTGCGCAGGTCAACCTCCAGCAGGAATTTGTCGCCGATGTCCCTGCCTTTTGCCCTGGCCTCGTCCAGTATCTCCTGGGCCTTTGCGATGTCGCCCTTCTTTGCGGCGCAGTCGCTCTTGTTAAAATATACATCCTTAAAATAGCGGGTCTTTTCAAATGCCTTGAGCACCTCGTCGTATGCAGGAAGCGCCTCGTCATACTTCTTGCTGAAATGATAGCATACGGCCATATTGAAAAGGACGTGCTGTTTGAATATGGCCCTGAGGCGGCTGTCATTGAGCGCCTTTTTATAGGACTCTATTGCATGGGAATACTTGCCCTCGCCCTGGAGTTGCCTGCCGTTAATGTAATCCTTCGGCTCGTCGCGGTAGCGAATATCGCGGATATGCTCCAGTTTAACGGTTGTAACCGCCCCTTTCACCTTTATCGCCACGCCGTTATATGTCTCTTCGGTGATTTCACCCGCATAATCCTGGGTTGTCTTGCCGTCCGGAGACGAGGAAATGGTATCCGTTTCCTGCGCCAGCAGATATAAACCGGTCATAAGAAACATAAGACCGGCCAGGACAACC
>JBFMDM010000074.1:0-10506 GCA_040753835.1 Planctomycetota bacterium
TCACACGGGGTGTCGTTTATACTTACACGGGGTGTCGTTTATACTTTCACGGGGTATCGTCTATACTCACACGGGGTATCGTTTATACTTTCACGGAGTATCGTCTATACTCACACGGGGTGTCGTTTATACTTACACGGGGTATCGTTTATACTTTCACGGAGTATCGTCTATACTCACACGGGGGGTCGTTTATACTTATATGGGGTGTCCCATACCCCTCCACCCCCCTGTCCACTTATGTCCACTTAAGTCCAGTTGGGTTTCTTGACTTCTTTCTACTATATGTGTATGATATTTTTATGGAGAATCTATTGACCATAGAACAAACGGCAGAAATACTGGGCGTCTGCGTCAAGACCGTTCGCCGTTTAATCCATAAACTGCAGTTGCCGGCATTAAAGGTCGGCCGGCAGTGGCGGATTGATTCCTCTGCCTTGCAACGATACATCAGAAGCCACGTCAGTTTTACTGAATACAGCAAGTTACCGATGCTATATTTTAAGCCGGATGTGCTGGATGAATACCGCCAGGATGCCGGCTCAATCAAGCCAAAGTACTACCTGCAGGAGACCGAGTTCCACGGCCGGCTGGGTATCCGGGCTGACCTCTACCACAAGCGACAGGTTGATGCGACTAAATGGATGGGCAAAAAGGCCACCGCCAGGAAGAAACCAAAGCCGGACTCATTCAGCGAACTCAAATTCTGGAAGGTAACACTGCGGTTTGGCACGGAAGTAATTGCGGTTGATTCCAATGCATTTACCAAAATATCACAGACAGAACAAAATAAATGGTTGCCTTACCGGGTCATCAATCCGCAATTTTGAAAGCCGGCACAACACCTAATCTCTCTTGATATATAGCCACTCCCTGTTACAGGTCCTACCTGCCCTTAATGACCTGTCCTGGGCAATACAATATAACCCTGATTATACTGAGGCGTATTTTGACAGGGCAAATATCAACCTCTTCAAGGGCAAATTCAAGGAAGTGCTGGCTGACTGCCAAAGGGGGCTGGAGATACCACCGCCCAATCCGTATTTTAATATCCTCAGGGCAATGACCTACGAACTGATGAGTAGATATAAAGACGCCATCGCCGATTGCAATACGGCTCTGAAGATATTCCGGGATGAAGACCTCAACGAAGCCGCAATGCTTTATACCGTGCGTGGCCGGAGTTATGCCGTGACCGTAGAGTTTGGGATGGCGCTCCTGGACTTCAATAAACTTATCCAGTTAAGGCCAGATGATGCGATGGGATATTTCTACCGGGGCGTGACTTACGCCAATATGGAGGTCTTGGATAAGGCCATTGCGGACTTTAAGAAGGGGTTGGAACTAAAGCCGGGCGATGTGAATATTAGCGATTCACTGCTTCAGGCCGAAAAGGAACTAAAAGCGCACAATCTACAAGAACAGTTAGAGAAAAAGGCAAGGCCATCGGCCAGAGTGCGAGCCAAGGCCAAGAGCCAGACGGACAAACTTAAAGATGAACTCAACCAACTCAAAGGCGAAATCAAGACCATCAAAGAACTGCTAATTGAAGTGCTCAGGCAGAAACCGGAATATACCATACCGATGCCAACAAAACCAGAAATGGACATATTCAGAATGCCCCTACGGGACAAGCCAATGAGGCCGATTGTTATGCCCGTGCCGGAGATTGAAAAGAAAGACAGGGAAAGTCAGAGAAAATAATAGATTTCACTTGACTTCTCCAAGACAAGAGGTATATTATATATAATTACTCGTGGGATTGCATCTTGTGTTCAGCCATAATAGGGACCACCATAACAACCAAAAGGAGGGGCGAAGAAATGAAGACCTATTATCTGAAAATATTCCTGTTTATTCTGCTGGCAGGGGTAATCCTGGTCGGCTACGGCGGTTTCTGCGATAAATCTACAAGCGGTAGTAGCGGTACATTGCCAACTCAAGTAACCTTATTTGATCCGTCTAATGGGGCGACGGGTGTATCAGTTACCCCACAATTAAGTTGGGCCGAGGCCGGTGGCGCGACATCTTATGATGTCTATGTCGGCACGACCTATACCGGCTGGTCGCCGGTTACCACGAACATAACAGCCCTTACTTATATTTCTCCGACTGCCCTTGTTGCCACTACCACATATTACTGGAGGATTGACTCCAGGAACTCTGTTGGAACGACCACCGGAGACATCTGGAGTTTTACCACCGGTTTCAATATCCAGTTGGTCGGTTCTTATGATATACTGGGTTCTGCCTATGACGTTTCTATCTCCGGCACTTATGCCTATGTTACCGATGGACTTGAAGGGCTCCAGATAATAGATATCTCTAACCCGACCTTATTAACCTTGGCTGGCTCGTACAATACACCTGGTTTTGCTAGGGGTGTCTTTGTCTCTGGCAGTTATGCATACGTTGCTGATGATACTTCAGGACTCCAAATTATAGATATTTCTAATCCATCTTCACCAACCCTAACCGGTTCATACAACATACCGACCAGTACCACTGCCGTCTATATCCTGGGCAGTTATGCCTATCTTACAGACGATGCTTTAGGTCTCCAAATAGTTAATATCTCTAACCCGACGTCTCCTACTCTGACCGGTTCATACAATACGACTTACCCATATAACGTTTATGTTTCGGGCAATTATGCCTACGTCGCTGGTGGGGCGGCTGGTCTTCTGATTATAGACATCTCCAACCCGGCATCTCCGACTCTGACCGGTTCATACACACCGTATTATGTTAAGGATGTTTTTGTTTCAGGCAATTATGCCTATGTTGGTGCGAGTTCAGACGGATTCAGGGTGCTTGATATCTCTAACCCGGCGTCTCCTACCCTTACCGGTTCATACAATACGATTTACCCAAATAGCGTTTATGTATCAGGCAATTATGCCTATCTTGGACTGGCGAATGCGGGGGTAAAAATTGTGGATATTTCTAATCCAGCCGCACCTGTTGTGGTTGGGTCTTACGGTACACCATGGGTGGCCGGTGCGATATATGTTTCAGGCAGTTATGCCTATGTGGCAGACGGGACTTCGCTACAGATTCTCGGTAATATAGGACAGTAATGCATCTGGAACGCTTTAACGGGTGACGCTATAATCAGGAGTCAGAGTAATCAGAATTCTATCGCAGTTGTAGCACACAATTTACTACAAAGGAGTAAGAGATGCATATAATAAGAAAAGTAGGCATAACGGTCTTGCTCATCGCAATCACTTCCCTGACCATAGGTACCAAGGGCTGTCCGATGGATGACGCCGGATTTAATACCGGAAGCAGTGGTATCCATGGACAAGGCAAAGTAGAGAACCAGAAACTCGTATTGGACAGGGTCACGGACACGCCTGACCCGTTTTATCCGGCCCGGGGCAAGTTAACCCTTAGAGGCGAATTCCTGGTGAAATGCACGGACGGACTGGGCTCACATTCGGAGACGCAAGAGGAAATGTTCGGATATTTTATCAGGCACTCCTGGGAGTTATCTGATAATGCAACAGGTGATAGAGTCAACCAATTCACCAATGAACAGGAGATTTTTCCACCGCATCGTGAGAACGAGGAAGAGACAGAAGATATTTATTTCCCGGTTACGGTTACCCAGACATGGAACGGCCGGAACTCGGATGGCGAACAGGTCAAGGACGGTGTGTATCAATATACCCTGATTGGGGAATTGATACGGAAAAAGGTTGATAAGGAGCATAACGGCAATGCGGATAATAGTAGCGGTGATAAGACAGATGAGAATCCCAATGGAAAGGACGGCGATAAGAACGACAAGGATAAAGGCAAGCCGGATAAGGGCGTTGATAACAACGGACAGGGGCATAACGATAAGGAGCAACACCTCAAGATAATCGGCGTTTCTTTGCCGATGACCGGGACAATCATCGTGTCCACCAATAAGCCGCCGGTTCTGGAGACCATCGGCAACAAGGCCGTGGATGAGAATGTTAACCTAATATTTACGCTGGTTGCTCAAGACCCGGATGGTAATAGTTTAAGTTATTCGGCAAGCGGCCTACCGGCCGGCGCAACCCTGGATGCAATAACCGGCGTATTTGCCTGGACACCCACCTATACCCAGGCAGACGTTTATACAGTGAGATTTGTGGTAACCGATAACGGGATTCCCGTCCCGCTTTCAGATGAGGAGACGATTGCCATTACCGTGAATAACGTGGACAGGCCGTCGGTTCTTGTCTCTCCCGGCGACAAGACAATAGACGAAAATCAGTTATTGACCTTTACGCTTTCTGCCATAGACCCGGACGGCGATATGATTGTCTATATAATGACCGGTGGACCGACTGGCGCAACCCTGGACCCGGTAACCGGCGCATTCAATTGGACGCCCGATTATACCCAGTCAGGCAGTTATGCGGTTACCTTTATAGCCACAGCCAATACCCTGTCTGATTCCAAGGTCATAACAATAACGGTAAATAATGTAAATAGGCCGCCGGTATTGACTGCCATTGGTGATAAGGATGTGGATGAGGGTATTTTATTGACATTTACATTATCAGCCATAGACCCTGATGGTGACACAGTAAGTTATTCAGCCACCGACCTGCCGGCTGTCGCGACCTTTGATGAGGTAACCGGCATATTCAACTGGACGCCTGATTGGGACCAGGCCGGAATTTATTCCAATATCAAATTCAGGGCAACCGATTCAGGATTGCTATATGATGAAAAGACGATTACCATAGCGGCCAATAATGTTAACCGGGCACCGGTGATTGATATGCCGGCTGAAAAAACAGGCAATGAAGGCCAATTATTGGAATTTACGCTCTCGGCTTTTGACCCGGACGGCGATGCCTTGAGTTTCTCGGCAACCGGCCTGCCAACCGGCTCAACCTTTGATTCCATAACCGGCATATTCAGTTGGACGCCGAACTATGAGGAGTCGGGCAGTTATCCAATAACCTTTACTGCAATAGATAATGGGGTTGGAAATCTTTATGTAGATTTATTGGTTACCATAATTATGAATGATGTTGTGATAAGCACAGTTAGTCCTGAAGGCGGCATAATTGAGATAACCGCGCCGGAAAGCCCGATTTTCGGGGCAAGTATGGAAATCCCGGCCGGGGCCCTGACCACCACATTTGTTATAATGATTCAGGAAGGAATGGCTGAAGTGCTTGAGACAATATTACCCACGCCGGTTGGACTTACCAATGCCGGGCCGGTGGTTGATTTTGTCGTTCCCCCCGACCTGGTTCTTACCGAACCCGTTATTATCAAGGTGCCTTATGACGAGCAGGCGCTCCTGGCATTAGGGGTAAAAGAAGAGGATGTGGGACTGCTTAAATATGACGAGACGCAAAACCAGTGGATAAACGTTCCTATTCTCTATGTTGACACAGTCAATGACCTTATCGTAGCGCAGGTCTTAACCTTTTCTTTCTATGTGGGGACTGCTCAACCAGCAGCAATTGCGGCTGGTAAGGGACATACGGTCGTCCTGAAAACCAATAGGACACTCTGGACTTGGGGGTTAAATACCGAGGGACAATTGGGCTTAGTGGACAGGGTGAGCCGGAACCGACCGACACAGGTTGGCACTGATACCGACTGGCGAGCCATTGCCGCAGGTAGCGCACATACCCTTGCTATTAAAAGTGACGGAACGCTCTGGGCCTGGGGAAGAAATACCGAAGGGCAGTTAGGATTAGGCGCCTTTAGCGGTTATGTATCTATACCGACTAAGATTAATAATGATACCAACTGGAAATCTGTTGCGGCGGGTGACTCGCATACCCTGGCCATTAAAACCAATGGCACACTCTGGGGCTGGGGATATAATGTCTATGCCCAGTTAGGTATGGGTGACCCTGACGTCGTCGGATACAACTTCAATACCCCGGTAAAAATCGGCGCAGATACCAACTGGTCTGCCGTTGCGGCTGGGGTACAGCATACCGTTGCGCTTAAAACCGATGGCTCGCTCTGGACCTGGGGATATAATTATTCTGGGCAGTTAGGGAATGGGACACGTTTCAGCGTAACCACTCCTAAGGAGATTGTCCTGTATCGCGATATATGTAAGAATAACAAAAGAAAGTGGGTCAGTATTGCGGCTGGCTGGGATTATACAATTGCCCTTGAGGGATACTACGACCCGCCAAGATACCTATGGGCTTGGGGGAATAATTATGACGGCCAATTAGGCGTGGGTGATACGGATATAAGAACCTCACCGACACAGATTAACGAAGATACAAACTGGGCCAGTATTGCGGCCGGTGGTTCACATACAGTTGCCAGCAAAAGCAACGGCACACTTTACGTTTGGGGTTATAATGGATATGGTCAATTAGGACTTGGCGATAACATCCCCAGGACCTCGCCGACCAGTGTTGTTGGAACCAATTGGTCAACCATCATTGCAACCGGCTGGAATCATTCTTTTGCCATCAAACAGGACGGCAAACTCTGGGCCTGGGGCTCTAACCTTTATGGTCAATTGGGGGACGGGACAATCATAGATAAGACCAGGCCGATTGAGCCCGGGCCGCCGGAACAGGTGACCTCACCAGACCCGGCTAATGGAGCAACCAATATCCAGATAAATCGGCAATTAGTTTGGGGCACTACCACTAGTGCTATTTCGTATGATGTCTATTTCGGCACGATTAATCCGCCTACATCGGCACAGTTTAAGACCAATACCCCGAACAATTTCTATGACCCAGGCACGCTCTCTTATAATACCACCTATTACTGGCGGATTGATTCCAGGAATGCTTGGGGAACAACCACAGGAAATACTTGGAGTTTTAGCACGATAAGACCGCCTGACAAGGTGACTTTGCCTACTCCGTATAATGGAGAAACCACTATCATGATTAGCAACCAGCAATTGAGTTGGAGAACTGCCGCAGGCGCAAGTTATTATTATGTCTATTTTGGCACGACTGACCCGCCTTCGTATAAGGGTTCTACCACGCTCACAAGTTTTGACCTGACCCAACTTGATTATAACACCACCTATTACTGGCGGGTTGATTCAGGCAATATTGCCGGGGTAACCCAAGGCGATGTCTGGAGTTTTACTACAATTATCGCTCCTCCGGCTAAGGCGACATCGCCTAATCCTTCAGACAGTTCAGGTAATATATCAATTGCTCCACAGTTAAGTTGGGCGCCTGTCAATGGCGCCATTGCTTATACTGTCTATTTCGGCGCCACTTTTCCACTGACTTGGAAGGTCTATACTACAAGCACAACTTATAACCCGGGTTTTCTCGCTTATGATATCACCTATTACTGGAGAATTGATTCGAGCAATGACTATTGGACGACCGAAGGCGATGTCTGGAGTTTTACCACGATAATTGCTCCGCCGGCCCAGGTTGGTTCGCCAACCCCTCCCAATGGTTCACTCTATAGGCCAATCAATCAGCAGTTAAGTTGGGGTGCGGCAAGCGGTGCGACCTCCTATGATGTTTATTTTGGCTCATCTGCAACACCGCCATTGGTTGCAACTAATATAGGCAATACGAACACAAATTATGACCCCGGCATGCTGAATAATGACACTAAATACTGGTGGCGGATTGATTCCAAAAATGCCGGTGGTACGACCACCGGAGCGGTCTGGAGTTTTACCACAATAGTCGCACTGCCGGCCCAGGTGGCGTCTCCAACACCGGGTAATGGAGCAATTAACATCCCGACTAACCAGCAATTGAGTTGGGCACCTGCCACTGACGCTGCCTATTATAAGGTCTATTTTGGCTCATCTACGCCGCCGCCGTTTGTTGCAAATAATATAGGCAATACAAACACAACTTATAACCCCGGCACGTTGGTTAATGACACTAAATACTGGTGGCGGATTGATTCAGTAAATGCCGCAGGCACGACCACCGGAGCGGTCTGGAGTTTCACCACCATAGTGGCGCCGCCGGGCCAGGTAACTTTGCCTACGCCTATCAATGGCGCGACAAATGTCTCGGTTTACAGTCAACTATTCTGGGGACCAGCCGTTGATGCCGCCTCTTATGACGTCTATTTCGGCACGGTTAATCCGCCCACATTGGCACAGTTCAAGACAAATACCACAGGCACGATTTATAAGCCAGGAGTGCTTTTTTACGATACCACCTATTACTGGCGGGTTGATTCCAAGAATGCCGGCGGGACAACAGCAAGCGCGGTCTGGAGTTTTACCACTCAGTCATTGTTCTCAAACTGGTCGTCCGTTGCAGGCGGTTATTATCACAGTATCGCCCTGAAGAATGACGGCACGGTTTGGACCTGGGGATGGAATAATTCCGGACAGTTGGGGGACGAAACAACCACCACCAGATTGACACCGGTAAAGATTCCCGGCTTAACAGACGTAATCGCCGTTGCGGGCGGCGGCTCGCATAGCATCGCCCTTAAAAGTGACGGCACGGTCTGGGCCTGGGGGAGCAATAATTCCGGACAATTAGGCGACGGAACAACCACTAACCAGTTGAGCCCAGTACAGGTTAAAGGGCTGGGTGGGGCTGGATTCCTGACAAATATTGTTGCCATTGCGGGCGGCGGTTCGCATAGCATCGCCCTGAAGGATGATGGAACGGTCTGGACTTGGGGCTTGAATGATAAGGGCCAGTTAGGAAATAATTCCACTACTAACAGTTTAACTCCTGTACAAGTAACCGGATTAGCAGATGTAACCAATATTGCCGGTGGCGGTTCGCATAGCATTGCTCTTAAGAATGACAGGACGGTCTTGACCTGGGGACTGAATAATTGGGGCCAGTTAGGCGATGGCTCGTCTACCAATCGGTTGACCCCGGTGCCGGTAACCGGTTTAACCGGTGTAATTGCCATTGATGGCGGCGATGCCCACAGCATAGTTCTGAAGGATGACGGCACGGTCTGGACCTGGGGAAATAATTTCTTCGGCCAGTTGGGCGACGGGACTATGACTCCCAAATCAACCCCGGTACAGGTAAGCGGCCTGACGAATATAATCGCCATTACCGGCGGTAATTATCACAGTATCGCCGCCTTGAGAAGCGATGGCACGGTTTGGACTTGGGGTAACAATTGGTATGGCCAGTTGGGCGATGGGTCTACCACTAACCGCTTGACGCCGGTGCAGGTAAGCGGATTAACTGGCGTAATCGCGGTTGCCGGCGGTTATTTTCACAGCATCGTCTTCAAGAATGACGGCACGGTTTGGGCCTGGGGATGGAATTATTACGGCCAGTTGGGCGATGGAACCACCATTAACAGGTCAACTCCGGTAAAGGTAATCGGATTAGTGGACGTAATTGCCATTGCGGGCGGCGGCTCTCACAGTATCGCCCTGAAGAATGACGGGATGGTTTGGACCTGGGGATTAAACAGTTCCGGCCAGTTAGGCGACTGGACTACTACAAATAGGTTGAGTCCGGTGCCGGTAAAAGATTTGTCCGGTATGAACCTGACAGGCATAGTTGCTATTGCCGGTGGTTATGAACACAGTATGGCCCTGAAAAACGATGGCACGGTCTGGGTCTGGGGAAATAATGGCTTTGGTCAATTGGGTGATGGGACTACTGCTATGAAATCAAGTCCGGTGCAGGTTAGAGGGCCAGGTGGGGTTGGATTTCTGACCAATATCAGCGCCATTGCCGGCGGTAGTTATCACAGTATTGCGCTGAAGAATGACGGCACGGTTTGGACCTGGGGAAGCAATTATTACGGCCAGTTGGGGGATGGAACTATGACTGACCGATTAACACCGGTGCAGGTTAAAGGACCGGGCGGAGTTGGATTCCTGACAAATATCGTAGCCATAACTAAAGGGATTATCCACAACGTTGCCCTGAAGAATGACGGCACGGTCTGGACATGGGGAAATAACTGGTATGGCCAGTTGGGAGACGGAACCACGACTGATCGGTTAACTCCGGTACCGGTAAGCGGTCTGACAGATGTAATATCCATTGCCGGCGGTTTTTATCACAGTATGTCCGCTCTGAAAAGCGATGGGACGGTTTGGGCCTGGGGAAATAACAATTACGGCCAGTTGGGCGATGGAACCACAACTGACCGCTTAACGCCGGTGCAGGTAAACGTATTAACCAATATAATCTCTATTACAGGTGGCAATTATCACAGCATTGCCCTAAAGAATGATGGCACACTCTGGTCTTGGGGATATAATAACTCCGGCCAATTAGGCGATGGAACTACTACTAACCGGCTGGCTCCTGTGCCGGTAAGCGGATTAACAGGTGGAATTGCCATTGCCAGTGGGTCTAATCACAGTATTGCCCTGAAGACCGACGGCACGCTCTGGACTTGGGGAAGTAATAACTACGGTCAATTAGGACTTGGAGATATAGCCAACAGGTTGACCCCAACCCAAGTTGGGCAATAGTAGGTCAAGATAATTATTTGGAGTAATAGAGGTAAAAACCGTTAAATCTGTATTTGCTTATCATCATTTTACCCCCTTCCCGAACTAATGCCCTTTATTCCCCAATGAGTTAT
>JBFMDM010000075.1:0-10329 GCA_040753835.1 Planctomycetota bacterium
GGTTACAGCCACGGCTTCGTGCAGGTTGGGGTCGAATTTCTCGCCTACGGTCTTCATCTGTTTCAGTCCGCGTTTTTCCAGAATCCTAAAAATCTCGCGTTTTATCAGGGTGACGCCGTCCATAATGCACTTGGCCTCGTCCGTGGTGCATTCCAGTTTCAACGTCCGTCCGAAATTATCAAAGGCCGGCAACAACTCGCGCAGGAGGTTTTCATCCTGGTATTTGTCCCAGCATTCCCGCTCGCTCTTGATACGTTTTTGGTAGTTGAGGAAATCGGCCTGGACCCGCTGGAGGAGTTTCAGGAACTCGTCACGTTCCGATGCCGCCTTGCGCAGGGCCTCAATCTCCTTCTGGAGTTTCTGTAGTTCTATCGCTGAATCCTCTCCAGGCATGGCGCAGGTCTTGGGCAACTCATCCGAGCCGGTCCTGGTTTCCCGCCCCGAAACATCGGGGCGAGGCTCGCCCGTATGGGCGGCTGGCGCTGACTTGGCCGGTGTCTCGCCTGCCTGCCGCGCTCCGCTTGGCGCAGGCAGGTCTGTGTTCTTATCAGTCGGCTTAGTTTTCATAATCGGTATAATATTCTACGAGGTCCTTCGCTTCGCTCAGGATGAGTGTTCCGGGTAAAACACCCCGAACACTCATTTCGGTTCCTCCCAGAGTTTTACCTTGCGGGCCACGTTGATATTAGCATAGTTCTCGCCGGCCGAGAACTTTTTCAGGAGTTCTTTTTGCTCGGCCGAGACGTTCCGTGGCGTGTCTATCACCACGCGCACCAACTGGTGGCCCTTTTGCCTGGGGCTGTGCAGGTTATTGAATCCCATATTCTTCAGGCGGAAGACCTGTCCGTTGGTGGTGCCCGGCGGTATGGTCATCTTGACGTTGCCGTTTAAGGTCGGGACCGAGATTTCCGCGCCCAGCGTGGCCTGGGTGAACGAGACGGGCATTTCGCAGACCACGTCGTCATAATGGCGGTCAAAGACAATGTCCGGCGCCACGAAGATATCGCAATACAAATCGCCCCGGGCCGAGCCGTCCTGCGATGGCTCGCCCTCGCCGGCCAGGCGCATCCGGGTGCCGTCTTCAATGCCGGCCGGAATTTTTATCTTTATCTCCCGCTCCTTGCGCGTCCGTCCGCTGCCGCGGCAGGTTGGGCAGGGCTCTTTGATTATCTTGCCTGCTCCCTGGCACTGGGGGCAGATGGTCTGGATGGTGAAGAATCCGCCGCCTTGCTGGACCTGGCCCCGGCCCTTGCAGACCGGGCAGGTGATGGGCGGCACGTCCTTCTTGGCGCCCGAGCCGCGGCAGTCGTCGCAGAGTTCGTTGCGCTTGAGTGTGATGGTCTTTTCAGCGCCGGTGGCGGATTCCTTGAATGAGATGGTCAGTTCGGCGCGCAGGGAAGCCCCGCGCTGCCTGGTCCGGCGTCCCCGGCCGCCTCCGAAGAAACTGGAGAACAGCGAATCGCCCTCAAACAGGTCGCTGAAGTTCTCAAAGATGTCCTCGTAACTGCTGTAGGCCCGGCCGCTGGAACCAGACAGGCCTTCGTGGCCGAAGCGGTCATACTTGGCCTTTTTCTCGGCATCGCTCAGGACCTCGTAGGCCTCGGCGATTTCCTTGAACTTCTTCTCGGCTTCCTGCTTGTTGTCCGGATTCTTGTCCGGATGGTATTTCAGGGCGAGTTTACGGAACGCCTTCTTGATGTCGTCGGCCGAGGCATTGCGCGTAACGCCCAGGAGTTCGTAATAATCTTTCTTGCCGTCTGTCATGCTAAATCAGTTGATAGGTAATAAGTTGATAGGTTGATACGTAAAACCACTTATTTACTTATAATCTTATCAACTTGTCATCTGTATTCTATACAACGCTTTCAGCAATCTTCTTGTCTTTTTCCTTGAAGTCGGTCAGGAAGGTCCGGGCCGTGAGCATCAGTCCGCCGGAACTGGCCGCGTTCTGCAGGGCCACCCGGAGCAGTTTGGCCGGGTCAACAATACCGGCCTTGACCATATCCACCATCTCGCCCTGGCTGGCGTCATAGCCCATAGATTTGGATGACGATAATTTCTCCTTGACCTCGTCTAAGACCAGCGAACCATCGCCGCCGGAGTTAGAGACAATCTGCTTGAGCGGTATCTGGAGCGCCTCTTTGATAATCCTGATGCCGGCGATTTCAGCCGGGTCATCGGTGCTTTTCAGGAGATTGTCCAGTTCCGGCAGGGCCGCCAGATAGGCCACGCCGCCGCCCGGCAGGAATCCTTCTTCCCGGGCCGCCTGGGCCGAATGCACCGCGTTCTCGACCAGGTTCTTCTTGTCCTTCTGTTCGGATTCGGTCACGGCTCCGACCTTGATAAGCGCCACGCCGCCGGACAGTTTGGCCAGCCGCTCTTCCATCTTTTCCCGGTCGTATTCCGAGGTGGTGGCCTTTATCTGGTTCCGGATTTGGTTCAGCCGGGCGTCTATCTTGGACTTCTCTCCGGCGCCCTGGATGATGTAGGTATTCTCTTTTTCTATCTTGGCCGACTTGGCCCGGCCCAGTTCGGATAATTGTATTTTTTCCAGTTTCACGCCCATCTCCTCGGAGAAGAATTTGCCGCCGGTGACGATGGCGATGTCTTCCATAATGGATTTTTTCCGGTCCCCGAAGGCCGGGGTCTTGACGGCCGCGACTTTGAGCACACCCTGGAGTTTGTTCAGGACCAGGACGGTCAGCGCTTCGTTCTCCACCTCGTCCGCGATAATCAAGAGGGACGCGCCGGTTTGGGCCACCTGCTCCAGTAGGGGCACCAGCTCCTGGACATTGCTGATTTTCTTGTCATAGAGCAGAATGAGCGGTTCTTCCAGCACGCAGGTCATGTTATCAGTATTGTTGATGAAATACGGCGAGATATAGCCCTTGTCAAAGGACAGTCCTTCGGCGAATTCCAGGGTGATTTCCCGGCCCTGGGATTCCTCGACCGTGATAATGCCTTCCTTGCCGACCTTATCCATGGCCGCGGCGATATGTTTGCCGATGAGTTCGTTATGGTTGGCCGCGATGGTGGCGATATTCAGGTAATCGGCCTTGGTCTTGACCGGCGTGGCGGTCTTCTTCATGGACTCAACCACGGCTTCAGTGGCCCGGTCAATGCCTTTCTTTATGTCCAGCGGATTCAGGCCGGCGGTGAGGTATTTCAGCCCGGATTCGTAAATGGCGTGGGTCAGGATGGCGGTCATGGCCGTGCCGTCGCCGATGATATCCGAGGTCTTGGATGCGGTTTCGGTAATCATCTTGGCGCCCATATTCTCGAACGGGTCAGCCAGTTCCACCTCTTTGGAAATGGCATGGCCGTCCTTGATGATTTCCGGCGAGCCGAATGATTTGCCGACCAGGACATTGCGGCCTGTCGGTCCGAGGGTGATCTTCATCAGGTCAGCCAAACTCCGGGCGCCCTTGAGCACCTTTTGCCGGCCATGGTCATCGAACATCAATTGTTTGGGCATAATAAAACCTTTCTTAGAGCCAGTTGGCGACAAAGGAGCGTTACTGACTCTTAGACCTCGCCGAAGTCCCTGCCTGCGGCAGGCAGGCCTACGGGACAAAGGCGGGCTTACATTATCTTACTCCACCTTTGCCAGTATCTCTGACTCGCTCATAATCAGGTATTCCTGATTATTGATTTTAACCTCGTTGCCTGAGAACTTGCCGTAGAGAATCTTGTCGCCTTTTTTGACGGACAGCGGGGCGCGCTTACCGGTATCCAGCAGTTTGCCGTTGCCAACAGACATTACTTCGCCTTCCTGCGGACGCTCCTTGACCGTATCCGGCAGGACGATGCCGCCCTTGGTCTTGCCTTCCCGCTCCAGGGGCTTTACCACGATTCTGTCGTCTAATGGTCTGAGGTTCATATAAAATCTCCTATTCTTTTACTCGCTGTTAGAGTTTACTCGTTACAGCGAGTTAGACCCCGCAGAATTGCGGGGTATACATTATTAGAAATCCATCCCGCCCATATCAGGCATACCGCCCATACCACCCATTCCTCCCATTCCGGGCATGCCACCCATGCCGCCCATCCCGCCCGGAGGCATTCCGGCGGGCATCTCGGGCTCGTCGCCCTTGACATCGGTAATGGCCGTGTCGCTGGTTAGTAGCAATTCCGCGATGGACGCGGCATTGATAAGGGCGTAACGTTCCACCTTAATCGGGTCCAGAATCCCGGCCTTAACCAGGTTCTTGAATTCGCCCGCTATGACGTCAAATCCGAACTGTAAATCGGTATTGCTCTTTATCTTCCGCATTGCCACGGATGGCTCAATGGCGCTGTTGGCCAGGAGTTGCCTGAACGGCGCCTCCAATGCCTTGCGTACGATGTCCAGTCCGATGGTTTCATCGCCTTCCAAATCCAGTTTGGCGCCGGCCAAGTTCTCAGCCAGCCGGAGCATGGTCACTCCGCCGCCCGGCACCACGCCTTCTTCATTGGCCGCCTTGACCGCGGCCAGGGCTGACTCTGCCCGCGACTTTTTCTCCTTCATCTCGGCCTCGGTGGACGCTCCGACATTTATCTGGGCGATGCCGCCGCTGAATCGGGCTATCCGCTCCTCAATTTTCTCACGGTCGTAATCCGAATCGGTCTTGGCGATTTCAGACCTGAGTTTCTTGACCCGCTCCTGAATTTTCTTATCCGAGCCCGCGCCTTCGATAATCGTGGTGTTCTCGGAATCAATGATGACCTTCTTGGCCCGGCCCAGCGAGGTCAGTTTCAGTTTCTTGAGTTCAATGCCCAAATCCTTGAATATGGCCTCGCCGCCGGTCATGATAGCGATATCCTCCAGCATATCTTTTCGCCGGTCGCCGTAGCCGGGCGCCTTGACCGCCGCGCAGTCCAGAATCCCCTTGGTCTTGTTGACCACCAGCGTGGCCAGCGCGTCCGACTCGATGTCGTCCGCGATAATCAGCAGCGGCTTCTTGGCCTCGGCCATCTTTTCCAATAGCGGAATCAGCTCGGCATTGGACGAGAACTTGTCTTCATAAATCAGGATGTAGGGCTCTTTGAGCACGGCCTGCATATTCTCCTGGTCCGTGATAAAATAAGGCGAGACGTATCCGCGGTCGAACTGCATGCCTTCCACGATTTTCACCTCGGTGTCGATGCCCTTGCCGTCGTCTATGGTGATGACGCCGTCCTTGGACACCTTCTTCATCGTGTCCGCGATAATCTTGCCCAGGGCCGAATCGTTGGCCGAGGCGATGGTGGCAATCTGGGCAATCATCTCCGGCGTGGAAACCGGGATAGCCATCTTCTTCAGTTCCCCGACCAGATGGGTGACGGTCTTCTTGATGCCCCGGCTGATGGCCATGGAATTAGCGCCGGCCACCACATAACGCAGACCTTCGGAAAATATGGCCTCGGCCAGGATGGCGGTGGTGGTGGTGCCGTCTCCGGTCTGGTCCGAGGTCTTGGACGTGGCATCCTTGACAATCTGGGCGGCCAGGTTCTCGTGCTGGTCTGTGAGTTCTATTTCATCGGCCACCGAATTGCCGTCCCGGGTGATGTTCGGCCCGCCCCAGCCCCGGTCAATCATGACATTGCGACCGGCCGGCCCGTAGGTGGACTTGACGGCCCGGACCATCTTATTGACGCCCGCTTTAAGCGAATTGCGCACCACATCGTCAAAAACTATATCTTTCGCCATATATGCTTATACCTCCCTATTCTATAATAAGTGTCCTTGCCCCGGCTCGGCGGGGTAGGAAAGTTCTGTATTATAGCAGGTGTGTTGCAGATGTCAAGAAAAATCCCCCATCCCCCTTTAGAAAAGGGAGAGAGGGGGATTTTATTACACCACGTAGCCGATGACATACGGATTGAACGTAACGCTCACATTACCACTGACATCAATGAAGAAGTATTGAAAACCCCCGCCGATGATGGGCACAATTATCTGTCCGACAAAGACAAGGCCAAGATTGTCACCGGCTGGCTGATGGGCGAGAAAAAGGTCTGCCTGAAACAGGTCAAGGGCACAAAATACATCTACTTGACCGAAGATGAAAAGAAAAAATACCATCAGGTAAAAAATATATCTTTAGGACACGAAAATCAACCCAGGGCTTAATAGTAAAAAGCGGCATATCGGCATCAATCTTTACTCTATGGGGTATAGGGTATATACCTATAGGGTGTAGGGGGGTAGATATCTAATCCACAAAAAATCCCCTTTATTACTCATAGTATCTCCTCCCATTCTTATTATATAATATTTCTTATATCCAATTAATCTTTACGCTGTCTTCCACGGCCTTGAATTCCTTATCGCAGGTAATCAGTTCGGCCCGGTGCGACTTAGCCAGGGCCGCCGCAAAGGCGTCTGCAGACGCCAGTTTGTAATTCACCTTGAGATGAGCCGCCTCTTTGGCCATTTCACGGTCCACTCCAATAACCTCAATCGGCAGGGTCTGGATTGACCGCTCGACGTCCTCGGCCAGGTTATAATCGTCCAGATGACGCAGGATGATATAATAGACCTCGCCCCAGTTGACCGCAGTCATCAGGAGCGGCCGGTCCTTATCCGAAGCTGTAGCCAGGAGTTCCTCCATTTTTTGCCAGCCGGACTCTTTATTGAGATAGGCAAGCAGGGCTGAAGCATCTACTACTTTTTGCATTTTCCATCCTCACTTTCCTTATCCCGGGCCCGGTCTGCGATGAGTTCTTGGACCAAACTCTTCTTGCTCTGCAGTATGCCGGCCATCTTGCTGAAATAATCGTGGGTCAGGGGTTTAAGCACAATCTCGTCCTTCTTTTCTATGATGCACAGATGCGTGCCTTTCTTGATGCCGTAGTGATTGCGCACCTTGGATGGTATGACAATCTGTCCTTTGGCCGTAACAACTGTAGTTACCATAAATCACCTCTCTTTCTAAAAGTAATATAACCTATTTAAGAGAGTATATCAAGTAAAATGTAAGATTTTATTAAGTATTTCCTACTATTCACTGAAAGGTATCCTTCGCTACGTTCAGGATAACTGGCACTAATTCCCCCGAATGCTTTCGGGGTCAAAGTGCCAGTAAATACTGATGCTAAAACTTATAATGTCTGCCCCGTTACCTTTTCTTAGGTTATTCCAATAATCCATCCTATACCCGGTGCGCTCCTGCCGGTGCTCCCGACCAGTCCCCCGATGTTCGCTACACGCGGTCCCTTTGGGTTCATCAGGGGACAGGGCCATTTTCCCATTTCTTTTGCCATTATTTTATGGATTATACTGTGGCTTGATGATATTACTACACATAAAATATGAGCAATAAGCGCCTGTCATTCCTGGACCGGTTTCTGACCCTGTGGATTTTCTTGGCTATGGCTATCGGCGTGGGTATGGGTTATGCCCGGCCCGGTGTGGCCCAGTTCTGGGACCGGTTTACGTCCGGCACGACCAATATCCCGATTGCCATCGGGCTCATCCTGATGATGTATCCGCCTTTGGCCAAGGTGAAATACGAGGAACTGGGCCGGGTCCTGCGTAACACCAGAGTCCTGATTCTCTCGCTGGTGCAGAACTGGGTCATCGGACCGATTTTGATGTTCACACTGGCCATCGTCTTCCTGCGCGGATACCCGGAATATATGGTCGGCCTGATTATGATAGGCCTGGCCCGGTGCATTGCCATGGTCATCGTCTGGAACGAACTGGCCAAGGGCGACAGCGAATACGCCGCGGCACTGGTCGCCTTCAATTCCATATTCCAGGTGCTGTTCTTCTCCGTCTATGCCTGGGTGTTTATCACAGTCCTGCCGACGTGCCTGCCCGACTGGCTTAGCCGGGCGGGGTTCGGATTTAAAGGCGTTGAGGTTAATATTACCATCAGCCAGATTGCCCGGAGCGTCTTTATCTATCTGGGCATCCCATTCCTGGCCGGGCTGATTACCAGATTCACCCTAATTAAGTTAGTAAATCGTGACTGGTATCAGAACCGGTTTATCCCCATCATCAGCCCGATTACGCTGATTGCCTTGCTGTTTACTATTATAGTAATGTTCTCCTTGAAGGGCGAATACATCGTCAACCTGCCAATGGACGTGGTCCGGATTGCCATACCGCTGTTGATTTATTTTGTGGTGATGTTCCTGGTGTCATTCTATATGGGCAAGAAGGTGGGCGCGGATTATTCCCAGTCCGTGACGCTGTCATTCACCGCGGCCAGCAACAACTTTGAATTGGCCATAGCCGTGGCCGTGGCGGTATTCGGGATTTCATCCGGCGCGGCATTCGCGGCCGTCATCGGCCCGCTGGTGGAGGTGCCGGTGATGATAGGGCTGGTAAACGTGGCGTTCCTTATCCAGCGCAGGTATTTTGCCGTAAAGCGGATTCTGTTCCTGTGCACGGGGAATTCAGCCCGGAGCCAGATGGCCGAGGGGCTGGCCAACTTCTTTGGCAAAGGCCGGATTCAGGCCTTCAGCGCCGGCATCAGGCCGTCCGCGCTCAGTCCATACGCGGTCAGGGCAATGGCTGAAATCGGCGTTGACATTTCCAGCCAGCGCGCCAAGGACGTCAAGGAATTCCTGGGCCAGCCGTTTGATTATATCATTACCTTATGCGACAGCGCCCGGCAATCCTGCCCGGTATTTTCGTCCAATGCCAAGCGGCTACATTGGGATATTACAGATCCGGTAGATGTTAAGGGGACGGAAGAAGATATTTTACTGGCATTCCGCCAGGCGCGGGATAAAATCAAGAGCCGGATAAAAACAGAGATATAAAATCAGTAATAAGAGGTAAGCGGATTAAGCAGATTATGCGGATTAACGGATATATAAACCTGCCCTACGGCAGGCGGGTTTGCTAAATCAGCCAAATCATCTCAATCTGCTTACAGAAATTTATGGAGGTATTATGAATAGATTCAGATTATTTGTATTGGTCTTGCTATCCGTATTTATTGTGTCCTGCTCGACCGTGACTACGGAGATTTCCAAGCCGCCGGCTAAAGAGGTTCCAAGCGACCGCACCATCTTTGCCAAGGATGTCTGGTTGGGTATTGTAGGCAGGGATACTCCTTTCGGTGTGGAAGTGACTGATATATACATTAATTCTTCAGCCAAAGACACAGGCGTCAAGAAGAACGATGTTCTAATAGAGATAGACAATAAGAATGTCTCCAATATTGATGATGTTCTGTCAGTTCTCGGGCAAAAGGAATCGGGTAATATGTTCAATATCAAGGTCAGCCGCCATGAAGAGACCATAGAAATAGTAGATTCAGTATCAAAGACGCAAACCACAATATCCAAAGAGGACTTTCTCAAGAAATACCAGGGGTTTAAAGATGAGGGTAAACCGGGCGAGAGGATGGAGTTCACAGTGCAGAAGAAGGCAGAGACAAAGGAATTGACTGTGACGTTAACCACTCCGCCGGAACGGTTTCATCTGATTGAGCCGCCCCAGCCGGTGACCGAGCCAAAGCCGGAGATAAAGGACGGCAAGAAGGCCGGATGGATGGGTATCAGTATGGGGCCGGTTAAGGGACTGGCCAAGATGGGAATGGACAAGGAACAGGGTGGAATCAAGATAAACTCGGTCTCTCCGGCCTCGCCGGCTGAAAAGGGCGGCTTAAAGACCGGCGATATCGTCATATCTTACGATGGCAATACCTTTTCAGGAGAGGAGCCGAAATACCAGGAGAAGATGGCAGAGCATATCAAGAGCGTGGGCAGTGGCGGAGTCGTGGCATTGACCGTCCTGCGCGCAGCGGATGAGATTGTTTTGATGATTAATGACAAGAAGGAGCCAACCGAAGCGGATAAAGTAACTGATGTTATTAATAACCTCAAGGTGGGCGACCGGATGAAGGCCGGAATCACCAGAAATATCAAGAATATTTCATTGAAGATAACGTTAGGCACGCGGATGGCGGCCAGCGACAAGCCGGAGATAGAGCCGGAGACCAATGAGAAGATACATCCGGAACTGGTGGATTACACCACGCCTATAGAGATTCTTACCCAGAAGATTCTTAGCCATACCAATATCACGGACAAATACGAGGACCTCTTAAAACGTTATAGTGATGACCAGAAGAATGCTGATGACTTCCGCCTGCGTGATATGCGCTATTTAGAGCGCGACCCGTTTAAAATACCGAAGATATGCGATGATTTAATAGTCGCTATCCGGAATAACGTTTCGACCTACGATAATGACGGACTGCTTGAGACGATTTCAGCCCGGTTGGATGAGGTGATATTCGGCGAAGATATTACGCCGGTGAAACTCAAGGCCGGACTCACGCTGGAGGAGCATTGCAAGCAGATTGAGGAGTTGCTTACACGGGCTGAGAAATACCGCAAAGAGGCATT
>JBFMDM010000076.1:0-10267 GCA_040753835.1 Planctomycetota bacterium
GGCCGGGCCCTGCTGGTTGCCGCGCGAGCGGATGATTTGGTTATCCTTGATGTCAAGGATGATACTGCATCCGCAGCCGCAGTAGGGGCAGATGACCGACGCTTGCTCGCATTCAGAGGAACGTCCTTTGAAGCGGGCGGTCAGGTCGGTCAGCGCTCCGACCGGGCAGACGTCCACGCAGGCGCCGCAGAAGACGCAGTCCGAGTCCTTCCTAGGTGCGTCAAGCGGCGTGGTGATTTTGGCGGCGAATCCGCGCCGGGTAAAGTCAATTGCCTCGTTCACCACCGCTTCGTTGCAGGCAATCACGCACCTGCCGCACATTATGCAGGTCTTGTAGGACATCTCTATCAGTGGATTACCGGTCTCGTTCGGATATGAAGTGGTCTCGCCCATATAAGAGGTCTTTTCCAGGCCGAATTCGTAGGCGTATTTTTGCAGGGCGCAATCGCCGCATTTTTCGCAGGTCAGGCAATTGAGCGGGTGGTCTGAGATAATCAGGTCTAAGGCGGTCTTGCGTAACTGGTGCAGCCGTTCGCTCTGGGCTGTGACCTCCATATCTTCCTTGACCGGCAGGGCGCAGGCGGCAATAGGCGCCTTGCCGCCCTTGATTTCCACGATACAGAGCCGGCAGCCGGCAAAGGGTTTCAGTGCCGGATGATAGCACAGGTGCGGGATATGGATGTTGTTATCCAGCGCGGCCTGTAGCACGGTTTGGTCCGGCCTGGCCCGGACTTCTTTGCCGTCAATTGTAAACTTAATATTCATAGTTTATTCCCTTCGTTGACTACGTGGATAGATAGACCCCACCCCTGACCATCTCAGCCCCTATCCCCCTTATAGACAGCCCCTATGGAGTGGGGAGATAGCCCCTATCCGGCTAATTCATTGGGGTAGAGGGTTACCATCATAGCCCCTATCTCCCTTAGACATAACCCCTATGGAGTCGGGGGATAGCCCATATCTGATACCCCCATAGTCCCTATGGGTATGGGGGATAGTCCTTATCCCCCATAGAGATAGCCCCTATGAGGGTAACCCATTATCCTATAGGGATAGCCCCATAGCCCCTATCTCTACAGGGGATAGCCCCTGTCTCTATACTTCATAGCCCCTATGTAGTAGCGGGATAGCCCCTGAGTAGTGGAGTAACTACCCTAAGGGGATAACCCCATAGCCCCTATGGAATGTAGGGGTAGTCCCTATGTAGGTATCCCGGTAGCCCTACCTATCTATTTCTTGTCCTGACCGGTTTTCTCTATCTCAGGGTATATTTTATCTATCTTAGACGACAGTTCCATCGTCTGCTTTATTGCGGTAATCACCTTGAGATAATGCAGTTGTTCGTCTCTGGAGAGTTCCCTGTCCTTACGGCTTTTGAGATATTTGTCCAGGACCTGATACCCGCCAATCTGATATTCCCAGACCATCTTTTCTATGCCGGCAAAATACTGTGTCTCATTGATATAGACCTGTTTTGCCTTCTCCTCATATTTAACCCGTTTGATGCGGTTGTCGCCGGCGCCCTGGAATTTAGCCGGCGAGTGTTTCAATTCGGCTGATTTCATCAGGTGCAAATCGGCCAATCCCTTACCGAACTTACCCATCGCTATAAATAATTTATAATCCTTAGTGAACGGGATGCGGGGGAAATCGCTCTTCAGGAAATCGGCGTATTTAGTGCGATAGGTCTTGGAATAGCAAACACCATACACATAGTAGAAGACATCTTCAGGACTCGGCTTCTGGCCGTATGTCTCGGTCAGTTCCTTGACTAGGGTTAGATTAAGATTATCCTGCCTTGTCTCATACTGCTCTATTTTATCAAAGAGCATAAAATTGTATTTGGCGCCGCGCCGGGGCTGGGCACCAACGGTATTATAAAGATAAAGGGGGAAAAGATAAGAACTCGAAGTAGTATTAGCGGCCAACAATGAGCCATCTGTGATTATTCCCGAAGCAAAAGTATGTTGATATTTTTGGCCCTTAATTATTCTTGAAGTAATTAACCCCAAATTCTCTTTCATCATATGTTGCATAACTTCTGGGCGGGGCATACAATGGAAGCCACGGGACTTACCGGTATAATAGGTATATCTTATATCAAAAGGTCTATAGAGAATTGGCACTATTTTATTTTTGTCTAAACCACTCCCCTTTAAGTCCTGTTGAGCAAGTTCCACCTTCCAGTCCCGTGCGTCGTTACCCAAACTATAGGCAGAACGCGCCAATTCGGGCGTAAGTTTTGAGAAGTTTAATATGGTGCTCCACATCTGTTCAGGAGTCCATTGTATCGTCAGATTATCTCTTGCAGTAACTATCCCGACGCTATTCACCGGGAAAATATCCGTCACCTTTAGGTATCGCTCATAGTGGTTTAATAACCGCTCATCCCTGGGGATAAAGAAATACCCGTCTGATGTGGGTACGAGCGCCTGCCATTTGGTGGTCTTAATATCATTCTTTGATAACCACTTATATTTATTTTCCCTGAGTCCCCAGCGGTCAGAGTGATAGACCGCGGTCTGTAGTTTGGGCTCTTTATACTTGATGAACAAGGCAATGGCCACGCCCTGCTGAATATCAAAGACATTCTCATCCTTAGAGCCGTCCGGACATTGTTCCTTTTTCTTGACGTTACCGTGCAAGTCCAGAATATACATCTCGTCAAAGGTATTCATCAATGACTGGCGCATACCCCTGAAAGTGGGGTTATCCAGATAACTGTGATTAGTAATAAATCCTAAAACGCCCTCACCATTTTGTTCTATCTTATGCTGGGCAAAGCGGATAAATTTGACATAATCATCCTGGAGCCACTTGGGGTTTTTCTCATCCAACCATTGGCCGTCTATAATCTTATAGTCCTCTATGAGTTCGCCAACCCAGGTCTTTTGCTTGATAGTTATGTTGTGCGATGCATCTTTAACAATGGGTTTGACTTTATATTGCGTTCGCCCGTTTTTGGTTATCCGCTCAATGTTATAATCAGATATGTATTTCCAGCCCTTATTAATCTTCTTTTCTGTCTCGCTGGGGTTGGCAGAGCGGCCGTAGTAAGGTGGATTTCCCATAATGACCAAAATAGGCGTATCTTTCTTTACTTTCCCAGCATCACGTGACTCGTCAGAGAGTGATGACATACCGGGCACCGCGGTCTGCTGGAGTTCTTCCATTTCAAGGGTGTTAGTAAGGTATAATTTAAACCTATCATCTTCCTGTAATTGATAGCCCAATTCCTGCAGGATAAATCCCATTTTAAGGTGACCAATCGCATAAGGCGCCATCATCAACTCAAAGGCATAGAAGTTCTTCAGGATATGCTCCTTGATAAAGCCCTTTTTCATCCCACTGCCGTATTTGCTGATAACCTCTTCAACGGCTAAT
This sequence comes from Planctomycetota bacterium, assembly GCA_040753835.1. Taxonomy (GTDB): domain Bacteria; phylum Planctomycetota; class MHYJ01; order JACQXL01; family JACQXL01; genus JACRIK01. The sequence continues at coordinate 3,385 of JBFMDM010000076.1, forward strand.
TTACTCGCCTCGGCCAGGAAGGTAAGCGTTCCCGCGGCTGGGTCCAGGACCGTCACCGAGTCAGTGGCCAGACCGTCATTGCGATTGAATCTTTCTTTAAGTAATATCTGGATAGAACGGACAATATATGAAACCACCGGCGTCGGCGTATAATAGCCACCCCTGATTTCCTTTAGTTTGGGATTGTATTTCTCCAGGAATGTTTCGTAGAAGTGAATGATAGGGTCATCGCCCTTGCCGGCCTGGTAGAAGTCCCGCAGTATCTGGTTGACATCAGTAACGGCCAGGACCTCGGAAATATCGTCAATCAGGCAGCCCATCTGGGGCGGCAGTTCACCTAACGAGATAAACTGGAAGACCTGTTTGAGAATGCCGATGGTTCTGGGGATATAATCGTAGGCGGTCTTACGGTTAAAACCATTGGTGGCGCGGGTTCTGGCAGCAAAGAGTCCGTAAGTAATGGTCTGGGCATATAAATCGGCGAAGTCATCCAAGCCGAGCGTGCCGATAAGATACTTCTGGAACGCCTCATAGAATCCGAGGATATTGCCGGTTCCGATAGAATGCTCCTGCTTTAATTGTTCCGCAATAATCTGCTCTTTTAGGAAACCGGTTCGCTTGGCTAATTCCCCGGCTAATTGCTTGGCGCGGGTGATAGACGGCAATGAGAAACTAAAGAATTTCTCCAATAGATTGAAGAATTCCTTCTCTTTCTCCACAGGCGGAATGGCCTTTATCCGATGAGTGATATCAACCCTGGTCAATAACACCGTATCTGTTAAAGATCCATCACGATATAGCCGGAACTCAAGAAAGTTGGTGAGCATGACATTAGGGAATGTCTTGAGGTATCGTTTTAGTTGAGGCGATGTCTCTATAACATCCAGATTCTTCTCTGAAGGGTGTTTTGCCTCAATATAGCCGGTAATATGCAGGTCTCCGTCCCAGATGCGGAAGTCCGGATTACCTGCCTCGGTCTTTTTGGGCAGGGTTGTAATCTGAACCTTCTTTTTCCTGGTTGTCCCGGCAAAGGAAGAGATAAGTTCTTCTAACGTTGAATAATATGCCCCCTCAGTGTCATCGCCCCGCTGGGCGATTTCAAGAACTCGTTTTAAATACGATTTTATCATATGGTATTATTCCACTATCCGGTAAACGTGGAGCCATTTTGGACATCCGATTCATCGGCGTCCTCGTAGCCCTTGGCAATGAGATAGCCGCGGGCGCGTTCGGATAATTTATACCGCCTGACCAGGCGCCAGAATCTCTTGCCGTGATTGGGCTCTAAAATATGCGCCATCTCGTGAATAATCACATAATCCCTGACCCAGTTGGGGAATTCAGCCAGCCGATGCGAAATCAATATCGTCTTATTTCTGCTATTGCAGACACCCCATCTGCAGTTCTGGTCAGTGGAATACCCGATTGAGTTCACTTCCATCTGGTCATAGAAGAAATATTGCTCCTTTAATTTCCGACAGATAGTCATCAGGTCAACGGTGCGGTTGAGTTGTCGCTTGAGTTGACGTTTCTCAAACCGTTTCCTGAATTTCTCAATTATTTTCTGGAGCCGTTCTTCAGGTATATCAGCCGGGGCGTTGACAATCAGCGTCTCGCCATCCACCCGTCCGCTGATGGTCCGTTTCCTGTTTTCGCTACGGATGATTTTTATTTCCATGATTTACCATTCACCACAAAGACACAAAGTCACAAAGATTTTAATCTGTGGTTTTTTTACTCTCTCGTATGAAACCCAATCCGTGGTTTTTGTGGCGGTTCAGTCGGCTCCATAAGTTGCCGAATCGCATCAAAGACCACCTTAAACTGGGTATCATATTTCTTTTCCATTGCTTCCAGTTTATGCACTAATTCTTTATGAGAAGTAAGTATTTCTCTTAACCTGACAAAGGCGCGCATAATTTCTATATTGACCCGGATGGCTTGTTTGCTTCTTATGACACTGGAAAGCATTGCCACACCCTGTTCAGTAAAGGCGTGCGGGAGTTTACGGGTCCCGCCCCAACTTGATGTTCCAAAATGGAACTTCAAGTTTTGGAATTCTTCCTGGTTTAGTTGAAACATAAAATCAGATGGGAAACGGTTCATATTCCGACTGACGGCTTTATTTAAGTCCCTCGTGCCAACTCCATACAGCCGTGCAATATCTTTATCTAATATTGCCTTATGTCCGCGGATAAACAAGATAATTCTTTCAATCCGTGCAACCGGAATAATAGATTTATTATTTCCCATATTCCTTATTCTCCAGGTCGCATCTGAGGCATCTGGATGCCTCGTTATAGGCGGCTGAATCGGAATAGCCGCAGATGACCTCCTTGAAATTGCCGGCTCGTTTCTTAAGCGGGATATGTTGTATTGCCTGCCGGTCGTCCTTGAGCGGGTCGTGCGGGCCTTTGAGGTCGGTAGAATATGTCAGGAGCGGGTCAATGTTTTCCGGCAGTTTGCCCGCGCCGCCCAGATAGCGGTCTATAGCCACCGCGGCCTTTTGTCCGGTGGCAATGGCATAAATGACCATACCTGCGTTGGTGATGGTGTCACCGCCTGCAAACACGCCCTTTTGCGATGTCTCCATTGTAAGGGGGTTAACCTTGATTCCGCCCCAGGGCGTAAGTTCTATATCGGGCTGTGCGAATTCCAAATCCGGCGTCTGGCTGATGGCCGTGATTACCAATCCGGCTTCTACGGTGAAATCCGAGCCGGCTTTGGGCACGGGTTTCCTGCGTCCTGACTTGTCGGCCGGACCAAGGGTCATCTCCTGGCACCTGAGCCAATTAGAACCCTTGTTACAGGTCACTTGAGCCGGCGCGGCCAGGAACCTGAACTTAACACCTTCCTGCATAGCGTCCTGGATTTCCTCTTTATGCGCCGGCATTTCATCTAATGAGCGTCTGTAGATGACAGTTACTTCTTTTGCGCCTAAGCGTAGGGCCGAGCGTGCCGAGTCAATGGCCGAGTTGCCGCCGCCGATGACCGTAACCTTCTGCGGAACCTTCTTTATTCGTCCATTAATCATATTATCAAGGAATTGCAGTGCATCAACTACGCCCTTAATATTCTCGCCCGGCACGCCGAGCGTCTTACTTTTTGTAGCGCCCACGGCAATAAATATTGCGTCAAACTGATTGCGGAGCACATCCCATTGTTTTCGGGCGCTAATGGGCGAATTGGCCTTTATGGCAATACCCATTGCCTTGAGGAGATTAATCTCATCCTGGACGACTTTCTTGGGCAGGCGGTAAGCCGGGATGCCGTTGGCAAGCAATCCGCCGGCCGATTTATTTTTCTCAAAGACCGTGACCTCGCGTCCCATAATGCGCAGGAAATAGGCCGCGCTTAGGCCGGCCGGCCCGGCGCCGATAATAGCGACCTTCTTATCCTTCTTCCTGGGGTTGAATATTTCCGGGGCGTTGAATGGGAACAGTTGCGATTTCGGATTTCGGATTTCGGATTTGGAATTTTCCGTGATGTATCGTTTGATATGGTTGATGGCGATAGAGGTATCAATCTCACCCCGGCGGCAGACGCTCTCGCAGGGCCTGAAGCAGACCCGACCCAGAGATGACGGCAGTGGCACGCTGCGGCGAATCAGGTTGACGGCGCGCAGATATTCCTTTTGGCGCACCAGTTCGTTGTATTGCGGAACATTGATATGGGCCGGACAGGCATTCTGGCAGGGCGATTTGACAAGCACCTCGCAGGCCGATGACGGGCAGTATCTTTCCGCCAGATGCGCCTCATATTCATTGCTGAAATAACGGAGCGTGGAAAGGACCGGATTAGGCGCGGTCTGGCCCAGGCCGCAGAGCGAACTGTCCCGGACTGATTCGGCCAGCGCTTTCAGTTTTTCTATATCGCCGGCTTGGGCTTCACCCTTGGTAAACCTTGTCGCAATCTCCAGCATTCGCTTGGTGCCGATTCGGCACGGAACGCATTTGCCGCAGGATTCCTTCTGGCAGAAATCCAGGAAGTATCTGGCGATGTCCACCATGCAGGTGGTGTTGTCCATTACAATCATCCCGCCTGAACCCATAATGGCGCCGACGGATTTGAGGGATTCGTAGTCAACCGGTAAGTCAAGGTATTCGGCTGGTACGCAGCCGCCAGACGGTCCGCCCATTTGCACGGCTTTAAATGTTCTGCCTTTTGGAATGCCGCCTCCGATATCTTCAATAATTTTGCGGAGAGAAGTGCCTATCGGGACTTCAACTAAGCCGGTGTTATTTATTTTGCCGGCTAATGCGAAGATTTTGGTGCCTTTGCTGTCTTTGGTTCCGATACTTGCATACCACTCTGCGCCTTTGATGATAATCAGCGGCAGGTTAGCCAGAGTTTCCACATTGTTGATAACCGTTGGTTTGCCCCAGAGACCGGATTCAGCTGGGAAGGGCGGACGCGGTTTGGGCATTCCCCGTTTGCCTTCAATGGATGCAATGAGTGCGGTTTCCTCGCCGCAGACAAATGCGCCGGCGCCCTGCTTGATGATTACGTCAAAATCAAACTCTCTTCCGAGTATATTCTTGCCGAGCAGAGACATTTTCTTAAGTGTTTCAATGGCGATAGTGAGATTTTTGACAGCCAGCGGATATTCAGCGCGTACGTAGATATAACCTTTCTTGGCACCGATAGCATAGCCGGCAATCATAAGACCTTCGATTACCGCAAAGGGGTCGCCTTCCATTACACTCCTGTCCATAAATGCGCCCGGGTCGCCTTCGTCACCGTTGCATATTACATAGCGTTTAGTTTCCGGTGATTTGCGGGCGAACTCCCACTTCAGGCCGGTCGGGAATCCGGCGCCACCCCTGCCGCGCACTCCGGATTTCTTTATCTCATCAACCACCTGTGGCGGAGTCATCTCGTAGAGGATCTTCAATAGTGCCTGGAAACCGTCATAACGAATGTAATCGTCAAAACTAATTGGGTCTATTTTTCCGTTGTGCCTGAAGACCAGACGCATCTGGTGTTTATAAAAGGGGACTTCGGATTCCTTGACAATACGCTCACCGGTCCGCGGGTCGACATACAGGAGTTGACGGACCACCTCATTCTTAATGATAGTTTTTCTGATGATGTCCGGAACGTCTGACGGCTTGACTTTTTGGTAGAATATTTCCTGAGGCAGGATTACCAGAATTGGCCCACGTTCGCAGAAACCGTGGCAACCGGTTCTTTTAAGAGTAACCTTGTCTTCAAGGCGGAGACGTTTAATTTCGGCCTCAAAGGCATCATATACTTTCTGGCTGCCAAAGGCGCTACAGCCAGTGCCGCCGCATAATGTTATAGTCGGTTTGGATGTATCTATTTTGCTGATGACCGATTCCCTGAGCCGGATGAGTTCTTCGCGAGATGTAATTGTTTGCATCTATTATTATTCTTTATGTTTATATGTATCAATGATATCGCCGATTTCGTCGGGAGTCATTTTCCCGTAATAATCGTTACCGACGACCACGGTTGGTGCGAGAGCGCATGCGCCCATGCAGGCCACGGTCTCCAGGGAGAATTTGTAGTCCGGGCTGGTCTGTCCGTCTTCTATGCCGAGTTTTTGCCTGATACGGGTCAGGACATTCTTGGCGCCGCGGACGTGACAAGCCGTACCTCGGCAAGGCCTGACGATGTATTTACCGCGAGGAATCGTGGTAAACTGGGCATAGAATGTCAGGACGCCGTAGATTTTATTGCGTGAGACGTTGGTGTGTTTGCCGATTGCGGTAAGCGATTCAGGCGGGATATAGCCGAATTTTTCCTGAATCGTCTGGAGGATGGGGATAAGCAGACTGGCGTTGTTTCTGGGGAAACCTCTGATGACTTCGTTGATTTGGGTGTCAGTAGGCGGCTGCATAACATATCTCCTGTTTCTTTCTTACAATGTCTGTATTTCATCCCGTGGGTTGTGATTCATCAGGCGTGGTGCCTATCTCGTCCAGTATTTTATTCTCCACATAAATAGGGGCTTTGAGGTGGACCGCCAGGACAATCGCATCGCTCGGCCGGGAATCAATTTCTATCTCTTTGCCATTAGCGTTGATGAATATCTTGGCATAAAATGTGTTTTTCTTAAGGTCGCTGATGATGATTTTGTTGATAGTGCAGTTAATGCCTTTCAGGATGTTGATAATCAGGTCGTGGGTGAGTGGTCTGGGCGTCTTGGCGTTTTTTATCTTACGGTCAATGGCTACGGCTTCATAAAGGCCGATGACAATCGGGAAGACCCGTTCGCCTTTGACCTCCTTGAGAATAATTAGTTGTTCCTCGCGGTTCTCGTCAATAATCAGACGGGATAATTCTACCTGAATCATTTATAATTCGCCTATCTAAAGCAGGAAATCTGCCGGCCCATCTCCTTAAAGTGGTAGGAATTTTCCTTTAGGGTATTTAGCAGGTCAATAAACACGGCTGATGCCTGGGGCTGACAGATACCGCTGGCCAGCCGTTCCTCGTGCTCCAGCGCAAAATTGGTCGCGGTGTTTTCCAGCGCATTGGCCGTATCAACAATATATTTGATTAAGACATCGTTTTTTGTGGTTGCAACGTCCCTGAGGCATTTGGAAAGGTGTTTGATGGTTCCAATGAGATATTCAAGTTCCCTTAATGCTTTCTCGCTGAAAAGGATGCCTTTGGATATCTTGTCTTTGAATATGTTAACTAATCTGCCGAGATTTATTGTTATTTTGTCAAGACGGCTTCCTATATCTTTCCTGGTTGCATCGTTGCAGCCGTTATCATATATCTTATAACTTTTTATCAGAGTGGTTATCTTGGCGATGGTTATTTCGGCCGAATTGAGATGCACAAGATTCTCCGTGCGGATGGAATCAAAAATGAGTTTTAACACCTCTTCTATGTCACGGAAGAATTCGCT
>JBFMDM010000077.1:0-10071 GCA_040753835.1 Planctomycetota bacterium
GGCCGAGACAATGTTTCCTCTTCCAATCGGATTGGATGAGGAATACACTCAGGTGTTGAAAGAGACCGCGGCTTTATGCGGCGTGCCGATGCTGATAGGCGCCCTGAGCGCAACCCCGTCCGAGAATGAGATAAGGAGATATGACATCTTTAACAGCGCCTATTACCTTGATGCCAATGGCGATATCCTTAACCGTTACGACAAGCGCCATCTTGTGCCGATAAGCGAATACGTGCCGTTCAGGGACACGAGGGTGTTTTATATTATCAGGGCGGTTGTTACCGCATTATCAGAACTCAGGGATGTCTATGGTATGCTGGAAGGCGCCAATATTGAGCCGTTCGTCTTGGAGGTGAAACATGATGCCGGGGCTGCGCGCTCCGATGCATCTACGAAGATGCAGAGCGCCCCGAACACCGCAGTGACCGCGAGCACCAGCCGGAGCGGAGCGAACGAAGCATCGGGGCGCTACAAATACGGCGTCCAGATATGCTATGAAAGCATCTTTCCTGAACTGACCGCAGAGAGCGTCAAGAGAGGCGCTGATTTTATCATCAATATCTCCAATGACGGCTGGTTCAAGGACAGTTCGGAACTGGAGCAGATTTTGGCCATTTCCGCCTTCAGGGCCGTGGAGAACAAGACCACCTTTGTCCGCGCCACCAATACCGGCATCTCCGCAGTCATCCAGCCCTCAGGCCGGATAGATGTCTTCAGCGGCCAGAATGGCCGTGCCAAAGAGGTTCAGGGCGCCTGGATAAAACCACTGCCTGTTTCCGGGCAGAAGGGGACTTTTTATACCCGGACCGGCGACTATTTCCCGTATCTCTGTATGCTTATCTCAGTCGTTATAATTATCCTAAAATATCTCAAAATACTTGACTCGTTAGAGATGGTTTGATATCATTTAACAATATTAAATATACGATTTAACAATGTTTCTTAAATAGGAGCATAATAAAAATATTACGGTTGTCCCGATGTAACCTCGGGGCAACCTATCTCTAACGGGTCTTGACCCCGCGCATAAGTTATGTGCGGGGTAAGTGGCTGTAACGCTCTTTCGGCGCTAACATCCACTAATAAGGAGGGATTTAATATGAGTACGCTGACCAGAGTATTGATAGTGGTGATTTTCGTGATGAGTTTGGTATATCTCGGGATAAGCGCGGCGCTGTTCTCATACCGCGTTGACTACAAGGATATGCTGGAAAAGGAAAAAGTGGCGCATAAGAATGATGTAGAGGAAAGGGATGACGCGATAAACAAACTCAAAGGCAAGTCCAATGACCTGGAAAAGAACATTAAGACCCTGGAAGGCAACATCAAGACACTCAACCAGGATATGGAAACCGCCCGCAATGAGTTGAACGACTGGAAAAACACCAGCACCAAACTAACCAACGACCTGACCGCGCTTAACTCCAGTTACGAGAAACTTCAGGCCTCGTTGACCGAGCAGATTCAGAAGAACAAGGAACTCAACGAGACCGTGGAAAAACTCACTGCCTCCAAGGACGAGGCGGTCAAGGAACGGACCACCCTTGAGGAGAAATTCGTGCAGGCCCAGAACACCATTATCCAACTGGAAAAGAACCTGGCCACCCTGGAACAGCAATACCTGGCGCAGGCCAAGGAACTCAACCAGGTCAAGACAATGCTTGATGTCTACAGGACAAAAGCGCCGACCCTGGTGACCGAGCCGGTGGCTGTAAAGTTGATAGAGGGCAAGGTCACGGCCATCAGCGATAAGGCCGACCTGAATATCGTCCTGATCAGCGTGGGCAAGAACGACGGCGTGGAAGTGGGGATGAGATTTACGGTCTACCGGTCAGATAAATACGTGGCCAAGGTTCAGGTGGAAAAGGTGGAAGCCCAGTGGGCCGCCTGCTTCAGCATCAAGGAATTTCAGGCCGATACCATCAAGATTAACGATAACATCACGACCAGCCCGTATTAAAGCCAGTTAGGGCTTTTGGCGAAAAAAGGCAAAAGACCGTTACTGGCTCTTATCCCGCACCCATCCCGGAGAGATAGGTGCGGGATTACAAATCTAATCTGTGTAATCTGTGGCTTATATCATCATCCCGGTAATCGTGCCTTCAAAGACGAGTTTTCCGTTGACCGCGCCCTGGGCGTCAAATATCGCCCGGCGGTTATTCAGGTCGGTGCATTTGATAATGACAATCACTTTATCGCCCGGCACGACAGTGCCGCGGAACTTGACCTTGTCAATGCCGCTGAAGCCGATGAATTTGTTGCCCGGGCTGACTCCCAGGAGCCGTGAAAGGATGGTGGCCAGTTGTGCCGCTGATTCAACCATCAGGACTCCGGGCAGGAGCGGCCGGCCCGGGATATGGCCCCGGACCCAGAATTCATCCGGCCGGACGTCCTTCAGGCCCACAATCAGGCGGTTATCCTTGTCAAACCTTAATACCGCATCAATCTGCTCCATTTCATAACGGTGCGGGATAATGGCGCGTATTTTCTCCTTGTCCAGAAAGACATTGTTTATATCCACGGCGCTAATATCGGTCAGTAATTCAGCAGGCATAATATATTTTCTCCTTTACTCGCACTTGTGAACATAGTGAGTTAGTGCGAGTTATCCAGCGCCCCGCCCTATTTGATTAGAGCGGGGTGCTGGATACCTTATTATCTATTCTGCGACAGATAAATCTTACGCATCCGCTCAAAGAAGTCAAGATATTCTTTGGTCCGGTAATCGGGATATGTCCAGGGCAGGGCAGTCCATCCCCTGGCGCCTTCCTGCCCGGACCGGTATTGCAGGGTTATCTCCGCATAAATCCCGTCTTTGATATAAATGCGGTGCGCATAGTCCTTGGTCGTGGCCAGGATAATCTTGCCGGCTGTGAGATACCCCGGGTCAAGGTTAATGGGCCTGGGTAGAGCGCTCCGCTCTTGTCCGCTGGAGCGAGAGCGCCCTGGCTCCAAAGAAAGGTGCGGGGCGCTTTTAACCTCGCGTGCAATCGCCTCTTCCAGTTCATTGGTCCTGATTTTTATCTCCGCGATGCTGTCCGGCTTGATGAGTTTATCAAAGGACAGGAAAAATCGCCTGATATTGGCGCCCATTTCAGCGGCATAATAATCTGTGAAGGTGAAAGGAATACCCTCATCGGCGGTCGTCAGGTCAATGGCGCCGAAAAGTGATGTGAGTTTTTCCACGACGGCCTTAAAATACGGCCGGTCCGATACAAGAACCCCGACAAAGAGTTTGACCGGCGCGGGAGAAATGATTTTGCCCATATTGATACGCGGTTCCCAAAATCAGTTATTGATGCCTTTTTCCGCCAGCAGGATATTTGCTATTCTGCGGGCGGTTTCAATCTGCCGCTCTATCGTGTCATAGGTGCCATTGCGGACCATCTCCCGGATGCGGCGGATTCTGGCCTCCTTGATGCGTTTAAGTTCGGACAGCGGCGGAATACCGCGCCGGCTTGTTGGTATGGACTCGCTCTTGTTATGAGAGGCCGGTGATATCCGTCGTGCCCTGCCGAAAGCCGGGATTCCTGGTCGGTATGCAGAATATGCCCATTCCCTCTCTCTTCTCATTTTGCCCTCTCTCTCTAACTAACGTTTCATCCCTTTAGTTAGTCCTAATATAATAATCGGTTGTTATCGGGGTGGACTTGAGGATTTGTCAGGTATTTTATTGCTTTATCCAGCCCTTTTTAATACTTTCTATAGTGGACAGGCAGGACAATCTTAGAATGTTTATAAGCCCAGTATGAATAAATTCAGGACATTAATTGTTCTTTTCCTTGGCTACCTGGTCTTTTTTGGTGTGATTCTTGCCCAGGAGAACCCCAAGTCCGCTCCAGAGCCGGCGCCTCAGCCCAAGCGGACTGATGTGACCGACCCGGATACCATCCGCCGGCTGGAACTGCATATTGCCCGTTTAAGGGGCCTGGATTTCAAGAAAGACCTGAAGGTGGGCGTGAAGCAAAAGGACGAACTGAAATCAAAGATGATAGAGCAGGCCGCAAAGGAGCCGCCTGAGGAGTATGAAAAGGTCCGCAAGGCGCTGGTGAAACTCGGCTTTATCCCGGCCGACCTGAAACTCCGCGATTTTATGATTGACCTCTATGCCGAGCAGATAGGCGGTTTTTACGACCCTCAGGAAAAGGAATTGTATGTCGTGCCGGCCCGGGACCCGGCCTCAGAGCCGCCGGACCAGTTCGGCATTCCCTGGAACATCATCGCCACGGTCCACGAGATGACCCACGCGCTCCAGGACCAGAATTTTGACCTTCTTACCCTGCCGATGGAGGAGCAAATCAACGACGACCTGGCTACTGCGGTCAAGGCATTGGTTGAAGGCGAGGCGTCCTTTGTGATGTATGACTACGCGCTTAGGCAGAGGGGTTTTGACCTGTCCCTGCTGCCGCCGGGCTTATTTGACAATCCAGACCCCACGCCTTTTTCGGACCGCTCCCTGATTGACCGGGCGCCTCTTTATATCAAAGAAGGGATGATGTTCCCTTACCTGAAAGGGCTGGAGTTCGTCAAATACATCAAGGCGCGCGGCGGCTGGGAGGAAGTGGACAAGATATATTCTGACCTGCCCGCCTCAACAGAGCAAATCATCCACCCGGAAAAATATTATGTGGAAAGGGATTACCCGACTGCAATCACCATCCCGGACCTCACCGGCGTCCTGACCACATCGCGCTGGACGCTCCTTTTGGATAACGTGATGGGCGAACTGAATATCGGCATCCTCAAAAAGCAATTCTACCCGACCTTCAGTAGCAAGCGGATGTCCGAGGGCTGGGACGGCGACGAATTCATCCTCTGGGATGACCATGTCACCAAACACGTACTGCTGGTTTGGTTCAGCGCCTGGGATTCGGAAAAGGACTCGCGTGAGTTCTTCAACGCCTACCAGAAAATCATTGCCCGGAAATACAACGGCTCTTCGGATGAATTCCCCAAGCCGCAGTTGAAGACCAAGGAATTCAGCAAGGTTGTCTGGAAACTGGAGCGTCCTGCAACCGACACTGGCAATGCAACAATAAAGACCAATCTGATTTCAATAGAGCAGAGAGGCGCGGACGTCCTGGTTATTGAGGACATCCCTGACGATTTGCTTGATAAGGTATCGCCGGTTATCTGGGACAAGGTGGACAGGCAGGAGTATAAGGAAGTCAAACGTGTTGCCCCGAGGAAGCCCGAAGGGAAGGAAGAGGAAAAGAAACCCGAAGAAGGTGCTGAGAAAGATAAAAAATAGTGCAAGAAGCCAAAAAGGGCGATATTGTAAAGGTCAACTACATCGGCAAACTGGATGACGGTTCGGTCTTCTACAATTCAGCCGAGAAAGGGCCTCTGCAGTTCAAATTAGGCGCCGAGGAGGTCATTGTCGGCTTTGAAGAGGCCGTTCTGGGGATGAAGGTGGGCGAAACCAGATGCGTCAGTGTCCCGCCTGAAAAGGGCTATGGCGCCTGCCGCAAGGAACTAATCGCGGTCATACCCAGGGACGAATTCCCCAAGCACATCAAACCCGAGGTCGGGCAGGTCTTGCAGATAACCCAGTCAGACGGCCTGCAGATATTCTTCAGGGTAACCGATGTCTGCGAATTATCCGTAACCGTGGACGGCAATCATCCCCTGGCCGGCAAAGACCTCAACTACGAGATTCAACTCCTTGAGATTTGTTAGGTGAAATATCTGAAATCTGGGGACAATATTACAAGCGGTTTCATAAGTCCTTTTTGTCCGGTGCGGTCAATTGTAGCGGTGCGATTTATCGCACAAAAATGGCTGTCGGACGAATCCGACCGCTACACGATATACCTTATGAAACCGCTTATAGTTAATTTAACCTGTATTGTGTTCCCAGATTACCAGATTAGCAATAACAGTGCGTACGTAACTCGTAATAAATTCCCTGCAAATATTGACAGGAATAAGGAAATTGTTTAAGATATGGGTTATATTGAGCAGAGTGGATGTGCTAATCTAATTGCAACTAAACTTGGGGCAACTTCTGCCAAGAAGTATCATGAAGAAAGAGAGGATGCAATGAATATACAAGCCAGAAAAGATAAAATCGTGTATGCGTTTATATCCGGCGCAATCGTATTTCTCGCGCTAATCGGCAATGCGCTTTTTCTGCCGGCTGATACTCCTGCGCCGGAGGAACGGTATGTGGAGATATCCGGTCCATATTCTGGCTTGCAGTATATAATTATAAATTATGTTTGGGAGCAAGAGGAATGGAGAAAATCCGAATATGGGGACCCTTCATCACCGGTTATACGGCGTGTGAAAAAGTGGGGCACGGAACAATCATATTACTGGGGTGGTTCTTGGGTGCAAGATGTTACTATCTGGGATTCGTGGTGGAACATAACATACACCGTCCATTCCGCATCTCCGGTATCTCCGCCGCCTTATTGTGCAGTTGGGCCTACATATTATGAGGAAAATATCTACAGGGCAAGTGATAATTATAATTGGAATGGGGTTATTTTAACCGGTAATACTAACACCCGCTTTGGCTTCACGATACCATCTTGGGTGCCGCCATTACAATCTGATGAAGAGATAGTGTCTGTCCAGATAAAAAATACCAATATAACCACTACTTCTATATCTGGGAACGTGATTATCTTTACATCGTCAGAAACCGTAAATCCAGACACTCTCACTTGGAAATCGCGAGGCATAGATTCTCGGAACTATGCGTTATATCGTGAATCATATCCACAGAGGATTAATAATCCTGTTCTCGTTCTGACTATAAGAAAGAAGCGACCTACCGATACCGAACCGCCGGTGACAACGGCAACTATTAGCCCTGAACCCAAAAATGGCTTGAATACCACAGATGTCACCGTGACGATAGAAGCCATAGACCCGGGTGAAAATCCTTCCGGCGTGAAAGAGATACATTATCAGATAGACGGCCAACCGGAAGTTGTTGTATCCGGCGCTTCAGCAACGATTCCTGTTTCTGGTTTCGGCCTCCATATAGTCGGGTTTTATGCCACAGATAATGTCGGGAATAGCGAGACCGCACATACATTGCCAGTACTGATTCTTACGGATGTTGATATTGCTCGTCTGACTAATCAGGGGCCTAATAATAATGCCAATCCGACTGGCGACCCGTTCTTTACCCATAACGGCGAGAATCATATCCAAGCCACGGACCTGACCATCTCTGGTCGTGGTATGCCCTTCCGATTCACCCGCACTTACCGTAGCCAGATTGACTTTAACGGCCCGCTGGGCTATGGCTGGGATTTCAATTATAATGAGCGACTATCAGAGGAAGAAAACGGGAATGTCCTCTATCTCAACGGCTCTGCCAGACGGGATGAGTTTGTCCGACAAGAAGATAATTCGTATACCGCGCCGGCCGGATTTTATGTTACCTTGACCAAACTCCAGGATGGCACATTCAAACTCACAGAGCGCGATGGCACGACCAAGGTCTTTTTCGTCTCTCCGCTAATATCCAACATCTACAATCTGCAATCTATTGCCGACCGCAACAATAATCAACTCTCTTTCCAATATAATGACCTCGGCCAGTTAACCACCGTGCTTGATACCTTCAGCCGGGCCATTACCTTCAACTGGAATTCCAAGGGACGCTTGAGCGAGATAGAGGATTTCTCAGGCCGCAAGATAAAATACGGATATGACGAGGATTTTAATCTGGTTTCAGTTACTTCACCTGCCACAGATGAATATCCCCAGGGCAATGCCACTGTCTATACCTATTCTGCCGGATTTGAGGATAAGAATCTCAATCACAACCTGCTGACCGTAACCGACTCCAAGGCGCAGACCTATATGGTCAATCACTATAACAGCGACGACCGTATAGAAAGCCAGGACTACGGCGCCGGCAGTTTCCAGATTAGTTATGTAAGTAATACAGACAATTCGTTGATTACGACCGTGATAGACCGTAAGGGTAATAAAAAGGTCTATTATCACAACCAGTTAGGTAATGCCATCAGAGAGGATGTCTATACCCAGACATCTGGAATCATCACCACCCAGTGGGAATATAATAGTAACGGCGAGCGCACCAAGACGCTCCTGCCCAAAAGCAATACCATTGATTACACGTATGATACAACTGGCAACCTGCTTGAGGTCAAGCGCACCGACCCGGCTAATCCTTCTTATCAACTTATCACCTTATTTACTTATGAGCCAAGGTATAACCAAGTCAACTCCATCACCGATGCCCTGAACCGCACCACCACCTTTTATTTTGATTACGATGAGGCAACAATGGGCGACCTCAATGGCGATAACATCACCACCCAGCAAGCAGGCAATATCGTCAAGATTGTCTATCCGGCAGTGACAAAAGGTCTATCCGCAGGACAGGTCATAGAGGCAAAATTCCAGTATAATGAATTCGGCCAACTCACCCATTCCATAGACCCAGAGGGCTATATTAATGTATATGAATACTTTACCGCCTATAATAACCCGGCATCTCAAGGATATCTCAAGACAATCATCCGTGATTGGGGCTGGGCGAATGTCGGCAATTCCTTTGAATACGATTCGGTTGGCAATATCACGGCTATCTATGACGGGAAAGGCAATAAGACCGCTTTCACAGTCAATGCCCTGAATCAGGTGACAGCCACCCTGTCCCGCCTCGGGCATTCGGTCCGGTTCCATTATGATGCCAACGGCAATATTGACCGTCTTGAGGTGGAAAACCGCGATAAAGACGGCAATCCGGACCCGGTCCTGCCCTGGATTACCACCACCTACGGATATGATATCCTGGATAATCTCGTTTCCAAGACCGAACAGGTCTCAAGTAGTAAGTATATAGGCACGCAATATGGGTATGACCAGAACGGCAACCGAGATCTGATTACCCAGCCCCAGGGCAATCAAGTCAAGAATTATTATGACGAGCGGAATTTATTAATAGAAACGATTCGGGGATACGGCACAGTGGACTGGACCAGCGTCAAGCGCCAATACGACCTCAATGGCAACCTTAAAGAGATGATAGATGGAAGAGGAAAGAGGACAGAGTATCTGGTGGACGGCTTTGACCGAATGGTTGGTTATGTGGACGCAATGGGCAACCGGATGGAACAGGAATTAGACGCGGTGGGGAACGTGTTGTGCGTCAGGCGTAAAGACGCAGACGGTGTCATACTGAGCGAAACGAAGTATCTCTATGATGAATTAAACAGGAATTATGAAACGCAAGAGTATTTAGATACTACTGGTGGCTGGGTTATAACAAGGCAGGAATTTGACAGGAATTCCCGCATTGTCCGGACACTTGACGCTAATGGACATCAATCATTGACAATGTATGACGGACTCGGCAGAGTCGTGCGTAGCGAAGACCACTTGGGCAATAAGGTAGAATATACTTACGATGCCAATAGTAATGTCAGGGAAGTCAAAGAGACCGAAACCACTGACTCCAGTGCGCAGCCTCCCGTAGGGACAGATTTCACGGATTACATTACGCAGAATGAATATGATGCTCTGGACAGATTGATTAAGAGCACAAATCCAATCGGTGTAATCCGTGGCTACTCTTTTGATTCCCGCAATAACCTTGTCTATTCCACAGACGGCGAAGGCAATACCGCATCAAATGTCTATGATGGACTGAATAGGTTGATAAGTGTACTAAGGGATTTAAGGGAAGGCGGGAAAGGAAGCGGAGCGATTATTAAGCAGGTCAAGACGCAATATCAATGGGACGATAACAGTCGCTTAACCTCCTTGACGGACGACAACAACAATACCACTGCCTATCAATATGACACCTTGAACCGCCGTAAGGCAGAATATTTACCCGATGGCTCGCACAAGGATTTGGCCTATGATGCGGCGGATAATATAGAGAAGATAGTGGACGCCAATGGAACGCAGATTACGCAGATATTTGATGATATCAACAGATTAATCAGGAAGGACATAATTAAAGGCACTGGAGTATCAGGCATTAGTTATGAGGAATTTGGATACGATGGTCTTTCACGTATGACTTCTGCAAAGAATGATTATTCATCTGTAGTGATGCAATACGACTCCCTT
>JBFMDM010000078.1:0-10013 GCA_040753835.1 Planctomycetota bacterium
ACGGAGAAATATCAATTCTCTTGAGACAATCACTCAACCGCTCTTTATCCCGTTGCAGTGCAAAGAACCAACTCATCAGGCAATAACTAAACAGCACCGGCTGGGCCTGCTGGAGATGGGTATAACCGGGCATTATTACGCCAATATGTTTTTCCGCCCGGCTGACAATCTCCTTTTGCAGATTCAGTATCTCCTTCTGGATGAGCGGTATTTCCTTCTTCAGATACAGCCGCTCATCTGATACCACCTGCTCGTTCCGGCTTCGGCCTGTATGAATCTTTCCGGCGACCTTGCCAACCAGTTTGCCAAGTTCGACCTCAACAGCCGTATGGATATCCTCTGCCTTATAACCGTTACGGCTGTTAAACTTTCTCTTTATACTCAACAGGTTCTTCTTGATATTCATATTCTCTTTGTTGGTCAATACGCCGGCCCGGTTCAGCGCCTGGGCGTATGCAATACTTCCCTCAATATCCTCGTCAGCCAGACGCTTATCCACTGAAAACGACTGCTGAAAACCGTTTAGCAGTTGGCTGTCAAATCCGGCCTTGCTTTTATACCACAATGTCTTCATTGATAAATAATCTGTGTAATCTGTGGCTATACACCCAGCGGGCAATTTAATTCAGAATCCACCACGGCCCTATTTGACGGATGCAGTGTCTTTCTGATAACCTTACCGTAGGTCTGCAGGTCCAGGCCCCAGAGATGGATGAACCCTTCAGCGGCCTTGTGGTTAAAGGTATCCCCGGCCTCGTAGGTGGCCAGTTTCACATTATACAGCGAGAACGGCGACTGTCTGCCCACGGCAACGCAGGTGCCTTTGTATAGTTTCATCCTGACCTTGCCGGTCACGGTCTGCTGGGTGTTGTCCACGAATGCATCCAGCGCCTCTCTGAGCGGCGAAAACCACAGGCCGTAATAGACCAGTTCCGAATATTTTTGCTCTATCAGTTTCTTAAAGTGCGCCGTGTCTCTGGTAAGGCACATTGATTCCAGGGCTTGATGCGCCTTGTGCAGGACCGTTCCGGCCGGACATTCATAAACCTCCCTGGACTTTATGCCCACCAGCCGGTTCTCAATGTGGTCTATCCGGCCCACGCTGTTGGCGCCGGCAATGACATTGAGCGAATTAATCAGGGCCAACGGCTCGGTCTGCTGTCCGTCCAGCGCTACCGGAATACCCTTCTCAAAATCAATGGTCACATAAGTCGGGATATCAGGAGCGGCTGAGGCAGAGGTGGTCATATCAAAGGCGTCCTCAGGCGGCTCAAACCAGGCGTCTTCCAGCACGCCGCATTCAATGCTCCGGCCCCAGAGATTCTCGTCAATGCTGTAAATCTTGGTCTTGATAATCCCGTCCAGCGGAATCTTGTGTGCCTTGGCGTATTCAATAGCCGAAGGCCGGGTAAAATCCCATTCCCGGGCCGGCGCGATTATCTTCAGTTTAGGATTGAGCACCTTGACCGCCACGTCAAACCTGACCTGGTCATTGCCCTTTCCGGTGCATCCGTGCGCCACGGCCGTAGCATTCTCCTGGATTGCAATCTTGACCAGATGCTGGGCAATCAAAGGCCGGCCCAGCGCCGTGGCCAAGAGATAATTATTCTCATAAGCCGCATTGGCCTTGAGCGCCGGGATGATGTATTTCTCAACGAACTCCTCTTTGACGTCTATCAGTATGGACTTAACCGCGCCGACTTTCAGCGCCTTTTTCCTAACCTCCTCAAGGTCGCCGCCCTGGCCCACGTCCACGATTACGGTTATTACCTCGGCATCGTATTTTTCCTGAAGCCACTTGATGGCCACCGAGGTGTCCAATCCACCCGAGTAGGCCATTACTATCTTTTCCTTACTCATACATTTAATCTCCTCATTAACCGCAGACATCTATCTGTGTACATCTGTGTGTATCTGTGGTTACGCTTTTAATGTTTTCAATATCTTGTTAACAGATTTATTGCCATCCGCCACGATTAAAAAGGTATCGTCGCCGGCAACGGTTCCGAGCACCTCTTTGAGGTTCAGTCCGTCCACCAGGCGGGCCGCGCCCGAGGCCTCGCCCGGCAGGGTTGTAACCACAATCAGGTTGCCCGAATGTTTAATTGATGCGACATAGCCGCCGAAGCGGCGGATGAGTTCGGCCGGCGTTGCCGGAACGTTAGCCGCCGAGGGCATCTGGTAATACCGGCCGGCCAGGCCAGATACCTGAATCAACCCCATCTCAGCAATGTCCCGTGATAGCGTGGCCTGGGTTACCTTGATACCTTTCTGTTTCAGGTGCTTAAGCAATTCATCCTGGGTAAATATCTGATTCAACCTGATTATTTCCGCTATTTGCGACTGCCTGGCCAATTTCCTTTTCATAACACCTCCGGAAAATTCCTGTAAACTGATTAAGCAGATTTCCTCGGATTCAGCGGAAATTACGAGTATTTTATCGGCTTAATCTGCCACATCCGCTTAATCCGCTTACGTATTGCTGAATAATTATTCAGCAATTTTGCATACTTATACGAATATCTGGAAAGATGTCAAGGATTTGATAAATTTTTATGCAAAATATTATTCTGGAAGATTTCTACCACAGATAAACACAGATTAACGCTGACAGGAAAAACACGAAGAGCACAATGAAGTTGGTCATTCCCGCGCAGGCGGGAATCCAGAAAGCCAGAAAGAGACAAGATTCACCACAAAGACACAAAGGACACAGAGAAACTATTTTCACCGTTCCCCGCCCGGCATAGCGTTTAGTCCGCTGTCTCCTGCAATTATAAAATATCTATTGGTTATCAATTTCTGGAGGTTCGCTCCATTCTTTCCAGTAAGCATCTGCTACGCTAATTAATTCTTCAAGTGAAACCGGACGTCCATTATCTAATGACAATGAACCATCGGTGGCAGTAACTTCAAGAGGCCCCTTAAGGCAATCAACGGCACAAATTTCACCACGCATAACGGCTCCCATAATCACTGGTTTAAACGCTTCAATAGCGGACAAATTAGTGATAAATTTACTATCATCGAAGTCACGATATGCAAAATGCGTGCACCCAATTATTGTAAGTTTGATAATCTTACCCGGATCATGGAATCGTCTGCGCAAGTAATTGATATCTATATCAAGTGCTACTGTGCCGGGCACTGAACCAGATATTGCCACTATTTCTCCATCATGTAGAACATTCCAAACCGCGGGAAAGAATGTTAAATCCTCTTTACTTGCCATAATTTTCCGCCCCCGCCTTGCCACCATTGTAGACCTTTCCAGAAATACCCTATAGATGCTCAACCGCTTTTCGGACCAGTTCCTCGCCCTGTTTGACTAGTTCCTCTGCCCTTTCCAGGGTCGGGGCATCGGCATAGACCCGGATGAGCGGCTCGGTGCCTGACCTGCGGATTAACAGCCAAGATTTGTCCTCATAGATTCGCTTCAGGCCGTCAATGGTCACGTCCCGAACTGATTTATCTTTGCATTCAGTTGCCCAGAGTTCCTTAATCTTCTGGAACAGTTTCTGGCTGTCGGTCTTGCCCTTGGATAATTCGTCATAGCGGATAGTATGCTTGACCTGATAGAAACGACTGAATTCAGAGGCAATGCCAGCCAGGGACTGGTTGAGCCGGGCCATTATTTCCAGGAGTTTGAGCGAGGCAAGCAGGGCATCGGGCCAGAGCGCATCGTTGCAGAAGTAGTATTTACCGGATTCTTCGTAAGAGAAACAGGCGTTTGCCTGTTTGATTGCCCTGATGGTCTCGGGCTGGCCAATCCGACAGTATTCCAGTTTGCCCGAGCATTTGGAAATGACCTCTTCAATCAGGCCGGATGAATTCACCGGCACCACGCAGACCCGCCTGACCGATTCAGTCGGGCAGGCCTTATCTGAAGAGACAACCTCCCGGGCGAAGACACCGCCCACCAAATCCTCTGACAAGACATTACCGTTTGCGTCTATGAACAAAACCCGGTCTGCGTCCACGTCCGTGGCAATGCCCAGGTCACAGTTGCATTCCTTGACCCTGGCTGCGGTCTCAACCAGATTCTTGGCGCGCGGCTCTGAGGGACGATTGGGCACGGGCGAAAGATGGTCATTTATCAGGAATACCTCACAGCCCAGTTCCTTTAGGATATCCGGGAATACCAGGGTGGCCGGACCGTTGACCGGGTCCAAGAGCACCCGATATTTCTTTACCTTTATCAGGTTGACATCAATACTGCCCAGCAGGAATTTTTTATAGCACTCAGACGGATTGACTGCCGGGGTATTAATCCCGATGCCTTCGGGCTTGACGGCCTGGCGCGCTTGGTTGTAATTATCAAAGCGCTTTTCCAGTTCGCGCGAGGTCTCAATATCCAGATAAGAGCCGTCCGAGGCGAGGATAATGAAACCAATCATATTATGAGGCGTGTGCGAGCCGGTAATGAGTACCCCGCCGTCCAACTTATTACAGGTGATATAGGATGCCAGGCCGCCGGTGGTGATACATCCGCAATTGACGGTCTGGACCCCGGCAGAATTCAGACCGCTGATGGCGGTCATAGCCAGCATCTCCGCGCCATAACGGGAATCATAGCCGATGGCCACCTTGGTCTGGCCGATAGACCGCTTTTCGGACAGATAAGCGCCGTAGATTTCGGACATCTTCAGGACCAGAAGCGGCGTGATTTCGGTGTTGGTCAGGCCCCGGATACCGGCCGTGCCGAAATGGGCATTTTCACCCTTTTTGTTGGCTGGTGTAACATCAGCGGTTTGTTTCTTATAAATCGGCATCTTGAATAACTTGTCGTCCTCATCCGGCGAGCGGTAGCGCTGGCCCTTGTGTATAATCTGGAACAGGCCCTGGGAATAAAACTTGCGGCCCGCGGTCTGGGTCTGCTGTTCTTCTTTGATTCTATCCTTGGTCATCACCCTGAATCCGCTGCCGTGCGTGGACTGGGTGCGGTTGATGGCCTTGTAAAAGAATCTCTGGACCACGAAATAGGCAATCCAGACAACGACAAGGAATCCGACTCCCATCCCCAACGTATCCTTGGTGTCAAGTTTGACATTCATCATAAATATAATGGCGCCGGCCACCAGGATAAGCGGAACCATCAGATATAGGATAATCTTCATAAAAACTCTACAAATTACGAATCTTCGAATTACGAATTATTCGTGCTATTCGCACCATTCGTTCCATTCGTATTACGCCTGTCTTTAATTACAGCCAACGTAATAGTTATTGCGCCTATTATAATATAGACAATCCAAGTTATAAACCAGTCCGCGTAAGTATAAAAGTAATACGGCCCGATATCGCAGAGCGAATACGTCTCCCTGGAGCGCAGCAAGTCGTGCCTGAAAAAGTTACTCGCCACGGTCAGCATCGGATTAATCTTTACAGCCAGTCCGATTATCCCCTGGCGCATGACTGGCTCATCCTGCCAGGCATTGATAAATGGATTAATATAAAATATTGTGGAGTTTGTCAAAAGTATTAACAACGCAACAACGATATAGACAACATTCTTATTCGCCCCTAATCTGATGGATAAGTATGTAACACCGCTAATCATCACCAGCCAGCCCCAGAGGAAAATCGTCAGATAGAGCAGGTTGACAAAACCGATATTAAACGGCGCAGGGCTGGGGATGAGCCAGATGATAAGCATCAGGACAATCAAGGGCAGTGTCAGGTAATACAGCAAGGCCTTACCCAAGCCCCTAATGTTCTTGTTTGCAAAGACCGAACTGGCCGCCAGAAATGCGATTATCAATCCAAAAAATACCGGACTGAAATACGCAAAGACAGGAACAAGATATTCCATACTCTCAATATATACCTTACCTCTCATTTAGTCCACAGAAACCGCTGGAATTTCGTTCTACTAACAGATTCGTAATTAGATGATTCGTAATTCGTAGATCTATTTATCTTGCTTTTTATCCCGTATTATGCTTAAATTCATAATTAATAACTCATAATTCATAATCTATTTATGATTCTGGCCATTGACATCGGCAATACGAATACCCATCTGGCGTTCTTTTCTGGCCCTAACAAGATTATCGCCTCTGAGAGTATTCCCAACACCTTGCTCAATAAGGCGTTCCTGAGCAAGGTATTGGAAATCAACGGAGGTAACAAGATTATCTCAAAGGTAAAAACCGTCCTGGTGGCCTCCACCAATCCAGATGTAGAGCCGATTATCATTGAATGGGCCAAAAAGATATTCAAAATTAAGCCGTTAAAGGCGGGACTGGACTTTGATATTCCGATAACCAACCGGACCGAAGCGCCGGACAAGGTGGGCAAGGACCGACTCCTCAATGCGTTAGCGGCTCGTAAAATCGTGTCAGGCAACAAGCCCATTATTGTCATCAGTTGCGGCACGGCCATTACCTTTGACGTAATCAACAACCGTGGTGAATTCTTAGGCGGTGCGATTGCGCCGGGGATAAATATGATGGCTAAGGCGCTCTACCAGAACTGCGCCCTGCTTCCATGGGTAAAACTGCCTGCTAAAAAACCGATGGTGCTGGGCAGGAATACCCAGGAGGCGATTATATCCGGCGTTTATTTCGGCGGAGCGGGCCTGGTTAAGAATATCGTCCAGGAACTAATCAAATCATTAAAGATAAAGCCGCAGAGTTTGAGCATCATCCTGACCGGCGGCGATGCGGAACTGGTCTCCGCCCAAGTCGGATCCGCCTTAGGCGAAAAATCCTCATTACCCTATAAGAGCAAAGTAATTCCCGACTTGACCCTCAAGGGACTGGTCTGGGCGTATCTGGCTAAGAGAACCTAACCACAGATAGATTCGCGCAGTTTATCCTGTAAGGGCTCACTACAAGTTTACACGGATTACACAGATTCGGTTAAGGCATCTATGAAATTCGGTCAACGATAATATTTCATATCTAAATCATGTGTTTTTCTAATCCTCCCCACGGCGTATGCCTCCATGTCCTATGGGGTATGTTTCGCTAAACATAAGTTTTACATTTAATCTGAACGGTCTGTCTATTGGCTTGAATAGGTCTGTCTTTTGGCCGTAACACGGGTGTCTTCTGGCCGCAACTACTCTGTCTCCCGGCTTAAAGCAGGGTGTCTTCCAGCCTAATCGGGACTGTCTTCTGCCACTTACTGCCCTGTCTTCCGGCACTGAAAGGAGTGTCTTTTGCTGATTATGGGGGTGTCTCTTGGTTGAAAGAGGGATGTCTTCTGGCGCTGAATGGACTGTCTTTTGCCCGTAGGTAATCTGTCTCTTGGCCTAAAGAACTCTGTCTCCAGGTCTAAACAGAACTGTCTTCTGTGGTAAAAAGGAGTGTCCCCCCACCCTACCCCCCACCGTCTGAAATGTTATCTTCATATAACCTTAATATTATCAATATATTGGGAACCTATCTGTTACGTTGATACGCCCTGAACCCTAAACTTTTTATTGACTTTCACGTCAAAAAGGTTAGGATTCATTTATATCTATGCCTCAAAAACCATCGTTTATGAATATCAGCCCGGATGAGATTGAGCGGATAAAGCAACTCATCGGAACCGCCATTAAAAAAGGCGAGGACAAGAAGTGGAGCGGCTATCGCCTGAGACGCCGGGCGCAGATAATCTATTTTTCCCTTAAGGGCTGGCCGGCCCGAAAGATTGCCAAAGAATTCAAGACCAGCGAACAGACGGTCTGGAAATGGCGCAAAACCTATCGGCAAAAAGGCATTGAAGGAATAAAAGGGACCAATCGTTCCTATAAATTATGATATCTAAACGAGCAAATTATTTTTCCATCACCACGCCGCAGGGGCTGGGCGGCATCGGGGTCGTGGAGTTGTTCGGACCGGATGCGAGGAAGATTGTCGGGAGGATATTCAGACCGACCAGAAGTAATACTAAAGCCGATAAACAAACCTCTCAAAGTGTCATTCCCGTGCAGGTTCGTCCTGAGGACTCACTGTCCGAAGGAAAAACAGGAATCCATCAGTTTCTGGATTCCTGCCTGCCCGACTCCGTCATTCAGGCGGGCTTCCACAGGAATGACAGGATGCGCCAAGGTAAGATTTATTTGGGCAATATTCTGGACCACGAACGGATTATAGACGAAGTAATCATCCATTTTACGCCGGATAAACACAGTTTAACCAAATCGGATACCGTGGAAATCAATGCGCACGGCGGCATAATGTCCTGCCGTTTAATCGGCGACCTGCTCAAGCGGCTCGGCGTCAGGGAACTATCACAAGCGCAGGTTATTACCCTGGCCCATAAACGAGGCAGGATTGATAAAATCCAGGCCCAGGCGCTGGAGTATCTGTTAGAAGCCCGGACGCCATTATCCGCCAGCGTGCTGTTAGACCAATACAACGGCGCCCTGTCCAAGGCGCTGAAATCTAAAAAGAACCTAAGTACTTTACGTGAATCTGCCAGATTCGGCATTGCCCTGACCCATCCAAGGCGAATTCTTATCCTGGGCCGGCCCAATGTAGGCAAGTCCACATTATTCAATGCCCTGCTGGGCCAGGACCGGGCTCTCACCCATCACCTGCCAGGCACGACCCGCGATACTATAGAAGATTTTCTGGCCATTGATGGATTCCCGTTTGTGCTGGTGGATACAGCCGGCCTGCGGGACAAGACCTCGGATAGCATAGAAAAAGTCGGCATTGTCTATACCAAAAAAGAGATACCCAAGGCAGACGTAATATTGCTGGTGGTAGAAAAGGAAGAAATTAATCCTTTGCCACAAGGGCACAAAGACACCAAGAAGAAATCACCTTGGTTCTACGATACCATTAAATTACCACCTAAAAGTAAAAGACCGATTATTATAGTCGTAAATAAAGCCGATTTATATCCTAAAATCCGCCCCGAAGTTATCGGGACTCCGTTGCGACTCCGCAATCAGCAATCCACAATCCGCAATCCCATAGTTTTCGTTTCCGCGCTGAGGAGAACTGGGATTGACAAACTAAGAAAAGAGATACCCAAGACATTGAGACTGGACAAGTTCAGACACAGGCCGGGCGCGCCGGTGATTTTTACCAAAAGGCAGATGGCGTTAATTCATTGACACACCAGAAATAATAAGTATATTAACACGAATGTGCGAATATGAGACGAATGACACCCCGAATGCTTTCGGGGCGCTATTCGCCATCATTCGTGTGATTCGTGATTAAAGAAGGGAGCCATTATGATTAATAACCTTATTATACTCATAGTTATAACCTGCGGCCTGTTGGTCATATCAGGATTTTTCGGTAGCGAAGTAAAGTCAGCGCCGCCCGGGCCGGCGCTGAAGGTTACCGCCACTGCCGAACAGAACGAGGTTACTATCGGCGATTGGATTGTCATTACCCTGACATTCACCAACACCACAGCCGAGAAGATGGACATCATCAAGCCGATGCTGGATATTGATTCGGTTTCTTTCCTGATAAAGCCGGGCGAAGGCAAGAAGTTCGTCTATTCGGTGATTACGCCATCTGTTTACGAGCATAAGAAAGAGCAGATGGCCAGGGTCTCTTTGGCCGCCGGCGCCCAGGTCCAGGAAACATTCAGGATACCGGCCGCAATCCTGGGCCTGTGGGAAATCACGGCCCATTACCAAGGGTATACCAGGTTGCTGTCGTCAGAACCGCTCAAGATTAACATCGTCCCGCCTAAAGCAGACCCGCCTGTCGGCGAGGCAAGCAAGCCAAAAGAAGGCGAACTCATCGCCAAAATAGAAACATCCAAAGGCACGATGAAGTGCCGGTTCTTCTTCAACGATGCGCCGAATACGGCGATGAATTTTTTACGCCTGTCCAAAGAGAATTTTTACAATAAAATAAAGTTCCATCGCATTATCAAAGGATTTATGATACAAAGCGGCTGTCCTAAAGGCGACGGGACAGGCAGCCCAGGCCATTCTATCAAGGCAGAATTCAACAAGAATAAACACCTTAAAGGCACGTTGTCTATGGCCCGGAGCCAGCATAACGACAGCGCCGGAAGCCAGTTCTTTATCTGCCTTGATGCCACGC
>JBFMDM010000079.1:0-9886 GCA_040753835.1 Planctomycetota bacterium
GGAGCGGGCGCTGGAGCGAGGCGAGCGCTGCGGCTTCGCAGGCGCTGTTTTCTTAAAACAACCATAGTAGTTTACCGCACTCCACAACGGCTATTTTACAGAAACCGTGCTCTATAAGTCAAGTATTTTACCCAGTGCGCTCCTTCGGTGCTGAGCTGACCAGTGTCTACCGACACAGGGCGCGGGTTTTATCGGAAGGTGTGTAGAGCCTGTCCAAAAACTAAGATACTCATTCATTAGTAGTAGGCAATATTAAAATATTATACAACATATAGTATATCTTGGCGCCAAAAATAGAGTTTTTAGACACGCTCTGTATCCCAACACCCAGCCTCAGAAAAGATATTCGGCTAATTACGCCATAGCCATCCTGGATTTGGACACCAATAGGTTGTATGTTTTTAAAAGTGATACTTAAATGACAAATAGGTGTTCAGGTGTTCCGAATTCGGGAATTCTGGGGACAAACGAACACCGCAATGACCCCGCCTGAACGGACGGGCAGGTCGGGGCGCTCTTTGCTCTATACCGATAGTGTCTTTTTACCCTACGGTTTGCGCGGTTCTTTGTCCGAAGCCGGGCTATCCAGTTTGATTTCGTTGACGGTCCCGAATTCGCTTAAGGGCTTGTCAAACTTGGCGCTGTCCCCGACCACCAGGAGTTTGTAGTCCTCAATATTGATATATTTGCGCGCCATTTCCCGGACCTCTTCCCTCGTTACCTTCATTATATTGTCCCGCCAGGTCGGCAAATAGTCCTCAGGCAGGCCGATGTGCTCTATATACATATACTGCTCCACCACCCGCACCGGATTCTCAAACCTGAATACAAACCCGTTCAACGTGCCTTCCTTGGTGTTCTTCAATTCTTCTTCGCTGACCAAATCGGTCTGCATCTTCTTTATCTCCTCCAAAATAATGGAAATAACCTGGGCCACGGATTCGTTCTTGGTGGAGGTGCTAATAATGAACATCCCGGTATCGCTAGACAAGGTAAAATAAGAACCGATGCCGTAGGCCAGTCCGCGCTGTTCCCGGACCTGGTCGTAGAGCCGGGAGACGGACGAGCCGCCCAGGATGGCGTTCATCGTTATAATCTTAAAATAGTCCGGATTCAGACGCTCTATGCCCAGATGCCCGAACTGGATGACCGACTGGTTGACATCCTTGTTGATGAGATTGACGGATTTGGAGAAGGTGCGTGATAGCGGCTTGTCCGGAAACCGGTGTGTCAGTGGTCGTAAAGGGATTTCCTTAAAGATATCATTCAAACGCGCTATCATATCGTTCTTTTTCATACCTGCCTGCGCCGCTGCCGCAGGCGCGGCAGGCAGGCTGCCTACCACGGCTAACATCATATTGTCCGGCGTAAAGTATTTCTTATGGAATGCCTTCAGGTCCGCCACCGTAATATTGGCAATGGTTTCGGCTGAGCCGTGGATTTCGTTGCCGAATGGGTGGTTGGAATAGACGAGTTTGCGGAATTCCCGGCCGGCGATGTCGTCCGGCTCGTCGTTCTGGCGGCGGATGGATTCCAGGATGCGCTCCTTTTCCTTGGCCAGTTTGTCCTCGGGGAATGCCGGATGGAACAGGACCTCCTTGAGGATGTCAAGGCATTCGTCCAGGTCGCGGCTCAGGAAAGAGAAGCGCAAATCCATATCCTCGTAATATGCCGAGGCGGACAGTTCGGCTGAGATGAATTCCAGTTTCTCGTCCAGCGCCTCGGCGGTGTATTTGGTTGTGCCGCCGGTGCGCATCAGCCGTGCCACCAGATTGGCCGTGCCGGCCTTTCCGGGCTGGTCTTCTACCGCGCCGTTCCTTATCAGAACCTTGATGGTTATCAGGGGCAGTTCGTCGTCCTCCATAAGAAAGACGGTAAAACCGTTGGCAAGCACGGTCCGGTCCGGCTTGGGGATTTTCACCTCCAGGGCCGGGAAGGTGAGTTGGTCCGGATGGGTTGCCCGTCCTGCGCCACCCGGCTTCGGAGCGGCTGGCATATCCAGGGTGGGCGAACCTGAGCAGCCGGAGAGGACAAATAACACGAATAGCAGTAGTATACGTTTAAACATAAGATGTCCTTTCATAAAATACTAAACACGAACACCGCAGTGACCGCGAAGCGAATAGGCCGAATAAGACGAATACCTCGAATTATCTGTGCGTATCTGTGTTAATCTGTGGTTCTGTTTTTTTCTTTGTTACTATGGTTCCGACGGTTCGCTTGTTCGGCATGAAATACTTATTGGCCGCATCCATAATGTCCTGGACCGTGACCTTCTGGCAATTGGGAAGCCATTCAATCAGATAACGCCAGGAGGATGAGATTTCGTTGCCGCCGATGCGCTCAGCCATTCCGTCATTGGAATTCAGTCCGCGCAGGAACGAGACCTCAAGGTCGTTCTTGGCGCGCCGGAGTTCCAGGTCCGTAACCGGCTCTTTCTTCAGGAGTTCCAGTTCCTCATAGACCGCCTTTTCCACGTCCGCGGCGGTAAAAGGCGACTGGGGGATGGCGTAGACGCCGAAGAATCCGATGTCTTTTTGGGCGGAGTTAAAGGCGTCTATGCTCAGACACATCTTTTTGTCCAGGACGAGTTTCCGGTAGAAGCGCGAGGTCCGGCCTGCGCTGAGGATATTGCTGATGATGTCAAAGACATAGTCGTCCTTCTGCCCGATGGTCGTGCCCTTGTATCCGATGACCAAGCGGGGCTGAGAAGCCAGTTCCACGGTAACCCGGCGCTCGCCGAACTGTTCCGGCTCTTTGGTGGTAACCGGCGCGACCGGCGTGCCGAACGGGATATGCTCAAAGTAGCGCTTCATCAGCCGGAAGACCTCGTCTGCCTTGACGTCGCCCACGATGACGGCAATGGCGTTATTGGGCGCATAGAATCGCCTGAAATAATCATCAACCTGGCTCCGCTTGAGCGACTCCACGTCCGAGCGCCAGCCGATGATGGGCCGGTGATAAGGATGCGCCTTGAACATCGTGCAGATGAATTCCTCCCACAGGAGTCCGCCCGGATTATCCTCGGAGCGCTGGCGGCGCTCCTCAAGCACTGTGTCCCGCTCCTCGTAGAATCCCCTCAGGACCGGATTGGTCAGGTGGTCCGACTCCAGCCAGGCCCAGAGTTCCAGTTTGTTGGCCGGCAGTTGGCAGTAATAATTGGTCGTGTATTGCGAGGTGGAGGCGTTCAGGTCCCGGGCGCCGTTCTTCTCGTAGAGTTGCGTGTATTCCTTGGCAACCATATATGACTGCAATGCCTGGCTGACCTCTTTTAACTCCTCCTCCAGTTTCTTTGTCTCTATATCGTCAACGTTGGGCTTGTCAGCCGGCCGGGACTGCCTGACCTTGAGCAGGATTTCAAGGCGCTCTATGATTTCGTCCTGCCGTTTCATCAGTTCGGATTCCTTCTGGTAATTGGTCGTGCCGATGGTCTGCGAGCCCTTGAAGAGCAGGTGTTCAAGGAGATGGGCAATACCGCTCTGGCCGGCCGGTTCGTGGACCGAGCCGACCCGGAAATAGATATAGCAGGCCACGGTGGGCGAGTTGTGGCGCTCCAGGACCAATACCTTCATCCCGTTCTTCAAGACGTGCTCCCTGACGTCAATCTTCACGGCGGAATTCTCCGCGCCGGTAATATTAAATCCAAAACAGAGCAGGAAAATGCCCAGCGCTGCCAGCATCAATATCTTGGTCTTCATAATTAATCTTCTTTCTTTGCTTCAACCGGTTGGGTTTGCTGATTAGGCGGGGTCAGGACGCCGCCGGACATAATTATGCGAAGGGCTTCGTCTATGGTTATATTCAGGGGGATGACCTTGTCTTCCGGCACGAACAGTGTGAATCCGGTGAAGGGCGCGGGCGAGGTCGCCACAAAGACCGTGATAATCTTCTTGCCGGTGTGTTTGCGCAGGCCTTTCAGGCCGTCCGCCGTGATGAATCCGGTGGCGTAAATGCCGGAATGCGGAAATTCCACGGCCACGACCGACTTGAACTCGGTCTTCTTCTCCGCGGAGATAAAGGTGTCAATAAACTGCTTGGCGTATGGATAGACCAGATTAACGATAGGAATATTCAGGAGGATGTATTTTTCCGTGCGGCTGAACAGTTTCTTGCCCAGGATACTGGTCAGGTATCCGATAAAGATGATGATGATGGCGACCAGTGGGAATCCCACTATCCCGCGCCAGATGGGCAGGTCTTCCTTTGATATGTTCATACCGGTAATCAGGTCCCAAACGGACAGAATCATAGCGCCCAGGGGCTGGGCAAAATTGGCGTTGATGAACTTGAATGCCAGCGTGATGATAAAGATGGTTATCATCATAGGCAGGAGCAGGATGAGCCCGGCAATAAATATCTTTTTGAAGTTCATATATTATCCTTTTAGAGCCAGTTAGAGCATAGCGAGTTATCCAGCCGAAGGCGGATCCGCATCCCGCCAATCCGCCTAAGGCGGACTGGTGACTGGCGGACTGGCTCTTATTAGTCGCTGTTAGTCCCGGTGACTATCGGGACGTTATCAGCGACTTATCCCGCATTAGCGGGTCCCCGACAGTTTTTGTCGGGATTATCCCTTAATCACTCCTAACGGTTTAAATCTCGCAACCTTCTTGCTTATGCCTGCTTCCTCCATCACCTCAACCACATCGGTAACGTCCTTATAGGCCGCAGGCATCTCCTCGGCCAGTGACTCGCGGCTCTTGGCCATTACCAGCACGCCCATCGCTTCCATTTCCCTGAAGAGATTCCGGCCCCGGGTGGACCTGAGCATAGCCGAGCGGCTGGCCACCCGTCCGGCGCCGTGGCAGGTGGAGCCGAAGGTATTCTTCATCGCCTCGTCCGTGCCCACGCAGAGGAATGAGTTGCGTCCCATATCGCCCGGCACCAGGACCGGCTGGCCGATGGCCTGATAGTCCTTTGGCACGGCCGGATGATGTGGCGCAAAGGCGCGGGTCGCGCCTTTGCGGTGCACGCATAATTTCTTCGTCGTCCCTCCCACAATATGCTCCTCTATCTTGGCGATATTATGGCAGACGTCATAAATCAATTCGGCGCCGAGTTCTTTGGGATTCAAATCCAACGTCTTCATCAGCGCCTCACGGGCCAGGTGCATCATCACCTGGCGGTTGACCCAGGCGTAATTGGCCGCGCAGGCCATAGCCGAGAGATACTCGCGTCCTTCGTCGGACTTTACCGGCGCGCAGGCCAGTTGCCGGTCCGGCAGATTAATCCCATATTTCTGCGCCGCCTTCAACAATTTGCGCACATAATCGTCGCAGACCTGGTAGCCCAGTCCGCGCGAGCCCGAATGAATCTGGATAACTATCATATCCGACTCAAGGCCGAAGACCCGGGCGATTTCAGGTCGGTATATCTCCGCGACCCGGTCTATCTCCAGGAAATGGTTGCCCGAGCCGAGCGTGCCGACCTGGGGCAGTCCGCGCTTGATGGCGGTCTCGCTGACGATTGACGGGTCGGCGCCAGGAATAACGCCGTTGTCCTCAATATGCGCCAGGTCTTCCTTGTAACCATAGCCCTTTTCAATGGCCCATTTGGCGCCCTCGGTCAGGAGCCGGCGCTCCTCTTCAGGATTGAGTTTCGGTATGGCGCCGGCTGAGCCGATGCCGGACGGAATGGCGTAATAAAGCGCGGAGATAATCTCTTTCAGTTTGGCCTGGATGTCCCTGGCAAAGAGATTGGTGCGCATCAGCCGGACCCCGCAGTTGATGTCGTAGCCCACGCCGCCCGGCGAGATTATGCCGCCCTTTTCAATGTCAAATGCGGCCACGCCGCCGATGGGAAAACCGTAACCCCAGTGGATGTCCGGCATTGCCAGCGAGTAATTCACAATCCCGGGCAGGCAGGCGACATTGGCGACCTGTTCCGGGCTTTTGTCCTCTCCGACAATCTCCAGGAGTTTGCCCGAGGCGTAAATCCGGCCCGGCACGTTCATACATCCCTGGGCGGACTGCGGTATTTCCCAGAGATAATCAGTAATTTTGTTGAGTTTCATAGTGTCGTTTAGTATAAGGTCTTTCTATGAAAAAGTCAATAGTAATGAGAATTGCTTTCTTAGTATTTATCGGAATTATCGCCCAGATGGGCGGATGCCAATCTGCGCCTGAAGAAGAACGGGTAAAGATTGCGCCTGAAACAACTGCCTCTACCTTGTCGGCGGTTATTACCCAAATGCAGGCAGATGCTGAGGCGCTGATGAGGCAGGCAACCTGCCGGGTCTATGTAGGCGGACGGTTTTCAGGCACCGGCTCGCTTATCCGGGATGATATCGTCATTACCGCCGCGCACCTGTTTGAAAACCGGCCGGTAGTTGACAATCCTGTTACTCCCACCACCTATACACCGATTGCGGTCCTGTTTATGCCCCTTCAGGATGACCCGGCTTCGTCAAAGCCGTTCCCGGATATCTTTATGGGCATCTCCAGGACTCCGGCCAGTTTGATACTGCTCAACGAAGAAATAGACCTGGCGATACTTTCCATTACACCGACTGGCCGCAGGCCCATCCGGCTGGCACGGGAATGCGCGGTAGGCCAGAAAGTTATGGCGCCCAGTTACAAACACGGCAAGGAACTGATTTTCCCTGTTGGCGATGTGGTCAATATCACAGAGGACGGCATTGTGTACAACGCCTCGGCCGGCAGCGGCTCCAGCGGCGGGCCGGTCATCAACCTGCGGGGCGAACTGGTCGGAATCTGCAAAGGACCCATAGAAGGCGGGCTGAAAATAATGATTGCAAACTACAAGACCATCAAAGAATGGTTTACTGAAATCAACCGGATAACAGAGGGGGTAATTAAATGATACGAAAGATACTTCTATTGTGCGTTCTCGGCCTGGCTGGCTGCGGCTCAGTCGGCTTGCCGGATGAAACGCCCGGGGAACAGCCCATAGCCGTCCCACAGCCGGCGACCGATATTACATTCTTCGCATCTTATCCGTCTTATGAGGAAATAACCGGTTTCATCAACCGGTTGGCCGCGCAGGCGCCTGAGACAATGCAGGTCCGGGAAATCGGCCGCTCGGTCCAGGGCCGGCCGATTTATGCGGTGGAGATTGGTTCCGGCAAAAACGCCCTTTATATGGATGCAGTACATCACGGCAACGAGGTTATCACGCCGATGGTGGCGCTCTATTTCCTGAGGCAACTGGTAACCCGGAGCGATGCAAAGCAAATCAGGGAATTGCTCGCATCCACCAGGTTTTATCTCATCCCCTGCGTCAACCCGGACGGCTATGCGGCCGAAAGACGTGTGAATGCCAATAAGGTTGACCCGAACCGGAATTACTCCGAGGCCTGGGCCGAATCAGACCCATCCAGTAACGAGAGCCAAAACGGCGGCAAGGCGCCGTTCTCCGAGCCGGAAACCAGGGCGGTGAGCGAGTTTATAGCGCTGAATATAGAAAACATCAGGATAGCCCTGACGCTGCATTCCGGCATTGACCGGATTCATTACAGCAAGAATTCATACGAGCGGCCCACCAAACATAATTACGAAATATATACATATTTAAGCGAAACAGGCCGGAAATTAAGCGGCCAATCCGGTTGCGGGATGGCCGGCATCTCGCCTTTGGCAGTGGCGCCGACCGGCGGCGGACGCGGCACGGCGCTCTCCTGGCTGCATTCCAAGGGCATCTATGCATTTACCGTGGAATGTTATGGAGACGGCGTTTATCCCTGGGCAAAGGCGAAGAAATACTATCCGCCCGAGATACACATCATTGACATCTGCAAGCGGTGGCTGGCTTTTAATATGTTTATGCTGAAGTCCGTAAACAATCCGGGTAATATGAAGGATAACCAGATTTTCAAGCCCCAGTCGGTGTCCGTAGAGGAGCGCGAGAGAAAATATATAAATGAAGCGCTGGGGATGATGGAGAATCCCAATCCGGGATTCAAGAAGGATATGATTGATGATGATTACCGCCTGGAGATAATCCAGAATTCACTGCACAAACCGCTGGAACTAACGGACAGATGCGACCTGCTTGACCAGAATTGGCGCGAGGCGGATACGCTTTCGGACGCGCTGCAAATACAGGCAGGCCAGATGGGCAGATGGTGGACCGTAACACCGACCGCGGTCGGGGCGCCGGCTAAATCGGACATTGATTCCGCCATAGACAAAAGCCCCCGGGAATTCCAGCCGGCATTAAAGCGGATTCTCTCTGCCGTGGCCGAAGCCAACGCCCTGCTGGACAAGGCGTTTAAGGACCTATCCCCCGAAAAGAGAAAATACCTGATAAAGAATATCATCCCCGAAATGTATCTTGAGGGCGACAAGACCAAGGACGATTTCCAGATAGATGCTGAAGCGATGGAATTACGTCTGGCCGCGCCCGGCGCTAAGACCGTAACGGCCGGACGGGACGAGATTAATCCCGAGGAGGTGGCGATGCTAAAACTCGCGCTGGATGTGAACTTCGGCTGTCTCAATCAGGCCGGGATGCTGATGGCCTCGGCTGTTGACGATGCGATTGAAATGCTCGCCGGATTAACGGCAACCCCAACCGCCCCGCCATCAAACAAGGCGGGAGGCGGGCAGGTTATTAAAGATATCGTGTTCTCGGCTGACACCTTTTACGGACGAATTGTTATCGGAGGATACGGCAGCAATACTTATAATGAAGATGCGCTGCTTATTATTGACATGGGCGGAAACGACCGCTATCTCAACCGGGCCGGCGGAGTTGTGCCTGAGACGCGATTGTTTGGGGACAAAAACGTCAAAATAGTGATTGACCTGTCCGGCGACGACCAATACCTTTCGGACAGGAAATTCTCCCAGGGCGCGGGTTTGTTCGGTATCGGCATACTGGCCGACCTGTCCGGCAGCGATACCTATCAGGCAAAGGGATTCAGCCAGGGCGCGGGCCTGTTCGGCATCGGCATGCTGGCTGATTCCGGCGAAGGCGCAGACACGTTCTCAGCCGACACTTTTTGCCAGGGCGCAGGCGGCTGGGGCATCGGCATACTGTCTGACAAACTCGGCGATACCAAATACTACTCGCGCACATTCTCGCAGGGCTTGGGTTATACTTTGGGCGCCGGCGCGCTGGTTGACTACGCCGGCGATGATTACTATATCTCTTCCGGCTCTGTCCAGAACGACCGGCTTTACAGCATGAGCCAGGGATTCGGACAGGGCCAGCGGCCTATTGCCTCGGGCGGCGTGGGCACGCTTATTGATTATCAGGGCAACGACCACTACAGTTCGTATTACTACGCACAGGGCTGCGCCTATTGGTACGGCCTGGGAATCCTGATTGACAACAGCGGAAACGACCGCTATGACGCCCAGGTCTATGCCCAGGGCTGTGGAATCCATCTTTCTACCGGAGTGCTGATTGACCGGGGTGGGGCTGATTTCTACAACTGCACCTACGGCGGCAATGCCCAGGGCGCGGCGCACGATTTGGCGGTCGGCGTTCTGGTGGACAAGAGCGGCACCGATACTTATGTCGGCCGGGGCAATAACCAGGGCTCGGCCATTACCAACGCCTTTGCGCTGTTTATTGACTCAAGCGGCGATGATGTTTATCACACCACTGCCAAAGGCGGCCAGGGCTCAGGCGGCGCGGCCCGGGGCTACGGCAGTATCGGCATCTTCCTTGATTTGGCCGGTAATGATTTCTACTCGGAGCAATACCTGAACGAGGATGCTAAGACCGGCAACAACAAGAAATGGCTTAGGGGCGACAAGGGCGCGGGAATTGATACGGAATAATAACCAGCGGAAACAAAAAAAGACGGGGCGCTCCGACATTATGTCGGAAACGCCCCGTTGCTTTAACGAACTTACGGTGTCGTCACGCCGACCTGTATGTGCAGGTATAACAAGCCGCTGGGGTCTATCCGCCAGGA
>JBFMDM010000080.1:0-9663 GCA_040753835.1 Planctomycetota bacterium
ACCGCCGCCGCCGCTGTAGTTCGCATCAATCGGGTTCCACGAGCCGCCGTTTGTCCGGTAATAGAGCGCAACCTTGTTCACGGCTAATGACTTGTTCCACCGTATCTTGACCGGCGTCTGGGCAACCGTGAAACTGGCATTGGCAACCGGCGAGACCACGTTGACATAGCCCCGGATGGTGAAGATGCCGCTCTCGGCAACCACATTGCTATGCAGGGCGTCTATGCCGGAAATCCGTATCTTGCAGTCATCTGACGAGACATCCGCCACGGTCGGCCAGGAATAGGTGTTATTGGTTGACGAGATATTGGCCGTTGAGGCAATCACCGGAATCCAGGTCGGAGTAGTGGTATTACTGGTGTATTCAATCTTGACATTATCAAATACCCCGCTGCTCGGGGTGCCTACGGCTGACCAGGTAATGGGCTTATTGATTTCCAGGGCAGTCCACAATGCGCCGGCCGCCGGCGCGCCTGACTTGAGATAACCCTTGATGGCAAACTGGGCCGAATTAGGGCTGTCCGAGGCCGGATGCCCACTGTCCGCATCCAACACCCGCACGAACACACTGTCGGAAATATTATCAGGCACCCTAAATGTGAAATCATTACGCACGCCGAATGAGCCGGCTGAAGTGGTGGTAATCGGCGTCCAGGCGCCTGCCCCGACCTTATATTGCACCTGAACCTGGGCTACCGAGCCGGTATAGGTCCAGGTTATCGGGTATTCGGTAACCTGGGTCGGCGCATTATAGACAAAATACGGGTCGCCGAATACCGGCTTGCCCACCTGTATCCTGCTGTTTATGGTAAACGGCTCGGAAACCGGTGTATTGGACCGCCAGGAAATGGTCGGCTTCAGGCGAATCAGGGCCGAAGGAGTAATCACATCGCCCACCGGATTCCAGGTGCAGCCACCGATGGCCGCATTGATGGTGGTAATCACGGTCCAGTTGGCATCAACTGCCGGGTCAGTATCCTTTTGCAGGTATTGCACCTGGATATCGCCGATGGAACCGGTCGGGTTCCAATTGATAATCCCTGAACCGCCCACGGACCACTTGGTATTGGACAGCGGCTCTGTTATCTCCAACTTACCCCTTATGGTGAATAATCCGGTTGAGATGCCCTCAACCGGGTTGTCGTTATAGTCAAAGACCTTGACCTTTATCTGGTTGGCGATGCTGTTCGGCACTGTCCAGGGCCCATACCACCGGGTACCGTTGCTTGAGGCAATCGGCGCGGCCCCGATATTCTGGGTCACCGGATAGCCATCGCCCCCGTTATCCAGGGTATATCTTATCTCCACCTGGCTGATATTACCCTGGCAGGTCCAGGTTACATACCGGTCTTCACCCACCACCCAGACATCGCCGTTGGTCGGGGTAATCACGTTGATTTGACCGCGAATCTTGAAGCCCAGGTCATTCATATCATAGACATTGTTATCAGTAACCTGCCTGATTCTGATTTTACCGGTCTTGGCCGGGAAGGTATCGCGGTTGTTCTCAATGGTCCAGGCCCAGCCGTTCTGGGCATTATGGGCATTGTTTGGGTCTATGGTAGCCAGTAGCGCCGCATCGGCAAAGGTGCCTAATTTGGAATAATGAACCTCCACGGCCGGGATTGCGCCGCGGTTGGTCCAGGTAATCGGCACGATACCGTTGACCGCATCGCCGACCGTAAATATCTTGTCGTTAATAAATGTCTTATCCAGAATCAACCGGTTGCGGATGGTAAAGAACGAGGCGGACGAGGTTCCGCTTACCTCTGTGGAATCCGCCATATCAGATACCCTGATAACACATTGAGAAGAAGTGGTAATCGGCACCTCAAAGGTGGTGGAGATGTAAGAGCCCATATCCACGCCGGCAGTTGAAGGACGGGCCTCATAATACGGCCCAGCCAGCCCGTTGGTTGATATTTCTATTTTATATTGCGAAATATTACCCTTCCTGGTCCAGGTAATGGTCTCGGCGTCATTGGTGGTAAATTCATCGCCGTCGCTCACCCGCAGGATATCGCCGGCTCCGGGCTTGCCAACCGACGATATTAAACCCTTTATCTTAAACCCGGCATCGCTGGTATCCTCGGCGTCAAACGGATAGGTCGCCCATTTTGCCTTGACACGCACCTTGACATTATAATTAGGACCGACATCAGACGGTATCTGCCAATTATATAAGTTCGTGCCGGTTATGACAGTGCTGGTAACCGACTTGATGTCAAAGTTGAAGTCATCCCGGCTGTAATCAATTTGCACCTCAGCCCCTGGCGTGCCGTTCGGATTGACGCCGTCTATGGTCCATGTAACGTTATCGGCTGTGGAATCCACCACGAATGCATAAGGCGCGCCCGCGCCGGTCCCGCTGAATTTGCCGGTCACGGTTATCCTCTGCTTGATGATGAAATTACCGTCCGAAAACTTGGACGACGAATCATCGGTCAGCGAGACCTTGACCTTGCCTTTATTGGTTATTGTAATAGTAGACGGGATGGGCCATTCATAATAGCCGTCGTTGGCTGTGGATAAAGGAGGTGCACCAGCACCTGTGTAGATTATCCCGTTATCAAAATACTCTATCTTGACCGTGGCAAAAGAGCCGGACTTGGTCCAACTTATCGGCATCGTATTGCCTGCCTTATATATCTCGTTAGCCAGCGGCGAGGTGACCGAGTCAATACTGGATATCTCACCAGGCACGATGTTGAAATTGCTGTTTGACTTATCCTGTAAGCCCAGATTAGTCGTTGCCCTGATGTAGCAGTTCGTGGAATTGACATTGGTAACCGGGTTCCAGGTGAACAAGGTCGGCGTGATTGCTATGGAGGTGGTGGTAACCGGATACCAGGGACCGGAATCACCTGCAATGGAATATTCTAATGTTACCGTAGAGCCGGCTGCGCCTGAATAGTCCCAGGTGATGTCATAGGAGCCGCCGGCCGAGAGGTTCTCGCCGCCGTTAGGCAACTTGACCTCAAAATACACATCCGTAAACGAGACGCTGTCTAAAGCCACGGCCTGAAGCCCGTCAGAGACCAGATATGCCTTCCATCTGAATGTCCCGGGCAGGGGCGTGGGCGGGTCTATATTATTCGGGAACCTGTTCCAGATTGCCTTGTTCAGGTCTGCCAAGGCGTTGGTCGTGTCACTACTGTATGCTGCGGCCTCGGCAATACTGGTCCAGGAAGTAGTTCCTATATTGTAATAATACCAGTTCGTTCCGTTATCAGGTGAGAATCTGTATCGGACAGAACCAGTGCTCGGCGCACCCCAGGAATTGTTGGTCAACTGCTGGCTTACGGTGCAGATGGGATTGGCATAGCCCTGGCCTGAGACCACCCTGGCCCAGGGCGCGGACGCGCTATACCAGTTTGAGTGCCTGACCTTGACCCCTTCTAACTTTGGACTATACTTATTGTTAGCCGTGGCAACATCGGCCTGATACTGAATATAAGGTCGGACAAAGTAATTGGCAATAGTCGGATGGGTCAGGGTCTCGCCCAAGCCAATGGTATAATATGAAGCGGTGGTGCCGTCCGGACCGATAAAACTTCCGACCGGCGGGTTGGTGTTGCCGGCCCTGACCTGAAATCTTAAAGTAAGTGCGCCGTGTTTATAATGGCTCAAGACCTCGTCAGGCGAGAGTGCCCGGTTATAAATC
Source organism: Planctomycetota bacterium (assembly GCA_040753835.1). Taxonomy (GTDB): domain Bacteria; phylum Planctomycetota; class MHYJ01; order JACQXL01; family JACQXL01; genus JACRIK01. The sequence goes on from JBFMDM010000080.1 coordinate 3,665, forward strand.
GCCACCTCATCTATCTGACCCTGGAATGCCCAGAGCGCCTCTTCATCCATCCCGACCCAGAGTTGACCTGCCCCGTTAAAGACCGCTCCGGTGAAGTTCTTTGCCTCGCCGGCCTCACCGTTCACATACACCACCACGGTTGAGCCGTTATAGACCGCCGCGATGTGACGCCAGTTGTTGTCAACTACCGTGGCTGGACCGGTCGCAATGGGTGATTTGACCGCGCCATCAGCCGAGACCCAGAAGGCCGGATAATAAAGTGAATTGATACCTAAATTAAACTCATAAGCCGGTGAAGTGCCCTTGGCGACAATGGTCTGCGGTACGGTCGCACCGGTCTTAATCCAGGCCTCTATGGAAAGCCCGGCCGTGCTCCAGTTAAACGGCGGATTATCTAATGCCCGCGCATAATCATCTATCCCGTCAAAATTACCTGAGGCGCCGCCATAGCGGTAATAAGCCGTATTAAAACCCGCCCCGTTCAACGGGGCCAGGGTATTGCTGTTCCCAGAACCATCCAGCCAGTCCTGGTTAAGATGCCATAATGCCTGCAGACCCGTGGCAGGGATTAATTCATCTCCATAGGCGTCCTCCTCATTCCAGGAGAGTTGTTCCCAGGTAACCAGCGAGCCATTGCTTGAGGTAAGGGTCGGGCCGGTAAAAACACCGTTCGTCCGGAAGCCCAGATAGTTCTGCTTATAAAGTGCGACCTCATCTATGGTCCCGTTAAAGTACTCTCTTGAATTAGGATTACCGCCGAGATAGAGCGGGTCGGTTCTGGGCGCGACCAGGAACGCCTTGTTCAGGGTCGCCTCGGTCACGCCATTCACGGCTAAAAACATCGTCGCCCCGTCAAATCCGCCCGCAATATGATACCAGGTCCCGGCCGTCCAGGTTATCGTCTGGGAAGATATCTTAACCGGTGGTGTAACCGAGTAGATATACAGGTCCGCCTCACCAGCCGTGCTCCTACCCATCCCGGCGTATAATTTATAGCCATCCGAAGAGGGTTGAAGCATCCGGACCACTTCATATGATGCACCGGTCGTGCCCTCAAATGCCGTGTCCTTGGTCCAGCCCGCGGTCGGATTGCCCGCATCCCAGGCCCGGCCATCATAGACAAAGATATCCGAGTCACCCGCGTTCTGCCCCATCCCGGCATAGAGTTTATTATTGTAGACCGCTAAACTATTCACCCTTTCATAGGCCGCGACACCCTGAGGGTTTTCCCACTTACCGCTCTGACCGGTCTTGTCATTATACCAGAATACATCCGCCTCACCGCCCGAGAGTCCCGCGCCGACAATTAACTCCGGCTGGTTCTCATTGTCAGACGGGGTATCAAAATTATAAACGGCAAGTGAAAAAACAGATTCGTAATTACCCGCACCAGGTTTGAGGTCGTTACCCCATCTCTCCCAGAAGGAAAAACTCGCACCCTGCTCGCTGGCAAGCACCGCGGCCTCAGTAACATCGTTACCCTGACCTGCCACGATAAACTTTTTACCGCCTACCTGATAGGTGGTAAAACAATGAATCACATCGGCCGTGCCGTCATAGACCTTGACGACGTCCACGGCGTTGAATGGCAAGGTGCCATTCCAGCGGTAGATATCGCCGTCGCCATTACCCGTGCCCTGGCCGATATAAAGATAGTCCTCTCCCTGGGCGTTCTGAAAGGCGCAAAGAGCGGTAATCCCTTCCTGAGCTGTATCCCAGAGTTGGGTCCAGGTCGTGCCGTCAAACTGGCGCAGGAGACCATCCGGCACACCGGTGCCGACATAAAGTTTGTCCTTAAAGACGGCCATAGACCAGACATTTTCCTGAAGGGGTGTCAGGGCGGTAAAACCGGCTTCTTCGGTCCAGGCGCTGCCATCCCAGGAATAGACCCGTCCATCAGCGGTCGTGCCGGCCGTGCCCTCGGTCCAGTCGCCGCCCGTGCCGATATAGACCTTACCTTTATATTCAGCCATACAGTGGACCAGCCGTGCTGTGCCGACCTTAGAGTCAGCGCCGCTATCCTTTGCCCAGCCCGGGGCCGGTGCCGCATTGTCATATAACTCAAAGTCCAATTGACTGGTCTTATTATTGAATCTGAGCCGGTAGGCCGCGGGCTTCTCTAAGACCACAGCCGGGGTGGTGTAAGAGATAGGGAAGTTATTCCCGAATCTTATCCAGGCCTCGGCTGTCAGGGCATACTTCAGGGTCTGGTCTGAGGTATGCGCAACCGAAACATAGTCATTGATACCGTCAAAGGACAGGGCATTGGTCGGCGGCGCCTTCCAGGTCCCCGTGTTCACCCCCCAGGCCGGCGTATTGGTAATCACCCCGCCGCCTAACGAGCCGGTATCATCATAGGTGTCAACCAGGGCCGAGTCGGCCGTCGTCCCGCCCGCGCCCTCGTTCATATGCCAGAGTGCGACCAGACCCGGCTCGTTGCCTGTCCGCTCGGCCGTCGGCTCATAGGTCGTCAACAACCGGATATAATCCGAATTAAGCGCTGTCTGACTGAAAGTTCCTTGATAGAACTCGTCACGGGTATCGTCTGTGAACGGGGTCGTGCCTTGAGCCGTAATAGAAACAAGTTTGGGTGTCAGACCCGCGGCCGATGAGGCAAAATACGGCCGATACTGGAGATACTGTCCGGTCCGGGAAAATGAGACCGAAGGTGTGGGCAGTGCCGCACTCGTATAATAATCACCTACACCGGTCGGACCGGTAAAATCAATCCCGCCGAAGGCGGGATCATTAGAGACCCTGACCTGAAAACGAAGCCCTAAACTTTTCTCGTAGTGGTCATTGATGGCGGATTGGCTCAGTGCCCGGCCTTTGTAAAGTGTAAGTTCTTCTATCTGGCCGTTGAAATATTCAGCCGGTCCGAGGTCGCGGCCGATTTCCAGAGCCGCGGTATTGGTCGCGGTCGTGGCAGGGTTTAACAAACTAATACTCCCCACGGGCCGGGTATCCACATAGACCGTGATGACACCGCCGGAACGGACTCCCACCACATGATGCCACTGGTTATCCGTCACCGGGACATTACCGGCCACAGTGGTTAATACATAGACCAGATTGTCCTCATCGTATTCCACCAGAGAAAGGGCAATGGAGGTAGAGGTCGCCGGGACCCAGAATTTCCAACCATAATTGGCATCCCGTTTCTGGGCGATGGTCTGGCTGGCCGCGGAAGAGGTCTTGAGCCAGGCCTCAACGGTAAAATTATTGCCGGCAAAATCCAACTCCGCGTTATTAGGCACAGTAACATATGCCGTTGAGCCGTTAAAAGAACCGGACTGATTAAAGACGCCTTCGGTGGCAAAGACCGCGCCAGAGGGGGTGCCGTCATTCGCAACGCCCGCACTATCGCTCCAGGCATTATTCATATGATAAAGTGCGGTGATATTCGCCTCGCCGGTCCCGGATATCTCCGAACGTAGGTCTGACCAGGAAAGCCCGCTCCAGGAGGTATTGGTTACTGGACTGACACGGGAGGTAAAATTACCGTCCGAATATAACCCTCCGTTGGGGTGCCGGGCCAAGCGGATGTAAAAGGTATCCGGATAAGAAGCCAGATTAGCCGGTGAGCCATAATCACCAGTGTCGTATTCGCTCTTGGTATCGTGAACATAGGTTACCGCGGGCTGACGAATCAACTCCGCTATAGCCGGCGGGCTAATGACCCGGATGGTGCTGTCCGAGACCGTGTAGCTGCCTTGCGTGCTCGGGTCCAGATTCCAAGTAAATATAATCGCATACACCATTATGGCCGTAAGGAACAACATCACGATGGAGATTAGGGCATGGGTCAGGGTTTGGCTTCGCTGGTCTACCGGTCTGCTGGTCTGCCGGTCTGCCCGTCCATCAGGCGGGTCTGCAGGTCTCCTACTTTGCCAACCGCTTTCATCATTTCTCATTTTAGTCATAAAAACCACCTTTCTTTGTGTCCTTCGTGCCCTTTGTGGTTGCCTTTTATACCTTTTATATATGCAAATACCGTGCCAAAACAGAGGGAAAAGATGAAAGATGAGAGAAAAAAGATGAAAGAAAATACGGGCTGATTACCACAACTCCTTATTTACTATAAGATTAGAGTATTTAATGTCATAGGTAAGATATTCAGAAATTCCCTCTCATCTCTCCACTTTCATCTCTCATCTATCCTAATTCTGTTACTTTTTGGTAATTTCTGTTACTTTTTCGTAATACGGATTTTTCCGAACCCGTAGGGACCGCAAAACGAACCCCAAATCCGTATTTTTCTGGATGTCGGCTGGAATCGCTTGATTTTCCTGAAAAAGGGGGGTGGTGGGGGGTAGGGTGGGGAGACACCCATCTTTACCCAAGAAGACAGTCCCTTTTGAACCGGCAGACAGATACCCTCGGACCAAGAGACAGGTTACCACGGGGCAAAAGACAGTCCTGCTTGGGCCAAAAGACACCCTTCTTCAATCCAAGAGACACCCCCGTTATCAGCAAAAGACAGTCCATTCCCAGCCAAGAGACAGAGCGGTAAACGCCGGAAGACAGTCCTGCTTGGGCCAGGAGACACCCGACTTTAAGCCAAGAGACAGGGTAGTTGCGGCCAAAAGACACCCCTCTTGCGGCCAACAGACAGTCCCCTTTAAGCCAATAGACAGCCTCGGTGACACCGAGCCTGTCCAAAAACTAAGATACTCGTTCATTAGTAGTAGGCAATATTAAAATATTATACAATATTATAGTATATCTTGGCACCAAAAATAGAGTTTTTAGACACGCTCATCACGGTTGGGTTAGCAGGTCATCACGGTTGGATTAGCAGGTCATTACCGTTGGGTTAGCAGGTCATCACGGTTGGATTAGCAGGTTATCTGACCCCCTTTCATTTTTGGCGCTATTACTATTCGGGGGACGCCTACATAATTCCGAACAACGGGTCTCCAAAGGCGACTCAGTGAGATTAAACGGACCTGCCTGCCGCGACGAATACGGCGCAGGCAGGCCCAATAAATTGGGCAACTACAAGGTCTATGATATAGTTACCCGATTTATCGGGATTGGCTCATTTTGTTAGACGCTCTTAGATTATTCTTTTACCTGTGGTTATTATGTGGGCGATATAAGGATCGTCTTCGGCAAAGTCCGGGCGGGCAAACGAATGAGGTTCTATTCTCAAATCCACCTGCCTGGTCAATTTCAGCAACTGGGCATCTTCCTCAAACCCGTCAATATCGTCTTTATCCCAAAAAACAGCCAGGTCTATATCGCTTTCTTTGTGATAGGAACCCTTTGCATACGAACCGTAAATATATACCCGCCAGAGAGGGATATTATTTTCTTTGAGAATATCCAGGTACCGACCGACAATCTTATCAATTAACCGGTTACTTTCTCTAATAGCCATGCTCTAATCTCCTTTATTTTTTGCGAATATAAGGCGGCAAATTCTTTTGTTGCCTTTTTATAGAAACGTTGCTTATAATCCGGGTAGCGGGCCTTTAGATTAAATGTTGTGACCTCAAGTAAAAGGTCTTTCTGCTCATCGGATAGTTCAAGACCGGCCTCCTCTGCAATTTGCAGTAAATGATGAAGATATGGAACATTCCCATCAATGACTTTTACATAATAGGCCTTTAATAATTTCTCAATGACCAGGTGACCGACAAACAACGACCATGCATAATGCCCGTTGCTGAACAAGCTTTCCATCGCTTTAAAATCAATCCCGGATGAATCAACCCAGTATTTTACCAATCCTTCTTTTTGCCTGCTCATAGTAATAAATTTTATCAACCCGTAATTATTTTGTCAAGATATTTAAAGCGCTTATTATACCTCTTTCCGTAATGTAACCTGTAATATATCTCGCTGGGGTAACACCCCCGCACATAAGGTTTTATGTGCGGGATAAGAGCCAGCCCCTTCGGGGTTCTCGTCCCGAGACCCCCTACGGGGTCGAGGGATAACGGTCTTCCGCCCCTTCGGGCCGGAATCCCTAACGGGCTCTAACCCTTCGCTTT
>JBFMDM010000081.1:0-9583 GCA_040753835.1 Planctomycetota bacterium
GGCGCCTGGGGAACATGATTTAACACAAGGCAGGTCTGAAGCGTCCTTGTGTTGGGCGCCCTTACAGGGTGAACAGGAATACTTGATTTTCTTGCGGTGCTCGTCGGTTACGGCCGCAACCGGTATCTCTCGGAACGGGTCGCTCTCGTCCGTTATCATCTCCAATACCTTTACCGGGCAGGCCTTGATGCACTCGCCGCAACCGTTGCATTTGTCCGTGTCTATGGTGATGAAGAAATCGCCAGAACCGTCTTTGTAACCGTAATTGGCAAGCATATGTCAATAGATGATAGATGAAAAAATATAGATGAGAGAAAATAAATTACTTCTTGCTTCCCATTGTCCTAATCATTGAACTGATTAAAGCAATTACATCCCCTATCTCTTTCATCCGCTTGTTTACTAAGTCCTCTGAAAAGAATCTTCGGCCTCTCCAATACCACCCCTTGGATTCCCTGGCTTCGCCGTTAGATATCCGTAAACTATGAATGAACTCTTTTGTAGTCCCGCGTCCGTATCCTTCTTCAAAGTTGGCTGATATTGAACCAACGCATCTTATTATCTGTTTGGCTATTTCCCTCCCTCTGATATCACCAAGAAGATTTTCCGTATCTTCAAATGTTCTGTCAAACAACTCCAGCGCCTTAACATAAGCCGGATACTTGAATAACGGGTCGTCTCTCATGTTTTTCCTTTTATCTTTTTTCCTTTATTTCTTCCCTCTCATCTTTAATCTATCATCTCTTCTCTTTTTCAACCAACGCCTTGGCAAACAGGGCCGCACCCATTGCCCCGGCCAGCGCCGCGTCGTATTTCTCAGGCATGGACAGCGCCGTAATCTTCAGTTCCTTCTCTATGCGCTGGGTCACGCCCTTGTTCTTAGAGATGCCGCCGGTAATGACGAAGTCCTTTTCCACTCCGACCTTTTCCAGGAGCGTAAAGACCCGGTGCGCCATTGCCGATGAATATGCCGCAATGACCTTTTCCTTGGTCCAACCCTGGCGCAGGAGCCCCACGGCCTCGGACTTGGCAAAGACCACGCAGGTGGATGAGACCGGTTCAGGTTCCTTGTCCACCGAGAATGACAGGTCACCCATCTGTTCAATCTGGACCGACAGGAGGTCGGCAAAGACCTCCATACCGCGTCCGGTGCCGGCCGCGCACTTGTCGTTCATCAGGAATGCCGTGACCTTACCCTTTTCGTCGCACTTGATAGCCTTACAGTCCTGGCCGCCCATATCAAGCACGGTCCGAACCGACGGGCCCCAGATGAAATTGGCGCCCCGGGCGTGGCAGGCAATCTCGGTAATGGCCTTCTTGGCAAACGGCACATTGACCCGACCGTAGCCCGTGCCAACCACGTAATGAATCTTATCCAGGGTCAGGCCAGTGCCTTCCATAGCGCCGTTCAAGGCCTTGGTGGCGCTCTCGGAACTGTCCGAACCGGTACGCATTAAACTATAGGAGAATAATTCACCGTCCGTCATAATGGCCACCTTGGATGAAACCGAGCCGACGTCCACGCCGGCCGTGATAATCTTGGCCTCTTTCCAGTCCTTGGCTCCGTCTATCTTTTTATTGTATTCTTTCCATCTCCAGAATTCTTGACTCATATCTCTACCCTTTCTTATCTATTATCTTTCCTCTATCATCTCTCATCTTTTGAGTTAGTTGTGCCCTCCTGACAAGAACAGATATATAGTCGCAATGGCGCCGATTAAACTCAGCCAGGCGTATGCCTTGGCGCTGATTTTGTTCTTTCCCTTGCTCACCCCCCAGATAAGGAATAATATGACCACCCAATAGACAAAAATAGCCAAACTCTTATTATCGGCGTCGTTCCAGGCCCAGACCTGCGGAACACCGGTCCAGGGCCGGCCGTAGGCGACCCCGGATACATACAGCCCAATAGGAAAACTGGTCAGGAAGAAAAATATATTGGCCCACCAACCGGCGTGAACTGCCTTGCTGACAGGAAAGGTATTCAGGGCAATGTGCGCCAGTGAAGAATAGATTACGTGAAGCATAAAGAACACCACCAGAATCATCAGGGCGATATGGAGTACAGTCACCCAGTGCGTGCCTTCGCCGCGGTATGTAACACAACCGGGTTCTGGATTATCATTATCTCCGGCCGGCTTGAAGTCGTAGGTCTTGCCTGATTCGTCAATCAGGATAAAATAGTAGAAATACTGTGCGGCCTTTTCCATCAACGGCGGCAGGACCACTGAATAAAGCCCGCTATTGCCGGCCTGAACCATGGGCTTGGTCGTGAATTCCTTTTTCATAGGCACCTTGTGATAAATCATTGCCGGGCCGGCTTCCTCACGGTTCAAGGTGTAATATGACAGGCTGACGGTCTTTGGTTTGGCCTCGGAAACCACCTGCAGGTTCAGTCGGGTAGGCATACCAAGCATCCGCTCGCCCCGCTCTGAGAATTCAACCTTGTATGGCCCGGCCTCTTTGGCCCGGTGCCGGCTGGTCACGGCCATCAGCATCCCGAAGGAATAATATAAAGCAATAATCAGACCGATAAGTACGGTCACATATAATGGCCATTTGGGGAATTTATTCTCAGACATACTAAATATTCCTTCCTTCTGTGTCATTCCCACGAAAGTGGGAATCCAGTAATTCCCAAGTAGTCTGGATTCCTGCTTCCGCAGGAATGACAACGTGTGTAATTAAATATCTCCGTGGGGGATGGCAAACCTGACCACCATAGTCAGGATACCGCCCATAATCGCCACCCAGGCGTAGGTTTTATAACTGATTACGTCCTTTTCCTTGTTCTTAGAGAAGATGGTCCCATTCATCAGGATAACCACAACTGCCCAATAGACAAAATTGAACAGCGTCTTGGAGTCGGTCACGTCCCAACCCAGAGGAAATCCGGTCCAGTAGGTGCCGTATTTTTCGTATTCTATCCAGATGCCCAGCGGAAAGGCCGAGACACCGTAGCAAACAATGCCCCAAAAAAGCGAGGAGGTGGATTTGCCTATAATCCAATCATGGCGGTTCCAGAGGTAATTAAAGGCGTAATAGAATGCGTGAATCAGAAACATCAGCGCAACCAGCATCAGAACAATATGAACCAGTAAAGCCGGTTTGTTGGGGTCGGTCTTGTAGGAAATCCCGTAGAACTTATGGGCCTCCATGGCATTCTCAGGCAGGGTTGTGATGATTTTTGTGCCATCCGTGATTTCCATGAACATGGCGTAGCGGGTATTCTTTTCCCTGGTCGGCAGGGACGCGGTAAACAGGCCGTCGTCGGTGGTCTCCATAGTGGTAACGTTAAAGTCGGATTTCTGCAGGTTGTTTTTCTTGGCCCGGTAGTCCTCGCCTTTCATCCAATAGGCCTTTACCCCGTCGGTCGGCACCTTAATCGAGCGAGAGGAAACGGTCAGGTTAAAACGGTATGGGAATCCGGCGTCTTCCTCCTTAGCATGTTTATAAACAATCCGCATATCGCCTTTGGTCAGCGTATCCGGCGCGCGCGTACTTATAAATTTATCAGCCGCTAATACTGCCACCAGACACAGAAAGATTACCATTATATACAGCGGTTTCTTGGACATAGTTGATTTATCTCCTTCATTATTGTTAAATACCCGATTTATTCTATCCTTGAACTTAACATAGGCAAGGATTATCCGCAAAAATAGCATCATCGTCTTGGGATTCATCATCAGCCAGGTCTTCAGCGACTTCAATTGCGCCTTGAGTAATAATGCGCCGCCGACTGTGGCCACGGTAATGCCGATCCAGCGAAAGGCAACCAATAAACTGTTGGCCTCAACTTTAAGGGTCATTAGCAGATAATAACCTATCAGGAAAAGAAACCCAAAGGTGAGTATCAGGTAGTAATATTTGCGCTTCTTGCGGTAGAGGTTCCCGAAAACCAGGGCATGGATAATGAAAATAACAAGCAAAACAGGATACTTCATAACTTACTTCGCTTCATCAATGCAATCAGAACGCCTTTTTACCAAAAAACAGTATACCTTTTCCAGAAAAATACCGCCATAAATATTCATCAGCGAAAATACCGGCGCAACCAGCCGGAAACGGTAGGTCCAGGGGAAGAAAATCGTCAGTATACCGATATGCAGTATAATTATGGAAAGCAACAGCCAGTGTGTCTCCCGGCCGGACCATATAAGCCAGGCAAGGCCTAATACGAAAAGGAATGCCGGAATTATAATCACCGGTTCAAACCTTCTGCTCTCGTCAAGATTGAATCCGAAACAGTAGACAAATTTTCTGGCCAGCCCCTTTATGAATACCCAGGGTTTCTGCCTCAGGTACTCAACCACCTCAAGCAATTCCCCATTATTTCTAATGAAGGACGGATAATTGCCTGCGGCTTGCCGGTCTATAACAACTGCAGGCGGCGCCGGATTGCCTATTGACAGGTTTACCGACATATTGGTGGTCAGAACGAATCTCCCTGCTACAAGATAGTTCCTCAATGCCACTCCCAGTGGAAATAAAGCGGCGGCTGAGACGAAAACAACCGCCAAAGTATATTTCCTGACCATCGCTTGGCGGAACAGGAAAACAACCAGTATAAGTGGCATTAATAGAAATTCCGGCCTGGTAATAATCGCCAGCCCCGTAACCAGCCCGGCTGGTATTACCTTTGCCGGAGTATGTACTGACATCTGCATAATCATATATAAAGCCGCCATAAGCAGAAACGATATCAGAACGGTTGCCAGAAGCACAGGCGGATAGCCGAGCGCCAGGAATTGCAAGGCGCTGATAACAATAGAGATGTCAGCGCTTTTCCTGCTGAATAACGCCGTTGCAATCCTGTGCTGAAGCAAAAGCATAAGAAATGCCAGAAAATACTGGGCGAAAATAACATAAATCCACTCCTCGCCGAAAACCAGATGCAATAAGGCAAGGAAGTATGAATAGAAAGGCGCATAATAAAATGCGTCTTTGCCTACCGTGTCATCCATGATTATGGACCTGGCGAAACTCTCATAAGTAAGCCAGTCATCCCCGCCGGAGAGCACGAATTCGGCCGGACCCAACCATCGCCAGTAGGTATGCGCAATGCCAATGGCAAGAAATATACCGCCGGCAATCACAGGAAATCCAGGAGCAATTGCCACCGTTGGCGCACACCTGATTATTGTCCGGATTGACAGGTATGCCATAAATAAATGTAGTAGTATATTAATCCAATAAACTATTTTATTAATATAATAGGCAGATGCAGTTATTTCGGACGGGAAAAGGTTATTCCCGGTAATGACTATCTTGTCACCAGGAAAACCTTTATCCCAAAAGAGCGTAATAGACCTGTTGCGCAGGTCTGGAACCGCATATTTCAGTTGGACGCGGTTGTTGCCTTTATGCAATAAAACAGGCATGGAATGTTCACCATCCCTGACTTCCAGATGATTGTCATTAATATAAAGAGACGCATAGCCACTTGCCGATACACCGATATTCACGGCAATATCAGCCGGAACAAAAATATAACAATCCCAGATTACTGAAAACGGCAACGTCATCCGATGTGGTTTATCCGGTCCGTATAAATTATATTTCAGGTCGTTCAGGAAGTGGAGTTTGAAATGGTTGTGTAGGACGGAATGACTCCGGCCGGTAAAATCAATCCTATCATCTATTCGCGTCCCCTCCAGCAAAGGATAGTCAACAGACCTTTCGTAGTTACCCTGCCATTCGGCGGAATTGGCATAGTATTTACCGGTCAGGCCAAACGGGGTATACAGAAAGATAAGGCATATTTTCAGTATCGCCACGGAAATTAACGTTATTAAGAAATACCTTGAAACATTTTCCGCCCGCTCTAATCTTATTGATATCCAGGTGATAATTATTGCCAGAAGAACAAACCAATCTAACTCGTTTGTCAAGGGAATGCCGTCAAGAATTCCTATCTTGACGCCCGGGGTGATTACAAAAAACAATAGAAGAAGTGTAAAAAATAATCCCTTGCTTATTTTCATCTATTCCGGGTCGGTTATTTGCCTGCCCAGCACATAAATTATGTGCTGGATAAGTTGCCGAGTCCCACTGGGACGAGGCCTAACTGGTGTCTTATCCCTTATGTGCCGGGTCTATGACAAACTTATACCCGTACATCCAGTTGCCATTTTCCTCCCGCTTCTGCTTGCGGAAGACCATTTTGACCAGCGTGCCGGGCTTGTTCCTGGTCGGCTCGGCCGGATGGACGTCGTTCTCGCCGCAGTCAACCACCTCACCGATGATATGAATTCCGTCGTCCAGTTTGATAATGCATATCTTGCGGGGCGAAAGTTCGCCGTAGCCCATAGCCGGATAACCCATAACCTCCAACTGGAACGAGATCACCTCGCCGGTTCTGGAGCATTCATACGGCTCCATATCAATGGCATGGCACTTGGGACAGGGCAACCCGACCCTGGGCGGGAACCATTTCTCTGAGCACTTGCGGCATCTGGTACCCTGCAGGCGGTAACGCCCATCGTGCTCGCGCCAGGTTTTAATCGTTGAATAACTCTCCAGCCGGGGTATCAGTTCGGGGAATTGGGTATTCATGATAATCTTTCTATATTTACTCCCTCCTCCCCCGATGTTACATCGGGGGATACGGGATAAGAGCCAGTAATTCGCTTCGCGGTCTCTGCGGAGTTCGCTACGCTCAAACTGGCTCTAAGGCCGCGCCATCATCTGGATGTTATCATGCCGGCCTGAATGGCTCTGGCTCGCCCAGCCGAACTTCTGAACCATTATATCTTCCAACTTCGGCTTGGAAATCTCCTCAAGTTCGTAGGTCACCCTGACCCAGGGCTTGTTTATCTTGATGACCCAGCCCAGGTTAATGGGCGTGGCAATCACCACCACGTCGCAGGGGCAATTTTCAATGCTCGTTTCCAGGTCTTTTATCTGCTCCGGGCTGTAACCCACGGCCGGCAGGACCTGGGTGGTCTGGGGATACTTGTCAAATACCTCTTTGATAATCGGGCTGGCAAATGGTCTGGGGTCGATAATTTCGGACACGCCGTATTTCTTGGCCGCAATAAATCCCGCGCCATAGCCCATTTCGCCGTGCGTCACGGTCGGGCCATCCTCTATGACCAGTACTTTTTTGCCCTTAATCTTGTCCGGGTCGGAGACAAAGACGGGCGAATTGGCCATAATAATCTGGGCATTGGGATTATACTGCTTGGCGTTCTTGAGGATTGATTCCACGTTCTCCGGCTTAGCCGTATCCACCTTGTTAATAATCAGAACATCGGCCATCTCAAAATTGGCCCGGCCCGGATAATAGGAAAGTTCGTGCCCCGGCCTCAAGGGGTCGCAAATGGTAATATGCATGTCCGGCTTGTAGAACGGCGTATCGTTATTGCCGCCGTCCCAGATGACCACGTCTACCTCTTTTCCCACCTCGCGCAGAATCTTCTCGTAATCCACGCCGGCATAGACCAAGGCGCCCTTCTGGAGATGCGGTTCGTATTCCTCGCGCTCCTCAATGGTGCATTTATGCGTAATCAGGTCTTCAAAGGTGGCGAAACGTTGGACCATGCCCTTGACCAGGTCGCCGTAAGGCATCGGATGGCGCACTGCCGCAGTCCGTTTATTGTATTTCTTAAGGATATCAACCACCCGGCGGCTGGTCGGGCTCTTGCCCGCTCCGGTCCGGACTGCGCAAACCGCAATCACCGGCTTGGCGGACTTGAGCATCACCTTGACCGGGTCAAGCAGTGTAAATTCCGCTCCGGCCTCCTGGACCATCTTCTTCTTACCCTCAATATAGTCGTAGGAAACGTCGCTGTAGGCAAAAACCACCTCCTGGACATTATGCTCCTTGATAAGGTTGACGAGTTGCGATTCGGGCTTAATCTGAATGCCTTTGGGATATAAAGAACCGGATAATTCCGGGGGATAAAGCCGGTTATCTATATTGGGAATCTGGGTGGCGGTAAAGCAGACCACCTCGTAATCCGGGTTGTTGCGGTAAACGGTATTAAAGACGTGGAAATCCTTGCCCGCCGCACCCATAATCAACACTCTTCGTCTCATAAGACAGTACTCTTTCTACCCTTCTCTATTATCCATAGAAAATACCACAAAGTATGCGATGGGTCAATAAAAATGGTGTTTTATTTTTAGATTGAGAGAATAGGGTAGAGGGTATTAGCGGGGTAGGACTCCTCTATTAGGGGAGTAGGGTATCTCTATAAGGGGTGCAGGACTCCCCTATTAGGGGGGTAGGACAGGGGTATTAGGGGAGTAGGATCCCCCTATATACGATAGACAAAAATCCAAACGCCTATTTAAAACCGTCTTTTGAGCCCTTAAGGCGCTTCTGGCAATTCTCAATGTATTTCTTTACCGTGTCGCGGTCTTTCGCGTCAGGCGCCAATTCCAAATATTTACTATAACAGAATATTGCCTTGGATGGATTATCAATGTTTTCATCATAGATTATACCCATATTATAATAAATAGCGGCATTTTTGGGAGTCAGAACCAATGCCTTTTCGTAATATTCTATCGCATCTTCAAATAACCGGCTGCCTGTGGCATATTCAGCCAATTTGCCGTAGAAACGCGAACGCTCCTCGGTCAGCGTTTGTTCCATTCTCTGAACCCGCTCGTTGGCCTCTCTTAAACGATTAATATAGTCGGTTTCTTTCTGCCTTATGCCTTCTGCCACCTTTTCATCCCTCGTAACCTTTTCAGCCGCCAGTTCTTTTTCCAAAGTGGAGTTTTTCTGCCTGAAGTCTATTTCCACCTTCATATAGTTGTTTATCTTTCCTTCTGCCTCTTCCACCCTTGTCTGATAAGTGGTATTGATATCCCTTAACTGCTTGATGGTCGCCTGCATATCCGATTCCTGGTTTTTCAACTGATTCTGCAGGGATGCGATTGACTTGTCCAGGGTGGAATTCCTGGTCTGCAGTTCAGAAACCTGCCATTGTGCGCTTCTCAGGGACTCCCGGGCGGTGTTAAGGTCGTTAAGAACCAACTGGTATGATTCCTTCTCTTTCTTCAACGCCTCGTTAAGTTCGTGTTCCCGCACCTTGATTTTGCTCTGCAGGGCCGAGAGGTCCTTGAGCAATTGGTCATTCTTCTCCTTCAGGGTATTGTTTTCCTTGGCCGCCGAAGCCAGGGCTGTTTCGTTCCTGCCCTTTTCTTCCTTGGCCTTTTCCCTTTCATCCACCGTCGCCTTAAGCGCCTTGGATAAATCATCCGTCTGCTCCTTGAGCGTGGCTACCTGGGACTGCAGGTTGGTTACGGTTGCGGCGTTCTGCGCCTCCATCTCTTTAAGGGTTTTTTGCGCCAAACGAAGTTCCTCATCGCTCTTGGCGGCTGATTCCTTTGTCTTGGCCAGCAGCGATTCGGAGTTCTTCAAGGACGCGGCCAAATCATCCTTATCCTTCCCAAGCAGGGCGATTTTGTCATTGGCATTCTTCAGGTCTATCGTTACCTTCTGCCTTTCAATCTCGGCAGAACGGTAATCCTTGTCCCTTGATTCGTACTTTGCCTCCAGTGATTTATTGGTCTCCTCGTAACGTTTGATATCTTTCTCCAGGGAACTGACTTTATCTTGGGTAAA
>JBFMDM010000082.1:0-9537 GCA_040753835.1 Planctomycetota bacterium
TAACTACCGGAGTAACCTTGGGCGGCTCCACCGGCGGTTTATACATATCCATAAAGATATCGCGCCTGTCCACCTCGCTGTAGTATTCGCTGATATCGGGCTGCCCGGACATATCCTCAACGTTCCACTTTTTCACATTGGGTTCCTCTATTGCCGGCGTCTCGGCCGAGACCGCGCTCCAGATGGCGTAACCCAGGAGCATTGTGATGACCACAAAGCAAAAACGGTTAACGGTCTTAAGCGATACCTTCCGGATGAGCCCTGCAAGGGCCGCCGGAAACAAAAGAATCCCGCTGACAATGGCCTTCGGGCTGAAGCCCTTTTTCTTCCCCAGAACTATCGTAAGCCCATCGCTCTGAGACGGCGTCTCCTCCAGAGCGGCCGGCTTCTCAATCAATCTTAGAAGGTGTTCCTCTGGGGTAATATTGTCTTTTCTGGTAAGTGCCATCCGTTCCTCGCCTCCTCGTCAACGATTTCTTTAACGGTCTTGTTGTCCACGACCATTTTATTATTCATCACAATGCTCTTGAGCGCCTTGTGGCATAACAGGGAAACCTTGCGCGGATAGCCGCGCGTCCAGCGGTATATCTCCTTGACCGCATCATCGGTGAATAAACTCTTTTTTATCTTGTATCCGGCCTGGCCCAGCCGGTAGTTTATCATCTCGCTCACCTCATCCTGGTCCAGCGGGTTGAGCGTATACTTGAAACTCACCCGGTCTATCAGGTTCGGTATATTAATCACCTTGGAATGCAGTTCCAACTGCCCGAGCAGAACCACCTGGAGCAGTTTGGCGATATTGGTCTCATAGTTCAGGAGAATCCTCAACACCTCCAGTGTCGTCTCGGAAAGTTTCTGCGCCTCGTCAATAATCAGGACGACTGTCTTGTTTTCCTTCACGCCCTTCTGGAAAAGGAAATTCTGTATCGCCTCCTTGAGTTCGCTCACATTAACCGGGCTGGTCCGGGTGTCTTCGGTTGTTTCCACGCCGAGCGGCTTGGCAATGCCGAAGGTCCGGGCCAGTGAGGATAGGAAGGCCTTTTCGTCCTCGTAAGTCGGGTCCAGGATAATGTGAAAATTAAATCCCTCGCGCAGTGAAAGCGCCTGGATTAACTTGCGGCTCAGGGTCGTCTTGCCGGTCCCGATGTCGCCCAGTATTATGCTTAAGCCCCGACGCAGGCGCAGTTCTATGACCAGATTGGTCAGGGCCAGTTTATGCCCGCGCGACTCGTAGAAGAACATCGGGTCAGGGCTCGTGGAAAACGGCTCTGCCTCCAAACCCAATATTTTATAGTAACTCATTTATTTATAATCGCGTATTGATTATAATAAGGGTCTACTATCATAGATCCTTCGTCGCCCTGCTCCTCAGGATGAGGGCTCGGAACCCTACCGACCCCTCAATATAATATAACCATCTCCTGCAAAAAAACAAGTCATTTTATATAAATATCGGATTTTTCTGGACTTTTCTTGATATGAATCCTAATATTCCCCTGTCTTACCAAAACCGCTTAAAGACCGCTTATATAGTATGGAAAACCCCCTATCCCCCTGGCAGGTAATTGAAAAACTGAGGGCCAACAAAGGCATTCCCAAAAAAGCCCTGGCTGAAAAACTCCAGATAAACTACAATTACCTGGTTGACCTGCTTAACGGCCGGTATCAAACCAATATAGACGACGAGAAGATACGGATTATCTCATCGGTGCTGGATATTCCCATAAACAACCTGCTGGATGAACTCCATAATATCCATTCCGCAGAGCCGGCTCCTGCGCCGGCCGCGCAGGAAATGCCGCCTGCGCCACAGCCACAGCCCCAGCCGGAAGCGCCCCGGGCGCCCCTCGCCAAAATACCGCTCTTCAGGATAATATCGGGCAGTAAGATAGACACATTGTTCAACCAGTCGCTCTTGTGGGAACAGAAGGAAAGGGAAATGGAATTCCTTCATAGCCCGGTGGTTGAACCGGCGATGGGAGAGCCGCCTGTAAGGATTGCGGTAAAACTGGAGGATAATTCCCTGTTCCCGCCCTGCCTGGCCGGAAGCGCCTTTATCGTGGATACCGGAACCAAACCGCGCATCGGCGATATTGTCCTGGTGGTTCTGCAGAACTACCGGGCCTGGGTAATAGAACTGAACAAGATGGATTCGCTTGCTGATGAGAAATTAATCCTGAGACCGTATAACAGCGACTACGAGCCGATAATGATTGCCCGCAAAGATGTCCTGGCGATTTATCCGGCGGTTTGGATTCATCCGGCGTAATGCACTCCGATGTGATTTAGCCAACCTAATTATTTATTGGTATCCAGCGCGCTCTCGCCGCCCTCTTCGGGCTTAAGCCGTTTTTCTATTTCCTTCTTGACGCCGAGTATCCGGGCCCGCTGGCTCGGAGTGAATGCATCCTTGTGGGTATCCATCATATTCAATATCAGGGTGCAGCATTCCACCGTGGTGTTGTCGGCCGAGAGTTTTTTGGCAATCGCCCGCTCGCTGCTCTTGTTCTTGTCGTCAAAAGGCACCTCGCCTTCCTGCAACAATCTCTTGAGCAGGCCTATCATCGTGTCCATGCTGTCAATGCTGTCCTGGATGGCCCGCTTCAATAATTCCTTGACCCGCTCTGTTTCCTTGTTGACGTTATCCAGTTTGCTGACGCTGGACATAGCGGAGACATAATTATCCTTGGACTTTGAGAAATAAGCAAGGGAGTTTCTCTTCTGGTTGGCATCCTTGGCGTCGCGCCAGGATTCGCAGGCCTTGAGATATTGCTTGTCGCCGCTATCCAGAGGAATAAATACCTTGGAAACGACATCGGAGCAGAATACGGCGACCTTCTTGGATGATTCCACCACTTCCTTGATTACATACAAATCGTCTTCCAGCGCCTTGCGCGAAGCGATTTCCTTATCCAGGTTCTGCTCGGCGATTTCCCGGGCTGCGATTTCCGCCTTGGAGCGCGCCTCGGCATCGCCTTCCTTGTCCTCGGCGTCCTGTTTGGCCTTCTCGGCCAGCGCCTTGGCGGACAACGCCTCGTCGCGCGTCTTTTCCGATTCCTGTTTTTCCTTTATTGCCTTATCCCTTTCATCATCTGCACCCTTGATTCTCGCATTTGCCTGCGCGGAATCGGATATGGCCTTTTCGGCCTGGGCCCGGGCTTCCCTGGACTGCGCCTCTGCCGCTTCCCTGGCCTTCAAAGCATCGGCCTTTTCGCCTTCGGCCTTTTTCCGGGCCGTAACCGCTTCGTCCTTCTGGTCCTCGGCGGTGAGTTTGGCCTCAATGGCCTTATTGCGCTCGGTGAATACAAGAAAGATTCCGACCATCGCGGTCAATAATCCGACTATAATAAGTCCGTATAATATGTTTTTCATATATTACTGCCCTCCTTGACTTTGCTATATGTCGGTATAATACCAACTATACGGATAAAATCAAGAAAAATATGATAAATTTATTAAATATTTACCCGCCCCAGACCCCGGCGATTGGGGCCGAGCAGAACGGGCATTTGCCCTGCTTTACCAGGTTTTCCGCTATATAGTAGCCGACCCGCTTTATTATCGGCTTTTGGCAGGCCGGGCAATAGGTGGATTCGGCCGGATGGTTTGCAATATTCCCCAGATATACGAACCTTAATCCGGCATCCTTGGCTATCTGATGGGCGTTTTCCAGTGTCTTGACCGGCGTGACCGGCAGGTTCCTGAGTTTATATTCCGGATGAAATCTGGAGAAATGAATGGGCACATTGTCGCCTAAGTTGTTCTTTATCCATTCACACATCTGTTTTATCTCTTTGGTGCTGTCGTTCAGGGTCGGGATGATGAGAACCACTATCTCATACCAGATGCCTATCTTCTTTAAGACCAGAAGCGTATCCAGAACCGGCTGAAGCGAGCCGTTGCAGTATTTTTGGTAGAATTCATCAGTGAACGCCTTGAGGTCGACCTTGACGGCGCTGACCTTCTGGCATAAGGCACGTAATGGCTCCTCGTTAATATAGCCATTAGTAACTACGACACTGTGTATCTTTTCTTTGCGACTCAGTTCGGCAATGTCATACATATACTCATAGAAGACCACCGGCTCGCCGTAGGTAAAGGCAATCACTTTTGCTTCATTATCCTTCGCCTGTTCCACAATCTGCGCCGGTGTCAGGATGTAATTATCCAAATCCTCGGGCTTGGCTTGGGAGATTTGCCAGTTCTGGCAGAACTTACATCCGAAATTACAGCCGGCGGTTGATAACGAATATACCTTTGAGCCGGGCAGGAAATGAAAGAATGGCTTTTTCTCTATCGGGTCAATATTCACAGTGCAGGGCTTGGAATAGACAAGAGAATAATAAAGCCCGTCGTCGTTTAACTTATTGCCGCAGACACCCCGGCCCTGATTCAACACCTTGCACTTCTTGGGGCAAATAAGACATTCCACTACCCCATCATCAAGTTTCCTGTAATATGCAACCTCCTTGCCCGCCGAAGCTTTAGCGAAGGCGGGTTGGCCGGATTGGTAAAGTAATGTCATCGCCGCGCAACTTCCCACTGATTTTATAAATTGTCTTCTGTTCATATTCAGTTGATAAGGTGATAAGATGATAAGTTTATAAGGCCGTATCAACGTATTAACTTATCAACTTATCTACTCTTTTTCAAAGAACACCTGAGCGGTGAAGACCATAAACTCAGCACCCTGGCGCCAAGCGTCTTTGGACAGTCCTGCCTTCATAGACAGATGCTCAAGCATCTGGTCGCGTGTCCAGCCCTGTTCAGGAGCGACCTGAGGCAGGAATACCGCCGTGCATCCGCCCTTGATGAGATAAACACCGTGTTTGCCAACCACAATATCATTGTAACTGGCCACCTTTTTCATCGGTGACAGGACCGAAATCTCTATGTCAATTTCTTTTTCCTCTGCGGCGGTCACAGGAGAAAAACGCCAGTCATTGACCGCGGAATTCACGGCCTGCTCTATCACGCCCAGATATAACGGCTTGGGCTCAAAGATGGAACCGATACAGCCCCGCAGGTCGCCGTGTTTCTTAAGGGTAACAAAGACACCCCTTTTCTCTTTCAGCCGCGCGGTTAATTCCTTTTCGTCCACCTTCGGCGTCTTGCCATTTTTCAGGTATTCCTTTAAGGTCTGTCTGGCTAATTTGAGCAATGTCTCCTGCTCGCTCTTATTAAGGTCGTCTGTGCCCTCTTCATCCATCTTTTTCGTAGGGGCGTATTGCAATACGCCCCTGCTGAATGCAATGGATGCATAACTGACGCAGTGCAGGTAGTCGCCGGTCAGGTCGCCTGAGGTGTAATAATTAAGCAATGTCGCCTTATTCTCGCCGCCTAAAATATAAAGCAATAAGATAATGGGTTTATAGCCGCAGACCGTGGCGCCGGTGGATTTAATATATCTCTGGAATCCGTCCGGAGAGCGGCTGATGATTTGCTCAATCGCCTCGCCGTCTAATTTCTTGAGGTTCTCCTTGATATTATCAGTAAAAGGAACGTAACCAAAGTCATCGCCGTAGTGTGTGAAGTCAGAACTGGCAATGACCAGCGTCTGGTCATCTATAATTCCCTTGATTGCCTTGGCGGTCTCCTGATAATTATCCACCTCACCTACCACCAAGGGAACAATTTTGTAGCCATCCTCAAGCACGACCTGCAGGAAGGGCAGTTGAATCTCCAGGGAATGTTCCATCTTGTCAGCCGTGGCTTGGTAAGAAAAGAGTTTGCTTTGAATGAGTTTATCGCAGGCCGTCCGGTCAAGCGGCACCTTGCCCAGGGGTGTTTCGTAATGCGTTGCCTTGGAGACCGAGACGCCCTCAAAACCCACCCGGTGGCTGGGTCCCATAATGATTACACGTTTGAACGACTTACCCTTGAGTAGTGAATAGCCATAAGCCGCGGCTTGACCTGAATACTGATGCCCGGCGTGCGGCGAGACCAAAGCGGACACCTCATTGGGCGCATCAGCCGGTAATTTGACATTACTAAGATACTTATTGATTTCTTTACGCAGGGTATCGGGATTTGCCTGATACCAACTGCCGGCCAGGACGGATTCTCTAACGTTCATAACTTGCTCCTTATCATTTAATTCCCCTCTATTAAGAGGGGTAAGGGGTGTGTTTATTTTCTCTCCGCAGCCCAGGACGCAGATAAAAATAACCAGAACGAGTAAACTATATTTCATAAAAGGATATTATAGATGAGATATGGTGATAGTCAAGAAAAACCCAGCCCCCCGAAGTGACATCGGAAGGGGTAAGGGGGGATTAGAATCTATGCGCCCGGCAGCCGGCTCACGGTCACGTGAATGGTGTCCGAGAATTGCCCGACCTGCACGTCGTCCATCCGGTAAACGGCCCGGTAGTCCCAGATTGCGGAGTTCTGCCCGGCCGGCAACTCAAAGGTGTCCAGATAATCCGGATGGGTGTCGTTGGCCAGGAAAACGAATCCGGACCCGTCCTTGCGGTCCACATAGATATCAATGGACTCAGCCGGTCCCTTTGACCAGATAATCAGCGGGCGGCCGACATCCAGCCGGCTCTTTAACTCCGGCTTGAGGTTGGGGATGTCAATGGTCTGCTCGTCGCCGACTATGCCCAGGTCCTCGCCCATTGCCTCGGTATAGGACGGTGTGGACTTGATGTTGGCGACCAATTGCCTGATGCGCCTGAAGATGCCTTTTTGCACCGCGGGCGGCGCAGGCGGCAGGACCGGCGCAGTCGGGAACGGACCGGTCGGGCCCGGACCACCGTCTCTCAACAGGTTCTTGTAATTGGACAGGTCCTGCTTGAAGGTCTTGAATGACTCCTGTGCATCCAGGATGTAGTTGAACATAACGGCATCGGCCTGGACCGAGGCCAGTTCAGCCGGCGTGATGCCCAAGATTACGACGTAGGTGGGCAGTTTCAGGGCGAAATTGTCCAGCCAGTCGGCCTTGCCCTTGTCGTCCTTGGGTAGATACGGTCTTTTCATAAGCAAGTCATTTCTTTTTGCCTCAACTTATTATAATCCAAGGGGTTAGATAGGTCATCCAGCCCTGTTTTTAGGCCGTTCAGTGGCGCGTCCCGGTCATTGAGACGGCTGTCTGGGTCACTGAGACGGTTGTTCCGGTCATTGAGACAGATGCCCCGGTCATCGGGGCGCTTGTCTGGGTCATTGAGACACCCGTCCCGGTCACAGAGGCGTGCGGTTGCGAAGTCAAATACCTCCTTTCTTATGTTAGAGGCAGTATCTCTGTCCCCTGAATCTCCCTACAGTTATTTTGATTTTATCCTGTTTATTTCTTGTATCGCCTGGCTTTTCCATAAGTCGTTCTCTATTAATTTGGTTGTTTCTAATGCCCGGTCATACTCCCCTATTTCTGCATATCGTCTTGATATCTCGTAGATTGTTTTGCCTTTTTCATATTCGTCGTCGCCTTTAATGGTCTTGGCCATCTCAAGGGAAGCGGCTAACTGCTTGGATTTCTTTGACCGCTCTTCAGACGACATCTCAGAGGGTTTTTGCTTACATTCCTCAATTAATTTCCTTAGCCCAACGTCGTCTTTTATGCTAAGGGCTTTGGTGAAATATTTTATCGCCTTATTATATGAATTTTTATCATTGGTATTTTTGGCTGATTCCATAATCGCCTTGCCTTCAGCGACCAATTTGGCAAACATCTCTTCCTTATCTCTTGTCTCCATTTCCTCCCTCTGGGCTTTCTGTTTGGCTTCTTGCTGTTCTGCGATTGTCAGGAGTTTTTCAGGCAGTTCTGGCCTGAATTTCCTGATTTGCTGATAGGTATCCTGAATCATTGCCTCGCTGATTTCCAGTCGTTTTTCTACCTGCCAGCCATTCGTTGCCGGGTCAAAATTCCTTTTGGTTTCTGTTCCCATCCAAGCATTTTCACCAACCCTAACCAATGGAGAGGTCTGCCATTCATCCGGATATTGCAGATTACCCATATTTTTGAAATAAATGATACGTCGTTCATCCACAACAAAGGTTTTTCCTCGCGAATCAGCCGGATAGGCAACGAAAGCAAACGAGTATGGATAATAATCATCCGTCTTATCGCTATCCACGTCCCACGGGATACATCGGTATAAATAATTCCGATAAGGTGCAGTATTTGTGCCTTGTCCGGACTGGTCGGCAAGTGCGATTGATTTAATATCCGAGCCGATAATCGCATCAATACCCGGCACGGCACAGAGGTCTTTTATAGAATGGATGTAGTCGTCCTGGTGATTCCCATCCAAATCCGCCCGGCGATAGATTTCCTGAGCCAGCGCCAGTTTCTCCAATATTTCAGGGATATTCTTCTGATTCTGGTAGGCAATCATTGCTTTACTTGATAAGAGAGAGGGAATCGCAATTGCCGCAACAATCGGAACAAACATTATTCCCAC
The DNA here is from genome assembly GCA_040753835.1 of Planctomycetota bacterium. Classification (GTDB taxonomy): domain Bacteria; phylum Planctomycetota; class MHYJ01; order JACQXL01; family JACQXL01; genus JACRIK01. The sequence continues at coordinate 8,403 of JBFMDM010000082.1, forward strand.
TATTATAGAACTCACAATTCCGGCAATGGCTAAACCTGTGCCTTTGAGTTGGCCATCCGAACGGTTAATCCTACGAATTGCCATAATCCCAAAGATAATCCCTAAAAGTTGGGTAATACAGACAGGGATAAAAGCAACTACCAAACTCAGGATAGATAAAGTGCTGTATCGCGGTGTCTGGCTGGAAGGGACTATGGTTATTGGCTCAGCAGTTCCTGAAAGTATCTGGGATACTGCTGTTCCGACCTCACTCACCCTTTGGTATCGTTTGGACGGCTCGCGTTCCAGTGTCTTCATCACAATATCATCCACCCGGACATCAATCTGGACCTTACGGCTGGGCAGTTCAAACTTACCGATAGGCAACTCACCCGTGAGCATCTCGTAAAAGACCACGCCTAAGGAATAAATATCGGCCCGGTGGTCAACATCCTTTGCCTTGGTGCGCTGTTCAGGCGCCATATAATCAATCGTGCCCATCACCTCCTGGGTCTTTGTGACCGGGTCAATTCTGACATCGCCCCTGACAATTCGTGCCAGGCCGAAATCAGCAATCTTGACCATTCCCTTCTTGTCTATGAGGATATTCTCCGGCTTGATGTCGCGATGAACCACGCCTTCTGAATGGGCGTATTCCAATGCCTCGCAGAGTTGCGAGACAATCTTCAGCGCCTCCTCAGGCGGCAGTTTTCGTTCCTCAATCAACTGCCGGACAGTTACACCCTCCACGAATTCCATTACGAAATAGAATTGGTTGCCTTCCTGTGCGATATCATAAATACCCACGATATTCTGATGCGACAGCCCGGCCAATGCCTTTGCCTCGCGGTTGAATCTGGTGATAAACTCCTGGTCTGCTGAGAGTTTAGCGGGCAGAACCTTGATTGCCACGAAGCGGTCCAACATCGGCTGGAATACCTTATAGACCGTGCCCATCCCGCCCCGGCCCAGCATCTCCCTGATTTCATACTGGCCTAATTTGGCGCCGGACGGCAGAATCGGCTCGTTCTCTATGCCGGAGAACTGCTGATTGGCGGTTTGGGTCGGCTCCATGGCAAACTGCATCAGGCATTTGGGGCAAGCGCGGTCGTTCTCATTGGCGGCGAGGAATTCCTTCCCGCATTTCGGACAATTA
>JBFMDM010000083.1:0-9477 GCA_040753835.1 Planctomycetota bacterium
GTTACCAATTCTTATAGATTCGCTACGCTCACTACAAGTAAATAATCTTAAAAATATTGACAAGAATAAGGAGATTGCTTAAGATATGGTGAACCTAATTGCAACTAAACTCGGGGCAACCTCATTATTGATATTATAGTAATAAGTTACGAAATGGGTGTGTGTCACCGACCCTGTCACCGACCCTTGATGAAATTATCAATAGATACACTCGAAAAATTCAGGTGATATTTCAATAATAATTTTTCAAATTCTTTATTATCATATAATCTTATACTTATTATCTTATCATTTTTTGGGTTCACAATTAGTACATATCTTGCATTATATGGAGCAATACCAAAGAAAGATTGCCTTCTATAATGATTCAAGGATGCCTCATAAATAATAATCTCTTGATCATAATTATTTCTGTCAGATGTAAGGATAATATCATAATCAAGTATTCTAGATCTATCAATCGAATTAGCGCACTTAAATATTTTTGGAGCATTCCTGGGGTCGTCAGTTAAGTAATCATATAAAGTTAACAACTGCTCAGGAAAATGACCATTCCTATCATAATGCCTGTTTATATACGAACTAAGCTTCCATAGATTAGTTTTGCATTTTATATCATTTTTCCCATGTACGGAAGCAGGGTAAAACAGCAAGAAATAACTTACAATAAACACCGCAAAGATAATACTAACTAACCTTATATAGTTTATCTTAAACATGCTAGTCGTTTCGGTCATATTCAATACCCCATATTTCTCTTTGAATCCTTTTCCCCGGTGACACAGAGCGTGTCCAAAAACTAAGCATATCTTTCTATACAAATCATAGTTTTTTAATTTCCCCGGTGACACACCTTGCCTCCTATACGGCTATTTTGCTGATTTAGCCCCGATGACTTTCGGGACTTCCCGCTTCGCTCTCGCTGGAGCGAGGCGAGCGCTGCGGCTTCGCAGGCGCTGTTTTATAAAACCGCCTGTTTAGCAACCTTTCTATCTTGGTAATAAAGGTATCCTTGCCCAGTGGCCTGCCGATTTTAGTGGCTTTTCTTATGGCGCTTATCTAATGCGTTAATTCATGTAACATAAAATCCAATCGTATGATGTCAAGGAAAAAGAGATTATACCTTATTTTTCTTGGTATTGATGGCTGGTTTTTGGTATGAATAAAGGTATCCCCCGATGTTTATCGGGGTCTAAAGGACTGTAACAACAGCCCCGATAGACATCGGGCCTGTTTAACAGTCCTTAAGATATGACACAGATAATCCTTAAAGACGGCGATTCGTCCCAGACCTTTAGTATCACCAAGGATATCACGGCCATCGGGCGGAGCAGTAAGAACGACGTGGTCATCCGCCAGGGTGAGTTGTCCCGTTTCCACTGCCAGATACGTAAGATGCCGGACCTGCCCGACGGTCAGGCGGGCGGCTACACCATCGTTGACCTGGACAGCCGGAACGGCATCCACTTTAACGGCGCCAGGGTCAAGGAGAAGAAACTGGAGCCCGGGGACGAGATACAAATCGGCAAGGCCATCGTTGTCTTTGAGAAGGAGATGCCCCGTGCCGAAGGCCAGCCACCATCCTCCGCTGTTCCGAATCTACGGAGTGGCGAAGGACAGCCCGCGCCAGCATTGCCGGCCGCGCTGTCGCCTGATGAATTCATCGCCAAGGGCCGCAGGAATGTGGTTTCCATACTGGCCCGGGTCGTCATCATCGTTGCCATCGTCTTTATCGTCCTCGGCTATGGCTATATCAAGTTCAAGGAGCGGACCGGCAGGGAGTTGAATATCGTCTCAAAGAACTCCTCGTTTGAGGAGACGGCTCAGATTCCCAACCTGCCCAACGGCTGGTTCTCACAGTCCGATAGCAAGGCGCTTATAACCGTGGTCAGCCGCGAGTTCCAGGACGGAAAATACTCGCTGGCCGTGGAAAAGAGCGCCAACAGCAACGAGTTCTGCACCGAACTTTATCACAGTTCCGTCATCAAGATACCGTCCTATGTCAGGTCAAGCCCGAACGAGATATACACCTTCGGCGGGTGGGTCAAATCCGACCCGTTCCGTAAGTCGCTTTCGGGCTACCGAATCAGTTGGTTTGACGACCATCACCAGTTAATCCGTGACGATTACACCGAATTCACAGGCGGGACGAAAGAATGGAAGAGTATCACGGCCAAGACCCGTCCGCCGTCCGAGGCGTCTTACGGCCGGTTCTCTCTGCTGGCGCTGGGCGCGGATGCGCTGGTGTATTTTGACAACGTCTCGGTATTGCAATCGCGTTCCGAGTCGGCAGTCCTCTCAGGCCGGGCCGACAAGGCGGTTCTGGATAACCAGTTGTTCCGGCTGACGGTCCTGCAGTCCGGCGTCTGGAGTATGGAAAGCAGCCAGTTGGCCGGCGGCATAGAACTGACCGGCGAACTGGCCTTTAAGCCGTCCAGCCAGGAGTCGCGCCAGGGTTCATACAATCAAGGCCGGATTATCAGCGCGGACAGCGAGTGCATCAAGGCCAATGCCCAAATCCTCAGCCCGCTTTCTCTGGAGATGATTAATATCAATATGGAATGCGCGGCCGGCCCCGGGATGGCCCTGACCTATAATTTCCCGTCCGATTTATACACCTACCTGCGCGATAAATATTTCCGCCTGCTCAGCGCTATGCCGGCCGGCAATATCAGATACCTTAAACTGATAAGCGATTCGGAAGTGAAGGAGGTCTCTCTGCACGACAGGACCACGGAAAAGGTCTCAGGCATAAATATCGGGGTTCCCAATAATATCATTTCCATAAAGTACCTCCAGCCGGTTGAACTCACGGTGAGCCGCGAGGCAGATGTCCTGTATTTCAGCCAGGTCTTCCAGCCGCTGACCTTTGCCAGCGCGGCCGAATCAACCTTGGCGTTCGGGCTGGAGTTTGACCTGAAGACCTTAAGCCAGAGCCAGACGGACTGGGAACGGTTCCTGAGGCAGGCCGAGGAGATGGAGCGGAACCGCGACCTGGGCGAGGCGATAGAGGTCTACCGGACGGTCCTGATGGGAATGGATGAGAATTCAGAGATGGCGCCGGCGGTCAGGGCGAAACTCAATACCCTGGAGAACGGCGCCAAAGAACTGCTCCAGGACCTGAATGACCTGCTGTCAACCGCCCGCCTGCTCAGGGATTTCGGGCTCTACGAGCGGGTCTCAAAACAGGCGCGGGAGATATCCCGGACCTATAAAAAGACCGAATACGGCGAGCGGGCCAAGAATATCATCCAGGAAATAAAATCCGAGACCGAACAGGCAAGGGGCACGGAAGACAGCGGAAACGCCGGGAAGATCTTGTCCGTTGCCAACGGATTCCTGAAAGAGGGCCAGAATAATCTGGCCCGGTGGCTTTACGAGGAGATAATCCAGCGCTATGGCGGAACCCCGGCGGCCAAACAGGCGAAAGAGAATCTGGAGAAGATACCGAAATAATTAGAAGAGGAGCCACAGATTACACAGATTAAAGGAATTACGAATTAGTAAGCGGATAAAACGGATTAAGCAGATAATCAGATAAATCTGCCAAATCCACTAAATCTGCTTACTTCTTTGAAATTCACACGATAAATTATTAGAGCCACCGGAATAAAGGTAGGGCTTATTATTAATTTCGGAGGCAAAATCCTTGAGTGGGAAAGGATAGTGTATTAAATCTCACGGATTTTAGTGTTTTATCTGTAATCTGTGGAATCTGTGGCTTGACTTCATTGAATGTATTTTAGATGATTATGTGGACAGGTATTGATATCGGTCATTCGTATATAAAGATAGTGCAGGTGGTTCCGTCCTGGCGCGGATACCGGCTGGCCGGACTGGCCAAGGTGAAGAACGAACTGCCGGCGGACGATTCCAAGACCTCGTCCACCATCCGGAGTTTCGCCCGTGCCCAACTTCAGCGCATCTTCCAGACCGCGCTTGTTCCCTCAAGGTGCATCATCGGCGTGACCGGCAAGGATATCAACCTGAGAATCATCCAGATGCCGCCCATTCCCTCGCCCGTGAAATTCAAGAAGATGATGGAATACGAACTCATCCAGTTGGCGGGCAAGAGCGGCGAATCGCCCACAGGGCAACCCGGTGGGTCGCTTTATTCGGACTATTGCCGGCTGAATCTGGCCAACAAACCCTATCCGGAGGTGCCGGTCCTGGTCGGGATGGCCAAGAACACCTTTATAGACGAGCAGATAAAGAGGATGAAAAGGGCGGGCCTGGCCGTTGAGGACATCGCGCCCAACGCTATCGCGCTGTCTTATGCGCTGAGGGAGACCGAGGCAATCAAGCCGGGCGAGACGGTTCTCCTGGCCGACATCGGCGCGGTGAACACGGAGATTGTAATCCATCAGGGCAAGAACCTGATTTTCGCTCGGAACATCACGGGCGGCGGCGCGGACCTGACCGAGACCATCCAGAACCGGCTGGGCGTGCCGAAACAGGAGGCCGAGAACCTCAAGGTCAATGCCGGCAAAATCGTGCCCCGCGAGACGACCGACATCAGCGGCCAGGACCGCGAACTGCAGGAGACCCTGAGAAGCGGCGTGGGCCAGATTCAGTCGTCCATAGAATCGGCCGTCTCATTTGCCGTGGCGCAACTGAAGGCGGAGAAACTCTCTCCCGACCGCATCTTCATCTCCGGCGGCACGGCCAAACTAAAGGGCCTGGCCGGATACCTCGGCGAGACGCTCAACAAGCCGGTTGAGGTCTTCAGGCCGTTCAAGAATATCAAGGCCTCTGTGCCGGATGAAGCGAAAGACAAGACGGCCGAGGCGGACTGCGACTTCAGCATCGCCCTGGGTCTGGCCCTGTGCGGCGCGGCCTACGACAAGAATCACCACCTCTCGTTCCTGCCGCCACAACTGAGCCGGAAGAAGGGTTTCTACAGGGAAACGGTCCCGCTCATCGCGGTCGGCATCATCACGTTCCTCGGAATGGTCCTCTGGTTCGCCAGCGTCTCGGCCGAGCGCAGCCGCGAGGAGAATAACATCAGCCAACTCAGGGATGAACAGAAGCGGTTTACGGACATTCTCAATAAGTTCAACCAGGTCAAGGAGCGCAAAAAGGCCCTGGAGGATACGCACCAGAAACTTAACAAGATAACCCGGGCCACTGACCTGTCGTTTATCGCCATAAAACTGATAGGGCAGTATATGCCGTCCGAGGCCTGGATTTCCCAGGTAACGATGTCCGGCGTAACCACTGACCCGAAGAAGCCGGCTGACCCGGATGCGCCGAAGGAAATCATTCTCATCGGATATTTGGAGGACGACAATCCATCCAACCTGGAAAACCTTAAGACCTTTGTGGACCAACTCAACCAGCCCAATAACTATCTCACGCTTGAGGCGTCCCTGAAGCGGCTTGATGCGCCCAAGACGGTTATGCCCAGGGCCAAGAAAGAGTTTGAAATCAATATCAGGATATCCGCCAAAGGCGAATCCCCGCCTGACGGACGGGCAGGCGCCTCCGGAGGAAAAGAGACAAAGTAAAATTATGTATTGGATAGCCGAACATAAAAGATTTGCGGTATTCGTGCTGGCAACCGTGGCGTTGCTTCTCATAGAATACCGCTATTTCATTGCCGGGACGCGCGATGAGATTGCCGCGCTCCAGGAACAGCAGTATAAGATGCGCGCGGATATAGGGAACAAGGTCAAGAAAGGGCCGTTTATTTCCGAGAAGAGCATCCCGAACGCCGAGGAGGAGATAAAATACGTTGAGGCGCGCTACTCCGCGCTCAGGAACAAGATAAACTTCAAGCCACTGCCCGGCTACGAAATTCCGGCCACCCGGCGCCAGGATGAACTGATTGTCCTCTTTCAGTCGCTTCTCAAGGACACCCAGAAGCGGATGGAAAAGACCGCGGCGCAGAAAGGCATTCCCATCCCGGCCAAACTGGAATTCCCCTTAAGCCGCGCCTCAGAGGAGGCCATCCGGCTCTATTACGAGCGGCTGGATATCGTTGAGCAACTGGTCGGGATGGCAATGGACAGCAACTGCCTCAAGGTCGTTGACTGGGGCGTGAGCGAAGCAGATTTCCGGGAATTCAGGGACATCAAGGACGTCTCCTTCAAGAGCGCCGCGGGTATGAAGAATATGGCTTTTATCCGGATAAACGGGCCGTTCTCTTCGGTTATGCAGTTTATCAACCTTCTGCGCGGCGCCGAACGGTTCGTCTCGCTGGAGAAGATGATTATCAGCAATGCCAATCCGGATTCGGACAATGTTACGGCCACCTTTATCGTGGCCGGCGTAAAACTGCCTGCCCGATGAGCGCCATAAGAGCGCCATGGCGCTTCGGCGCCACTGGCTTGGTCAGGCGGGGTGGAAACGAAATAAGAAGACACAGATTACACAGATTAAAGGAATTACGAATTAGTAAGCGGATAAAACGGATTAAGCAGATAATCAGATAAATCTGCCAAATCCACTAAATCTGCTTACTTCTTTGAAATTCACACGATAAATTATTAGAGCCACCGGAATAAAGGTAGGGTTCATTATTAATTTCGGAGGCAAAATCCTTGAGTGGGAAAGGATAGTATACAAAATCCAACGGATTTTGGTGTTTTATCTGTAATCTGTGGCTTGACTTTATTAAGATATTGTAGTTCTATTGAAATAAATTTATGCTCAAGGTATCCAAAGAAAAACTGCTGGTCGTCCTGGCCGTCATATTTTTCGGCGCGGTCGTCTGGATGATTACCTTTGACAAAAGCAAGACCCTGGAGGAATGGGTCCTGGGACAGAGGCCCAAGACCTATTATCCGGTCCCGCCCAGTGATTCAGCCGCGGACCTGAACAAACTTGATGTCACAACCCGCAATCCCTTTATCTCCATGGCCGAGAAAGTTGAGGGCCGGGTGGAACTGCCCCTGCCCGGCATCGTGGAAAAGCAGTTCACCCTGGCCGGATTCAGGCCGTTCCCGGATTTGCGCTTCTATGACAAAGGGCTCCTGAAATTATCGTTCGGAAGACCCTATCCCTATGACGACTCCCCGCGTCTGCCCCTGCCGCCGGCCCGGGCGCTGCCGCCGATGGAAACGCTTACTGCGCTGGTCAGCGCCATCCACGAGGCGCCTAATGCGCCGGAAAAACCGCCGGAACAGCCGGAGGAGGATGTCATCTATATGCGCGACGGACGGGAAATCAAGGGCGCCTATGTTACCGAGGACAACGAGGTGGTCTGGTTCGTCCGGACCGGGCAGGATAAGGTGCTTCCTTATAACAAGCAGGATATCAGGGACGTCAAGCGGGTCTTTACGGCAGAGGAACTATATGAGGTGGAATTCAAGAAGGTCTCAGCCAACGACGCATTTTCCTGGTACCGGCTGTCCGAGTGGTGTTTCAAGAAAGGCCTGGCGGACAAGGCGGTTGCGGCGCTGAAGAAGGCCCTGGAGATTAACAACCACGAACTCAAGTTCTACCAGTCCCTGGCTGATTACTACATAAGCAAGAATGATTTGGACCGCGAGATTGCCCTTTACCGCGATGCCCTGAAATCATCCCTGCCTAACAAGGAGGAAGTATATTACCGCCTGGGCCGGGCTTATGAGAAACTGAAACTCTTCGGCGATGCCCTCGCCTATTACGAAAAGGCCTTGGCGCTTTCGCCAAATTACGTTGAGGCGCTGATGCAACTGGCCGGGCTCTATCTCGGCAAAGAGGATTATGAATCGGCATCAAGGACCTACGAACGGGTCAGGAACCTCAGGAACCCGGACCGCGATTATCTGGAGGCGCTGGCGCAACTCCAGTTCCGGACCGGCAAACTGCCCGAGGCGCTCAAGAATCTCCAGGACGCCCAGAAGGATTCCGAGTTGACCTCGGACGGGCTCAACCTGATGGCAATGATTGCCTCATTAAACGGCGATTACAAGACCGTGAACGAGAGATTCCCCCAGGCCATCTATGCCCGGCCGCTGCTCTCGTCCGGCTGGACCAATCTTGGGCTCCTTTACCTGGCCGCGGGCCAATACCCTGAGGCCGAGATGCTCTTTACGGAATATGCGGAACTCAACCCGACTGACGAAACGTCTTATGTCGGCCTGGGCTATCTCAAATGGCTCAAGAACAAGACCGGCGAGGCAATGGCGTCATTCCAGACCGCCCTGAAAAAGGCGCCGGACAGTTTCCCGGCCCGCTATGCCCGCGGGCAGATGTATTTCCAACTCCAGCAATACCCCGAGGCCCAGCAGGATTTCCAGTGGTGCCTGGCCAATCACCCGTCGTTCACCGAGACCCTGTCTTACCTGGCCGCCATTGCGCTTTACCAGAAGAACCCCAAAGAGGCGCTCAGGTATTACCGCGCCTATTTCAGCCAGACCAGCCCGGAAGCCAGGTCCCGCCCCGAAGGGCGAGGCTCGCATAAGGCGGCTGCGGCGGATGAGTGCAATTTCATCCTGGCCCTGCTGGGCACTGATAATATTGCGCAAGCCAAAAAGATACTGATGGAATCAGAGCGCCTGAAGAAATACGTGCCCGCGCTCAATATCTCCGGCTGGATTGACTACAAGGAACTCAATGTGGAGCAGGCCATCAGGAAATTCCAGGCCGCCTCGGCCCTTGACCCCTCAAGCACCTACTCCCGGAATTCGCTTGACCTGCTGACCAAATCATCATCGCAGGCCATCTCGCTGGACGATTTTAGCCGTCCGGACAGCAATATGCTCGGCCGGGGCTGGACCGAGACCGAGAAGTTCGGCGTGGAAATAACCATTGCCAACAAACAATGCTTGTTTAAGGGCGTGCAGTCACTCAGCAAGGACGGGCTGACCACGATGGAAAAGGCCGTGTCCCGGCAGTCCTTCATCAGGTTTGAGGCCCGGTTCAGGATTGGCTCGGAGTCAGAGGCAATCGGCGGCATTTACCTATCCAGTCCGGCAAAGGACCGGACGCTCTTCATCTGCCGCAGGTCCAGCGAACGCGAAGCGACCGCGTCCAGCGAACTTATTTATGGATTCTCCACCCGGCCGGATGCGCCGTCGACAGAGTGGCAGTCATTCAAGAAGACGGTCGTGCTGGGCGAGGACTCTAAAATAGCCCTGGAGGTAATCGGCCCCAAGGACCGGCCCACAGAGTATCACTGCTTTGTGGACGACGTCCTGTGCGGCATCATCCCGCTCAAGGGCAACGTCGCCTCAATCGGCAAGACGCAGGATTCTTCATATCTCATCGGCATCTTCGGCTACGGCCCGATGGGCAAGGAATGGCAGATGGCCGTCAAGACCACCCGGGTCTTTGAGGAAAAGACGAAGTAAGAATTGTCCGGTTGTCCGGTGACACCCACCAGAGGACGGGCAGGCCCACCAGAGGCGGGCAAGCACACCTTCCGATAAAACCCGCGCCCTGTGTCGGTAGACACCGGTCAGCTCAGCACCGAAGGAGCGCACTGGGTAAAATACTTGACTTATAGAACACGGTTTCTGTAAAATAGCCGTTATGGAGTGCGGTACACTA
>JBFMDM010000084.1:0-9464 GCA_040753835.1 Planctomycetota bacterium
GGAAGCCATATGAATTTCAGCGAAATACACATTATACTGATCGCGGCGGCTTTTGTCCTCGGCGCAGGCGGGGTTTATCTGTTTGTCTTCATCCAGCAGAAGAAGGGCAAGCAGAAAGCAAAAGACATCCTTGACCAGGCCCAGGCCGAAGCAGAGCGGGTAAGGAAAGAGGCGTCATTCTCAGCCAAAGAAGAGTCATACCGCCTCAAGGAGCAGGCCAACCGCGATATCCAGGAAACCAGGCGGGAACTCAAGGAATTTGAACGCCGGCTCCTGAAGCGCGAGGACGCCATTGACCGCAAGGCCGACACGCTCCAGCGCCGGGAACGCCAGATTGAGGTCATAGAAAAATCAATTGAAGACAAAAACCGGCAGATTGAAACCAAGAATAAGGAACTCCAAACCATCATAGACAATGAAAAACAGACCCTGCACCAGATTTCCGGCTTAAGCAAGGAGGAGGCCACCAAGATACTCCTGAACAAACTGGAGACCGACCTGCAAAAAGAGGAAGCCGACCTGGTGAAGAAATACCAGGAACGTTCCAAGGAAACTGCCGAAGGCGAAGCCCGGCGGCTTATCACCATCGCCATCCAGAAATACGCGGCTGACCAGAGCGGCCAGTCATCGGTTTCAACGGTTGACATTGCCAGCGACGATATGAAAGGCCGTATCATCGGGCGCGAAGGCCGGAATATCAGGGCCTTTGAAAAGGCCTCAGGCGTGGAACTGATTGTGGACGACACGCCGGGCGTGGTGGTCATCTCCAGTTTTGACCCGGTCCGGCGCGAGATAGCCCGCCGGGCGCTGGAGCGGCTCGTCAGCGACGGACGCATCCAGCCCGGACGCATTGAGGAAGTCGTGGAATTAGCCAAGAAAGAGGTTAATGAAGCCATCAATCAAGCCGGTAAGCAAACCTGCTATGAAATGAATATGCCGAATATCAATCCCAAGATAGTGGCGCTCCTGGGCCGGCTGAAGTTCCGGACCAGTTACGGCCAGAATGTCCTGCAGCACTCCATTGAAGTGGCGCACCTGGCCTCGTCAATGGCCGCGGAACTGCGTCTTGACTCCACGCTGGCCAAGCGGGCCGGCCTGCTGCACGACATCGGAAAAGCCATTGACCAGGTGGAAGAAGGCACGCATCCCAATCTGGGCGCTGATTTCGCCCGGCGCTGCGACGAGCGTCCTGAAGTAATTGACGCCATAGAAAAACACCATGAAATGGTGAACCCCGATTCGCCTTACACGGTCTTGATTGCCGCGGCTGATGCGATATCGGCCTCCAGACCCGGCGCACGGCGCGACAGCGTGGAAAAATACCTCCAGAGAATCAAGCAACTGGAAGATATTGCCAACGCCTACCAGGGCGTGGAAACATCCTACGCCATCCAGGCCGGCCGTGAAATCCGCGTCTTTGTAAATGCGTCAAAAGTGGACGACAGCCAGGCCACCATCCTGAGCCGTAATATCGCACAGGACATTGAAAAGGAACTCAAATATCCGGGCGAGATTAAGGTTACGGTTATCAGGGAAACCCGGGCTGTGGAATACGCAAGATAAATGGAACTAAACATTTTGATAGTAGGCGACATTGTGGGTCGACCGGGCCGAATGGCCATACGCGATATCGTACCCAAATTGATTGAGAAAGAAAAACTCCACTTCTGCATTGCCAATGCCGAGAATGCGGCCGGCGGTTCCGGCATCACCGCCAAAATCGCAGATGAACTCTTTTCCTGCGGACTTGACGTCCTGACCACGGGCGACCATATCTGGAAGCAAAAAGACATTGTGGACTATATCGCCAGGACCCCGGCCCTATTGAGGCCGGCTAACTATCCGCCTGAGGCCGCCGGCAACGGCTACGGTGTATTTCCGGTGAAGAATACGGACGCTAAGATTGCGGTCATCAACCTCCAGGGCCGGGTCTTTATGCCGCCTTCCTCGGACTGTCCGTTCCACGCGGTTAATAATATCCTCGCCAATACGCAGAAACAGACCAAGATAGCCGTTGTTGACCTGCACTGCGAGGCGACCTCGGAGAAGGTGGCAATGGGCTGGCACTTAGACGGCAAGGTCAGTTGCCTCTTCGGCTCGCATACGCACATCCAGACGGCAGATGAAGCCATCCTGCCACAAGGAACCGGATACATCACCGATGTCGGGATGTGCGGGCCTTATGAATCGGTCATCGGCCGCCGGATAGACCGGGTGCTCTCCGCCTTTATCACCGGAATGCCCTCGGCATTCGACGTGGCAAAGAACGACATTCGCCTCTCCGGGGTTATCGTGACTATTGACTCCAATACCGGCAAGGCGCTCATGATAAAACGGATTCAGGAGAAATTCATACCTCTTGCCGACCCAACCGGAGAAGAATAATTATGAAACCATTACTCAAATATTCATTACTCTTTGTTTTTATTTTCTTAATCCTGGGTTGTAATACCGGCCAAATAAAACCAGACAAGAAATCATTGGACATTGCCAAGGACGGTAAATCTGATTACGTCATCGTTATCGCTAATAACGCATCCCAGTCCGAGAAATATGCCGCCGACGAACTGCATAACTTCCTCAAAGAGATTTCCGGGGCGGATATTCCAGTCGTAACAGATAACCAGGCAATACAAAAATACGAAATCATATTAGGCAGCAATAACCATTTAAACAAACTCAACGCCAAGATTGATTTTGCCCGGCTTGGTAATGAGGGCTTTACCATTCAGACATCAGGCAAACATCTGATAATTGCCGGCGGCCGGCTCAGAGGCAGCATGTACGGCGTCTACGAATTCCTGGAATCGTACCTGGGTTGCCGCTGGTTCAGTTCCAAGGTCAGCAAAATCCCCAAACAGCCAACAATTAAAATACCGGCTATCAACAACACCCAAATTCCGGTGTTTGAATACCGGGAAGATTTTTACACCGACACCTTTGATGCGGATTGGTCGGCCAGGAATAAAATGAACAGCTCCACTGCCCGGTTGGATGCCCAGCGGGGCTGTAAAATCACCTATCATCCATCACTGGGGCATACATTCTATACATTAGTGCCGCCTGAAAAATATTTCTCCGAACATCCGGAATATTTCTCCGAAAAGAACGGCAAGCGATTTTACGAAGGCGGCCAATTATGCCTGACCAATCCTGATACGGTTAAAATCTGCATCCAAAAAGTCAAAGAATGGATAAAAGAGAAACCCGAGGCAAATATCCTCGTAGTTTCCCAGAATGACTGGGCCGGCTGGTGCGAATGCGCCGATTGCAAGGCCTTAGATGAGCAGGAAGGCAGCCACAGCGGCACCATCATCAACTTCGTCAACCAGATAGCCCAAGCCATTGAAAAGGATTACCCGGATAAGGCCATAGACACTTTCGCTTACCAGTATGGACGCAAACCGCCCCGGACCATCAAGCCGCGCCCCAATGTCATCGTCCGGCTCTGCTCAATAGAATGCTGTTTTGCCCATCCGCTGGCTACCTGCCCGGAAAACGCCTCATTCCTGGCCGACCTAAAGGACTGGTCCGGGATATGCAACCGGCTCTATGTCTGGGATTATGTCACTAACTTCGCCCATTATGTCATGCCCTTTCCTAATTTCGCAGTTCTTAAACCAAATATCCAGCTCTTTGCCAAGAACCATGTCAAAGGGGTTTTTGAAGAAGGTAACTACTCGCCGGGCGGTTGCGGTGAATTCGCCGAACTGCGCGCCTATGTGCTGGCCAAACTGCTCTGGAATCCGGACTATGATTCTGATAAAGCCGTGGCAGAATTTATGGACGCCTATTATGGCGCATCGGCGCCCCCTATCCGCAAGTATTTTGACCTGATTCACAGCAAGGTCAGGGATGAGAATATCCATCTGGGCATATATGACCCGCCCATCGCATCTTATTTGACCGCAGATGTGATAGCAAAAGCCGCAGAATATTTCAATGAAGCCAAGAAACTGGCTGATAGTCCCGAGGTCTTACAAAGAGTTCTGTTAGCCGAGATGCCGATTCTTTATGTGCAGATTGTAACCGCGCCGGGTGATAAACCGGCCGCTGAACTCCTCGCCAAGTTCCTGAAAATCGGCCGGGAGGCAAAAATAACCAATCTCGGAGAATTTGGCGACCGGTCTCTGGACCGATTTGAATCGGTCGTAAACCATCGGCGGCCATTCCTGGGCATCCGGTCGGCAAATAATCCGGCGCCGGACATTAATGGAATCCTGATAGAAGAAGTCATCACTGGCAAGCCGGCTGAGCAGGCCGGGATAAAGGCCGGTGATATTATCATCAGCGCCAATGGCCAAACCGTTAATAATCTGCCGGAACTGATTAAAATCATCAGCGAGTATAAAGTCGGCCAGTCCGTTAAGGTTAAAATACAGCGGGCTAAAGAAACCATAGAACTAACCCTAACCTTGGCCGCCGCGCCGTTATATTAATGAATCCAGATAAAAACCTATCCCTGTTTTCCAATGGCGCCGAAGCGCCATGGCGCCCTAATGGCGCTCACAAGGCCAACACCCCGGCGCCGTCTCTTATTCCCAAGAAACCGCTCTCGGTCTCTGAACTGACTGAGCGCATCAAGAACTGTCTGGAAAACGCCATCGGCTCGGTCTGGGTCACTGGCGAGGTCTCCAACCTTAAGCAACCGATTTCAGGTCATCAATACTTCTATCTTAAGGATGAATCCAGCTTAATTAGATGCGTTATCTGGAATTCAACTCGCCGGAATCTAAAATTCCAGATAGAAAATGGCCAGGAACTAATCGTTCAGGGAAAACTCACCGTATATAAAAAAGAAGGTTATCATCAGATAATCGTGGATGCGGCCGAGCCCAAAGGCGTGGGCGCTTTGCAGGTTGCCTTTGAGCAACTCAAGCGCAAGTTAGAAGCCGAGGGACTATTCGACCCCATGCGCAAAAAGCCCATCCCCTTCCTGCCCGGCGTTATCGGAATCGTGACTTCTTTATCCGGCGCGGCTCTGCAGGACATCCTCAATATCATTGACCGCCGGTTCCCGACTGTTCATATCATCATCTATCCGGTCAAGGTCCAGGGCGAGGGCGCCAAGGAGGAAATCAGCCAGGCCATTGATGATTTCAATACCCTACCTATCCAGCCAGATGTATTAATCGTCGGCAGAGGAGGCGGGAGTATTGAAGACCTCTGGGCGTTTAACGAAGAGATTGTCGCCCGGGCCATCAGCCGTTCAAAGATTCCCGTTATCTCAGCGGTTGGCCACGAGATTGACTACACCATTGCGGACTTAGTGGCTGATAAACGCGCACCGACCCCCTCAGCCGCGGCTGAGATTGTCCTGCCCGTCAAAAAGGAACTGCTGGATACCCTGGGGCATCTCAATCAAAAACTCGTGGTGTCGCTACAGCACCGGGCTGAGATAGCGCAAGGCAAATTAGACGCTCTGCGCAAGGGTTTCGGCTGGCAGGCGCCGCTCAACCGCATCCGTGAATACTACCAGCGCATAGACGACTTATCCGGCAAACTCGGCATCTTTGTCAGGCAACGGCTGGAACAATCCAAACTGGCCCTGGCCGAGAAATCCGCCCGGCTCAATGCCCTTTCGCCCCTGAATATACTTGCCCGGGGTTATTCTATTACGTATACTGGCGAGCGGAAGATACTGAAATCCGTAAAACAGGTAAAACCCGGAAACGATATATTAACCAAATTGACCGATGGAGAAATAAAATCCAAGATACAATAATAACCCTACGAATTACGAATCTTCTAATTACGAATTCGTAATTCGTAAATTCGCTATTCGTAGAGATTATGAAGAAAGAAAGATTTGAGGACTATTTAGCCGAGGTGGAAAAGGTGGTGGCCGAACTGGAGGAAGGCGAGGTGGACCTGGAAAAATCGCTGGAGAAGTATGAGGCCGGCATCAAGGCGCTCAAGAAATGCTACGAGATACTCTCCGGGATGGAAAAAAGGATTGAGGTCCTGACCAAAGACGCCGACGGCAATCTGGCTGCCAAACCTTTAAAGAAAAATTCGTAAGCAGATTAGCGGATTGAGCGGAGGTTTAATCTGTTAAATCCGTAAAATCCGCTAAATCCGTTTACGCAATTATATTATGGAAAAACCCAAGACAAAGTGGTATTTCCGCACATCATATATCATCATCGCCTTCTTGTGCGTCGGCCCGCTGATGTTACCAATGGTCTGGTTTAACCCCCATTACAAAACCTGGTTGAAAATCGTCCTGACGATTATCTGCCTGGTAGCCGGTTATTATATGGCAATCGGCACGATAGAACTCGTAAAACTGCTTGGAAAACTGTACCGTGATTTGGGACAACTTGGATTGGACTGGTGAGCATTATTTACCTAATCCCCCAACAACCCAATCACCCATTAATTATGCCCTATCCGCATCAGTTCATTAAACTCACGGACGAGGAGCGCACGATTGTAAAAGCCGAAATACAAAGGTATGGCAAGGAGGGAAAAGTTAAGAAACGCGCCCATATCCAGATTCTCTATTTCTCTGACCAGGGTCAGGATTTTCAATCTATTGCCGTAGTACTGTCGTTATCCTATCCGACCGTGCGCCGGTGGATTTATCTGTATAGAAAAGAGGGCCTAAAACCGTTTGTCGGCAGATAAATGGGATATTGAGCACCTTCAGGAGGACATTTCCGCCTTGATTTTCCTCAAACAGGCAAAAATAGGTCAAATTGATCACCTTCAGCGCTTTTGCCTTTTCATAACCCCTTGAAATATATAATAATAGATTTGGAGGGGGAGGGGGTATGATACCCCCCGCCGGGGGTTATTATACCCCCTGCCAGGCGGCAAGATACCTTCTGCCGGCCGGCAATATCCTCTCCGCCAGGGAGTAATATCTGCTCTCTGGGCAGTCAATATCCCTTCTCCCGGGAGGCAATATTATCTGTGCCAGGGGGCATTATCCATCCCCTGGGGAGACGATATACCTTCTCTGGGCAGTCATTATCCCCTGTGCCAGGGGTTATTATTCCCTCTACCGGGAGATAAGAACCAGACCGTGAGGGAGCATCTAACCTTCTACCAGGGTGTATGGTAGGAAGTGGGTGTTGACAGCGAAAAGAAGAACTCACTCCGTCCCGGTTAATTTGCCGACTGTTTTTATTGACAACCACCTATCCGCCTCATACTATATACCATTACTGTTATGCAAAAATTATTCCTCGTCCTTATCATTATCAGCATCCTGCTCTATGCCAATTGCAGCGGGACAGGGGTAGCAACCCTTAAGAATGATGACTTAAATACTCCGACGGAGTCCCAAGCGCCTGTCCAGCACGCGGTGAAACAAGAACCGTCAAAGACGATAACCGGCGATACCGAAGAAACACTATCCGAACTGGAAAAAGCCAAAACCATCAAGAGACAGGAGAACGAATTCCTGGCACAAAAATACTACGAGACGGGCTTCAAACTGTTCAGCGAATCCAATTACGCACAGGCCAGAGAGCAGTTAGAGAAGACACTCCGGCTTAATCCTGAACATAAGGCGGCCCGGACACTTTATGCTGAGATACAATCGCTCTGGGGCTTAAAAACAGACGAAATCAAGGTCATCAAGGAATTCCTGCAGGACCAGTTGTCGGTAAAAATCCAGGAGACCGAAATAACGGTGCGCAATCATTTCCTGCAGGGCGGGAAACTGATAGAAGAAAAGAAATACAGCGAGGCCGAGGCGGAATTTGAGGCCGTGGTGAACACCCTTAAATGGCTCCCCTATGATATCGGGCTGAATGATTATATAGCCAGGGCGCAGGAACGACTAAAACTACTGCAGGGCTTGATAGCCCAACAGGAAGAAGAAACCAACCGCCAGCGCCGGGAGGCCGCATCACAGATGGCCCGCGAGGAGGAATTCAAGGCGCGCGAGGAATATAACAACAAAGTCAAGTCGCTCTTCTACCAGGCCGCGGCCTTGTTTGAGCAAAAACGGTTTGAGGAGGCCGAACGGCTGGCCCGGACGATTCTGGAACTGGCTCCGCAATTCAAGCACGCCGAGGAATTGAAGAAAGAGGCCATCAGGGCCAGACACTATACGGTCTCGGCAAAATATGTCCAACTGCGCTCGGAACGATTCAGGGCATTCTATGACGATTTTAAGGATACAGTCATACCGTATGCGGACGACCGACCGGTGCGATACGACCCGGACGTCTGGAAAACCACCAGCCGGAGAAAACCGCCCAGCGTCATTATCAGCCGGACTGAAGACGACCCTGAGATTGTGGAAATAAAACGCAAACTCAAAACCATCAGGCACGATTTCAAGTTGGACGGCAACGACACCTTATATAATGTAACCGACTATATCCAACAGCAATATAAGATACCCATTATCTATGCGTCTGACGTCAGACAGGAGGGAACGCCGGATGAAAAGAAGACGTTGTCGCTGACCGGATTGCCTCTGGAAATCGGCCTAAAGAATCTCCTGGAGCAGTATGGCCTGGCGTACGGATTTGACACCACGTTGAAATGCCTGAAGATAAACAAGATTACGGCCATAGAGGATGAACTGGAGTGGCGGGTGCATAATGTGGATGACATCGTCAGGGACATACCTGAATTCCCCGGCCCGAATATAGAACAGCCGCTAACCCCGGGCGGCGCGCCGGGCTGGCAGACCCCGCCTGTTGAATTACCAGCCGTAGCCAAGGTAACCATTGACGAAGTGATTGACCTAATCAAGAAAAATACCGGCAAGGATAAGAAAAACCAGAGCACCTGGGAGGGTAACATTGCCGGCGTGGATATCCGCCGGATTGGCGAGAGCAATAAGTTGATGGTGGTGCATACCGGACCGGTACAGGAAGAAATAGTGGAATTCCTGAAGGTCATCAGGTCTTTCAGGACCGCAATGATTTATGTGGAGGCAATCTTTCTAAATACCAGTGACAATTTCCTGGAGAGTTTGGGTGTGGAACTAAGAAATATACCGAGGGTGCCGGTTCTCAATGCGCCTGATATACCCGGACAGACCAATCCGACAGCCGGATTTCTGCCGGGCGGTAACCGGGATATCAGGTTCAGGACCGCTTATACATTCAGAGACCAGAACAACCAGGTTGAGACCGCCCTGCCGAATACCGCCATCGGCGGTCTGGGGCTGCAATTTGCGGTGGTGGGCGGCGGACCGCGCCTGAATATGCTCCTGACGGCCCTTGAGAAAAGCGGCCGGGGAATTATACTTGATTCGCCCAAAATCACCGCCCTTAACGGCCAAAGAGTCAATGTTTCATATCTAAGACAAACCCAATATATTCAGGATGTCGACGTCCAGGCCGGAGCCCTTGCCTATGAGCCGGTGATAAACACCTTATCTACCGGTGTGGTGCTGGATGTCAAGCCCGTGATGAGTTATGACCGTAAGTTTGTTACATTGAATATCTTTCCAACATTAATAGAAGTAATTGATTATAATATACTTGCCTTGG
>JBFMDM010000085.1:0-9283 GCA_040753835.1 Planctomycetota bacterium
TTCCTTGTCTATCCAGGAGATTTTCCTGGTGGAGTCGGACTTGATTTTAGGGACGCTCTGGATGACATAGCAGGGCTTGTCATTAAGTTTCTCCTCGCGCAAGAGGGTATGTGTATCCGCCTCTAAGTCCCGACCGGAGACGTCTTCATAGGTAAAGTCAGAGCCGACGAAACTGGAACGGCTATCCGCGGCGGCAATTCGTCTGACCATATTCACAGCCGGAATGAATATCCAGCGGTCATCATCCTTGGCAGGATATTTCCAGACCATAAAGGTGGTGCGCCTGACATCATTTGGTTTGTGGAAGTAGATAAAATACTTCTGACTGCCGCCCTCAGGCGCATTCTTCCGCAACATCAGAAGTTCCCGCCGCCTTTCCTTTCCGTCCTTGTTTATGAGCGCCATACTGACCGAGACCTTCATATCATCGCCGGCATAGAAAAATGCCTGGTGGGTCTTGCTCATAATTTCCTCAGCCGTTAACGTCCCGGCTGTGCCGGCTTTTGCTTCGGTGGGTTTTCCTTCTGCTTCTGCAAGGATACAAACAAGAGAACACAAGATAAACCCCAAAAGTATCATCCAACTGTATTTTTTCAGCATCATTTTATACCTCCTTCTTTTTCCCATTGATGCCGAGTGATTTTAGGATAGGCATCATCGGGCACCAGTTCGTAAAGGCGGACTGCAACAGGTTCAGTCCCATCAGGGCGGTCAGAATAAGCCACTTGGTTGAGTGTAGATAAGCAAGGACAAGGGTTATTAACACCATTATCCCGGCAATTCCCCTTAATACCCGCTCTAACATTTTACACCTCCTCTTACTGCCCGTTTGAACGAAGAGAATTACGGGCAGTTAGACCCCGCACCTATCCTTCGGATGGGTGCGGGGTAACCAGTTTCTCAACAGAATAATCAAGGCCGGCAGATAAAGGACGGTCATCAGTGCGCTTAAGGTCATCATACTGACAATAAACGCCCCGACCGTGACATAAGGCGTAAGCGAGGCGAAAAGCATCACCGAGAAGGTTGAGGCAAAGAGTATGGCATTGCGCATAATCCCCTTACCGGGCCTTGCCGCGGTCCATAAAAGCGCCTCAATGAATGCGTCCTTGTCAAGGACCGAACCCTGCGCCTGTATCTCATTGAGCCGCTGGCTGAAGCGGCTGACAAAATGTATGGCAAAATCCACGGACATACCAAGTGCCAGACAGGATAGCACTGAAATCGGCATATCAAAATCCTTGCCCATCAGACCAACCACGCCATAAATAATGAGGATGGTGAAAAGCAACGGCATATAACCCACTATTGCCCATCTGATTGAACGGAAGTTGAAAGATAGAATAAACAGGACCACAATTAAAGCGACGATAAAGCCCCAGAGCATATCCCAGAGGACTTCATTGTTCCAGACCAGGTTAAAATAAGCGGTTCCGGCCGGCTTGAAGTCCATTGGTGTCTGATGCGACTTCTTGTATTCAGCCACCGCCTCAATCACCTCTTTCATCGCGCCGGCGTCCCAGGTCTTTAACTGCACCCAGATATTGGCCTTGCGAAAGGGATAATCCACCACATTATCCAGGTCAGACGGCTTGGCAGACATCGCAAACAGGAAAAGATACTGTCCGATGACCTCTTTGTCGTCAGGCACGACGTCATATTCGGGTTTGTCATCGTGTAGCACCCGGTTTATCCTTTTTACATAATCAACCACTGATGCGGTCTTGCCCACTACGGGAAGTTGTTCCAGATGCCGCTGGAGACCTTCAATATAGCGCATTGCTTCCGGTGTCTTGACGAAATCATCAGAGGGCGTGATAGCCACGACGTAAGCCATTGCGGTTCCGCCGAGTGCGTTGTTCAAAACGCGGTCGGCTGTGCGGACCTCGCTGCCTTTCTTGAACCAGTCCACCATATTATTATTAACGCGGTTCTGCAATGTCCCGGCAATGGCGCCGGCAATCAGGACGATACTGACGATGACTATTAGGGCGGGTCTGTGCGCACCCAACGCGGCTAACCATTTCAGGAAAAGAGAGGTGCGATTTGAGGCAATATCCTCGTCCCGCGATGCCTTTTCTATACTTTTTTCGCTGACAAATGTGAACATCGCCGGAATGAAACTGAAACTCAAGAACCGCAGGGCGATTGTTCCAAAGACAACCAGTCCGCCAAATACCCTGACCGGGATGATATTCATAAACATAAGAACAGCGAACCCGGCCGCGGTGGCCAGGGCGGTATAGCGGACCGGACGACCAACCGCACACATCGTCTCAATAATGGCTTTCTTCTTGTCTTTTGTCTCACGCCAGCGGAAATAGAACTCGTTAAAGATATGAATACTGTCAGTGGCAATTGCCATCAGAAAGACAGGAGCCATTGAACTCATAATATGGATGGGGAATCCCAGGCCGATTAACAGCCCCATACTCCAGACGATGCTAATCATCGCATCCATCATCAGGGCGATTGAGAGGAACAGGTCCTTGAACATCAGGAAACGGACGATAAGCATCACCAATCCGGCGATGGGGCAGAAGATAGCCATCAGCAGAAACATCTCGGCGCCGAAGGTATCGCGTGCCACCGGGTCTCCGGCAATATAATATTGTTCAGGGCCTTTCTCCGCCTGGACGATTTCCCTTAACCGGTCCGCAATCTCCTTGCCGTTGGCACCTTTCTCCAAGGGAATATAGATGGCGGTTGTCTTGCCGTCCATGGAAATAATCCGGTTGATAAAAAGCGGGTTCTCAAAGAGTGTCCGACGTAGGCGGTCTATTTCTTCCGCAGTTTGCGGCACCGCGGTCATCAGGGGACTCACCTTTAATGTCCCGCCCTCCACCGTTACATTATCTATGGTGGTAAAACCCGAGACATCGCGGCTGGCTACACCGGGTAGTTGCAGGATTTTCTCGGTAATCCGCTGAATCTTCCCAAGGGTCGCCGGGTTAAGGATGCCTTGCTCATTTACTATGCCTACGGCAATCATATCCTCATAAAGGGCAAAGGTCTTATCTACCTCATCATTCCAGACGCGGACATCGGAGTTGGCCGGCAGCATATTCTTTGGATTGGTGTCGGTTCTGACTTTCGGGAACTGGCTCAACCCGATAATACTGAGGATTATCACGATAAAGATAACCCATCGCGGATGGTTTACCGAGAATTCCACTAACGAAAACTTACGCATAAATAATCCCTCTAAGTTGAGAATATCACCTCTTCTTCTGGAAATTCAGGATATCCTTGGCGGTTTTGCCCTGGTCGGACATCTTCTCCAACAACATCTTTCTGATAATATCAAATGCCTTGATAATCTTCGGGTTGGCCAGAGAGTAATAAATGGTAGTGCCGTCCCGTCTGGTGTCCACCACGCCTTTTTCCCTGAGGATTATCAGGTGCTGGGAAAGATTGGCCTGTGATAGACGGAGTTTCCGGGCCAGTTTGCCGACCGGCCATTCGCCGGTTCTCAGGGCATCCATAATTTCCAGCCGTTTGGGCGAGGTAAAGACCCGGCAGACGTCCGCGTGCATCTCATAGAGTTTACGGTTAATCTTATTCATAGTTATATTAGAATATTTGAATATATTCGTATGTCAAGAATTTTTGGAATAATTTTATAAAATATTTTCCGCTGTGATGTAAATGGGCTATTCCGTGACCGTAATCATTTTGTTGACGGACTGGGCTTTCAACGTACGGGTTTTGCCGCAGGGGAACCGGACTTCTACATCGACTGTGCCTTTATGGCTGCCCAGACCGAAAAAGGCGATGAGTGAATCCTGGCTGGCCAATCCGCGCGAGCCGCTGATTTCCCGTATCTGACTGAGTTTTCCGGACGCGACCTTAATCCGGGCTCCTATTCCAAACCGGCTACAGTGTTTGCTTTCCGCCCTGACCTTGAGATAGGGGAGTTTGTTGCCCTTATTCCGGTAGAGTTTCAGCGTGGAAGACCAGCTGCCGCCAACGGCGAGGTCAAGGTTGCCGTCGTTGTCAAAATCGCCCCAGGCTGAGGACCAGCCGTCCTCCTGGTCAATGCCTGATTCTTCAGTGATATCCTTGAATGTCAAATCGCCCTGATTGCGGTAGAACAGCGCCTTTCGTTTCTCATAGACGCAAGAGAGATACATATCAATGAATCCGTCCTTATCATAGTCGCCGAAAGATGGTTCGGAATGGGTTTCCTGGTAGGGTATGCCGGCCTGCTTCCTGATATCGCTGAAGAGGCATTCCGGCGCGCCCTGGTTGACATAGAGTTTAGCGGTGTCCGAGAATTCCAGGAACCGGCCCGGATGTGCCAGGTTGGCGCAGAACAGGTCCAGGTCTCCGTCGTTGTCAATATCGCCCCAGACAGCGCCGATAGAATGGCCGTATGAGAATGCTATACCGTTTTCCTGCTGGACCTCTGTTTCTTTGCCTAGCACGCCTTTTTCCCTGGCCACATCGGTGAATGTCCCGTCGCCGTTATTCTGGTACAGATAATTCGGCCCAAGCCGGTAATTGGTGACATACAAATCCATCAAGCCGTCGTTATTGAAATCAGCCGGCGCGATGCCGTAGCCGCATCTGGGCTTTTCGTTTTCGTTGACTCCTGCTTTCTCGGTGATATCTGTGAATGTGCCGTTTTTGTTATTCAGATACAGGACATCAGGCGTGCCTTGCGCGATTATCTGGTTGCCTTTCTCGTCCTTGAGGTCCTGCCTCTCATAATTAGTTGCATAGAAATCAAGATAACCATCATTGTTGACATCAATCCAGGCCACGGCCTGGGTCGGATGGGGGTTGGCGCCTAAGCCGGCCTCTTTGGTGACATCTATAAATGTGCCGTTTTTATTATTGCGCCAGAGTGTATAGTCGTGGAGGGAATAAGCCAGGATATCCAGATAGCCGTCGTTATCGTAGTCGCCCCAGATGCCGCCGTCCGATTTGGTCAGTTTTGCCTTCTGTGTGACGTTAACGAATTTGCCTTTGCTATTCTGGAACAGAATTGAGCCGTTGAGGAGCAGGTCTTCCCATCCGTCGTTGTCAAAATCGCCCCAGGCCACGTGGCGCGCCTGGCCTTTCTGCACCTCAACTCCGGCTGTCTTGGTGACGTCCTCAAATGCCGTCCCCGCCGCCTCATCCACCTTTTGCGCCATAAGCAGGATAGAACCGGATATTAATATCACAACGACAAGCAGGTTTCGCATATAGCGCAGATAATAGTTTAACCGCGCCGGCATAGTCAACTAAATTGCAGGTATAATTTGACACAACCACCTTGTTTATGTTAGGTTATTATCCCTATGCAGGACAGGACCATACAAATCAACAAGTTCAATTCAGCCGAAGAGTTCAGGGCCTGGTGGGAGAGTTATGAGGTAGTCCAGATGCGCCAGGCGCAGCCGGGCGTTCTGGAGGAGCACTCTTCGGTTAGGCCCTGGTTGGAACAGATTGGGGACATCCCTGCCTCGCCGGCAGGCGGGCCTGCCGACCGCCAATTTGGGAAATATCGTATCCTGCGCAAATTAGGCCAGGGCGGGATGGGCACGGTCTATCTGGCTACTGACCCGGTGCTGAACCGCCAGATTGCGCTCAAGACGCTCCAGTTGGAGGATATAGAATCCACGGCCCGCTTTATGCGCGAGGCGCGCTCCACAGCCAAACTCAGGCATCCCAATATCGTCCCTGTCTATGAAGCCAGCGCGGTGGGCAAGACCTATTACCTCTCAATGGATTATATAGAAGGCGTATCACTGGCTGATATGATACTGGATAAAAACGTCTCTTTGACTCCGAAGCGCAGCGCCCAGATTATCCGCGATATTGCCCTGGCTCTTGAGTATGCACACAGCAGTGACATCATCCATCGCGACATCAAGCCGGGTAATATCCTGATACACAAGAGCGGAAAGGCATATCTGACCGATTTTGGCCTGGCTAAGGAGTTGAACGGCTTGGATAAGACGCTGACAATGAGCGGGACGGTTTTGGGCACGCCGGACTATATGTCGCCTGAGCAGGCAATGGGCAGGAAGGATGAGGTGGACAAGCGAAGCGATATTTTCTCGCTGGGCGCCACGCTCTATCACGCCCTGACCGGACGGATGCCGTTCACCGGCACTGAACTCTACGAGGTGATGAACAAGGTAATCAACCACGACCCGCCCACGCCGAATTCCGTAATTGTGGTGCACAAGGATATAGAAACCATCTGCCTGAAATGCCTGGAGAAGGACAGGGCGCGCAGATACCAGAGTATGGCCGAATTAGCCGAGGACCTGATGCGGTATATAGACGGCGAGCCGATACAGGCCAGGCGCATCTCAGCAGTGACCAGAGTATGGCGCAGAATCAAGAAAAACAAAACCGTGGCCATCAGCGTGGCCGGCGCGACGTTGGTGTTGCTTGGTGTGGCAATCTGGCTGGCGATATCATCAGCCCAGACCAGCCGGAAACTGGAGGCATACCGCAGTGAGGCGCATAAACTCAATGGCGATAAGAGGTTTGACGAGGCGCTGATTACCTGCGAGAAGATTCGCGAAATAGCCAAGACAGACGGCGATATAAATGCCCTGCACCAAAAATGTCTGAAAGAGGTAGAAGGACAAAAGGCGTCCATCAGGGAAAATGACGAGCGGGCCAGGCGCCGGGCAGAGGCAAAGGCCGTGCTCGACCGGGCTGAGTATGCGTCTTTGGCTGATAAGAAGATAGAAATAGCCGAGAAGGCGCTTAAGATAGACCCGACCTTCGCCGAGGCATATCTGGTAATGGGCATGGCTTACAATGATAAATTCAACGAGAACAAGGCGCTTGAGTGTTTTAACCGGGCCATAGAATTGGCGCCCGAATCAGCGCCGGCGTATTACGAGAGGGCCTTGATTATGGCAGACCGGAAGTTGCAACAGAAAGCCCTGGCGGATTTTGAGATGGTGGTGAAGTATGAACCGGAAAGCCACATCGGACATTTCGCCCGCGGGTACATTGAGAAAACGCAGGGCAAATTTGACGAGGCCGTCAGGAGTTTCACCCGTGCGATAAATATAAACCAGAATTTTCTCAGGGCATATGTACACCGCGCCGATATTTACCGGGATAAAAAGGAGTTTGCAAAAGCAATAAGCGACTTTACGCGGACCATCAATCTTGGATACAAAGCTGTGGAAATTTATTGCGCCCGCGGCCAGGCGTATTATGACCTGAAGGATATGGACAAGGCCGTTGCCGATTTCACGGAAGCAATAAGGAATAACAGCACATTTGTCGTGGCATACCATATGCGCGGTTGCGCCTATGATTATAAAGGCGAACCCGACAGGGCCATTGCCGATTTTACCGAAGCAATCCGGCTTGACCCAAAATATTCAAATGCATACTACAACCGCGGCATTGTTTATAGTGGGAGAGCAGAATACGACAAGGCCATTGCCGATTACAGTGAGGCAATTCGCCTTAATGATAATTCTGCAGATGCATATTTTGCCCGTGGCAATGCGTATGAAAGAAAATCAGAGTTAGACAAGGCAATCGCTGATTATACCATGGCAATCCGGCTTGATCCCAAAGATGGCAATGTGTACTATAACAGAGGGTATGCTTACTCCCGCAAGGGAGATTCAAATAAGGCGCTTACCGATTTCAATGAGGCAATCCGGCTTAACCCAAAAGACGGCAAGGCATACTACGACCGTGGTTTGGTCTATTATAAAAAGGGAGAAACCGATAAGGCAATATCTGATTTCACTATAGCAATACAACTGACTTCGGCATACCCATGGACGTATTTTCAAAGAGGTCTTGCCTACGTTCAACAAGGAGAATTAGACCCGGCGATTGCTGATTTTACAGTGACAATCAAACTCGAACCGAAAGATGTAAAAAACTACCATAACCGCGCTGTGGTCTATTATGCGAAGGCGGAGCGTTTATTCAGCCAGGATAAGGCGCTTTCTCAAGAATTAATGGATAAAGCGCTGTCTGACTTCAATAAGGCAATCAAGATTAACCCCCAATTTGCGGTGGCATACTATGGCCGGGGTTTTGCCTATGCCCTCAAAGGTATGTATAAAGAGGCCATAGCCGACGGCGAAAGATTCCTTGAACTTGCCCCAGACAATTCTGATGCGGCAGAGATGAAAAAACGGATAGGGGAGTGGAAGGCAAAATCCGGCAAGTAGCAACGCATCCAGTTACTGCCAGTTACGCAAGTTACTGGCAGTTATCCCGTAGGGGTGAGGGAAAGTAGCCACGCCCGACCGGACGACACCGGTCATTTCGGCGCTTCCTGCGATTCCTTTTCCATTATCTTCAGTTCACTTTTCCAGATTGAGATACGGTGCTTCATCTCCTTTATCTCGGTATCATTATTAGATAGTTTGAGGAACATCTCACCGTCCGCAATCGCCTGTCTGTATTCCTTTTTCTTGTGGTAAGCATTTGCCCGCGCCTGATACGCATCAGGATGTTTTGGGTTTATGCTGACGGCTTTGGACAGGTTAAGAATTGCCTTATCCAACTCGCCTGTTTCCAGAAAGACCAGTCCCAGACCGTAATAGGGCTCAAACCAACCGGGCTCTATTTCCACGACCTTATTATAGTCGGCCAGCGTCTCGTCAAACATCTTTTTTTTATAATACGCCCAGCCGCGGTATATATAGACCCAGGGGCCTGTATTCGGCTCCAGTTTCAGGGTCATATTGAACTCAGTAATGGCCTTATCATACTGGCGCTTTCTATTATAGACCTGTCCGCGCTGGTAGTAAGCATTAGCAAAGTTATGCTTGAGTTCAATGCTCTTATTGAGGTCAGTAAGGGCCCGGTCAAATTCCATCATAGCAAAATAAACCAGGGCGCGGCCGTAATAGGCCATATGGTTTTTAGGGTCAATCTCTATTGCCCTCAGGAAATCCGGCATCGCCTTTTCCGGCTCGCCTGTTTCATAATACGCCAGACCTCGGTCAGTATATACTCCAGCGGTCTTTAAACCCATTTCAATGGCGGCGTTGAAATTCTTTACTGACGCCGCATAATCCCTAAGATGGGTATATGCCTGTCCGCGGCGGTGATATGCCGCGGCATTATTGGGGGTAAGTTCTATCGCCCGTGTAAAGTCGGCGATTGCCGCCTGATAATTTTTCATCTCTACATAAACATCACCCCGGTTAAAATATACCGAATTACTCCCCGGATTGATTTCCATTGCCTTATTAAGGTCTGATAGCGCTTTGTCAAATTCCCCCTTTTCAGCATAGGCCACCGAACGTTCATTATAAGCCGCGAAATCGTCATCGGGGCTTAGATA
>JBFMDM010000086.1:0-9069 GCA_040753835.1 Planctomycetota bacterium
GTCCACTATGAACAAGGAGGGTATATCCCTGCGACAAGAGGGGTATATCCCTACGACAAGGGGGGTGTCTCCCTACGACAAGAGGGGTATATCCCTACGACAAGAGGGGTATATCCCTACGACAAGGGGGGTGTATCCTTACGACAAGGGGGGTGTCTCCCTACGACAAGAGGGGTATATCCCTACGGCAAGGGGGGTATATCCCTACGGCAAGAGGGGTATATCCCTACGGCAAGAGGGGTATACCCCTACGGCAAGAGTGGTATATCCTTACGACAAGGGGGGTGTATCCCTACGGCTATGGGGGGGATACCCCACTATCTGTGCATAATTTCTCTATTTATAATATTATGATAAATAAGAGATTATGGAAATTGACGCTATTTTGGAAAATTTTCGCTTAACTCATTGATAAATATGGCGTTATAGGATTATATCTTAACTCATTATATAATAATATGTTAGAAAAGGCGGGTAATATCGAAAAAAACCCGATTTTTCACGTTAAAATCTTTATCCCGATGTATAACGAACTGCCGCTTGAAAAGGCACAGGACTGGGCGGACAGGTATTATGGCGCGGCCCGGCATACCAGCGGACAGCGCCGCAATGCCATCCGGACCCAAACCGACTTCAGGGAAAAGATGGCAAAACCCATCCTTGAAGCCACACACGGACTTATCAGTCCGAACTTCATCAGCCGGAGCGGCCTGAACGCTGAAAATATCGCCAATAAGATGAAGAGTAATCTACTGGATAAAAGGACAGCCAATAAATATCTCAAAGCCCTTGACCGGACCTTTCGGAAGGTGGACGGTATCACGGCAAAGAAAATCAAGGAGAAACTTCCATTAGGCGCGGCTGATTATACCTTAAAGATGACCTTTGGCGCCTGGCGTATGCTCGGACCTTTGAAGGAATCGGGCGCACCTCCCATTATGCTGGCGGAGAATTTTCTCACCGGAGAACAAAATACCGCCAACCTTCTCCGTGATAAAGACGAAGTCATTGCCGGAAGGCCGATTCTTATTACCGACCCAAAAAACCGCGGCCGGTTCAAGAAGGAACTCCACAACCAACTGATGCGCAGTTTCAAGAATATCTATGAACTCGGTTATTCTCCAGGAAGCATCAATAGGGAAAACGATATCATCAACCGGCTGATTAATAATTTTCTCGGCGAGGGATTTGACCTTTTTAACACAGGCGGAGAATCGCATCTGGATTTCGTGCTTGTTCCGGAGTCGGTCATCCCATCCGACTCCCCTGTTATCAGGGATATCCAGTATAAAATCTACCGCCATTTTCTGGGCGAGAAGACAGCGGATATGCTCAGGAGCAACTGGACGGAAACCGTAAGGGCCGCGCCAATTGACCCGAAATTTTACATTGATAACCCTGACAAATTCGGCTATTTTGATATGTATCTGGATGTCCAGATAACAAAACGTTAAAATGTTATGTTAAGATTTATTAAGAAACTTGGGCTGGAACCAGTGCTAATGAAATATAATTTCCTCGCTCTACTGCAGGTCATTATCGGCTTGGGTTCTCAAATCATCTTTATAAGATACTTCGGCGTGTCCAAGGAAACCGATGCATATTTCCTGTGTATGACCATCGTTGGTTCTTTCCAGTTGCTCTCCCTGCTCTTTGCCGAGATGTTTATGCAGTATTATAACGATACCAAACAGCAAAATGTCCAGCAAGCATC
Source organism: Planctomycetota bacterium (assembly GCA_040753835.1). Classification (GTDB taxonomy): domain Bacteria; phylum Planctomycetota; class MHYJ01; order JACQXL01; family JACQXL01; genus JACRIK01. The sequence goes on from JBFMDM010000086.1 coordinate 1,715, forward strand.
AATATTCTATTCAGCCGTATTCTTATTCTCTTTATTTGTCGGCATATTCACCTATACCATTTGTTATGCAGGCATAGATTATGTCCTGGGGGCATTTGTTTACAACATTGACCCGGAAAGATTGGCAATATTAAAGGAATTCCTGCCCCTCATCGCACTGCAACTCATCTGGGCCAATATGGTCTTTGTCAACGGCGAACTGTTAAAAGCCGAATTCCACTTTGCCATCGGCTATATCATACCGACAATTTACAGCGTTTGCAACATCATCGCCATATTACTCTTCGGCCATAACTTGGGCGTCAAAAGCGTTATTTATGCTATGATATTCTCAGGATTGGTTACATTGTGTGTCAGAATAATCTATACTGCTTATGTTGTAAAAGTCCTCTTCAGGTTTTCCCTCTGGCATAAGAACATGAATCCATTCATCAAAAAAAGCGTCATTAAAAGGATAGGCGACAACATCCACAATCTGTTAAAGGAACCGATTACCACCAATATCCTTTCTAATTTCGGCCAGGGACAGGTATCATATTTCTATTATGCCAACCGGATAATGAGTATCTTGTCTGCAGTGGTAACAGGACCGGTGGTTCAGGTTTATTGGGCAAAGGTCTCCAACCTCTACCCGGCCGGCAAAATAGGCGAGATTAAACAACTCATCAAAAAATATGCCCCTCAGAATGTTTCGTTGGCCCTGGTTTGCGCCGTGATTATCTGGTCATTGATACCACCCGGCATACAACTGGTTGCCGCCGGAAAACTCTCCCCTGCTGATATCAACCACGTCCAGTATATGTTTTTGTTATTAATCCCACTGTTTTTGCTCAGCGCCCTGGAGCCGATTTTCACCTACCCGGGCGTCGCCGCAAAAATCGTCTGGCTGGGTATTGTCGTTAATTCCATCTATCTTGTTCTCTATGCCGGATTATCACTCTTTCTGATTAAATTCTGGGGTATTTATGCGATTCCGGTTGCCCTTTTCCTGGCCCAGTTATTCAATATAATTACCTATACGCTGTATGTTTTTAAACATGTTCTGGAAATAGACTTTTCCTGCCTTGTGAAAAGCAGATGGGAAATGGTTAGAGGGGTATTTATAAGGGAGGTTATAGAACGATGAAAATAACTTTTTTAATGACCGCGCTGCCAAAGCATCCGTCCGGTGGGCCTTTTATGCTCTACCGGTTTATGGATAAACTGGCCGAACGGGGCTATGAGGTCTGGGCCGTAACCCCATTCTCAAGGGTAAAATGGGAACCGGATTTCTCCGAGAAAATATCGTCCACAACATTTGTTACCATCCGCCGGCGGAGTTTTAGGAGTTATGTAAAAAGTATTTTATTGGCCGCCTTGGGAGAAAGGGTGGGACGAAAAATCATCGGCCTCCTGAGAACCAGGATGTACCAAAAATATATGTGGCAGACCGTTGTTCCGGGTCTGATACATAACTGGAGTGACTCTGATGTTACCATCGCCACGGCCTGGCCTACGGCTTATGCGGCTTATATCCTGATGGACAAAACCATTCCTATGTATTACATCCAGATGTATGAAGAACTATTTGCCGAGAACGAAGAAACCCTGAAACTGACGCGCCTGACCTATTTTATGCCATTGGTTATGGTGGCCTCTTGCGCCTGGTTGCGTGAACAAATCAGGCGGCGCATCAATAAAGACACATATATCCTTCATCCGGGAATACCGGTGATTGACTGCACTCCCCTGGGCCGGGAAATGGATCTCAGGCACAAGTTCCTCTCAGCCGGCAGGATAAAAATTGTCTCCTATGCCAAGGATGGCTTTGCCGCTTTTTCAGACCTGCTTGAAACAATGCGTATCGTCTTCTCAAAAATAGGCAAAGAAAAGATAGAATGGAATGTCTTCGGATTCAATCCCAAAACAACCCTGCCTGATAATATACCGTTAAACTATGTGAAAGGCCACGGCAAGGAACTGATTCCCCTGTTCCTGGACAGCCATATCTTCCTGTCCGCTCCGTGGTACGGCGGATTTAACGGCGGCGCCCTGGAGGCAATGTCCGGCGCAATGGCGGTCATCGGCGCCAAGGGTGATTTTGAAGACGTCATCGTTGACGGCGTAAACGGCATCCTTGCACCGGCCAGGGACGTTAACGCCATTGCGAATGCAGTAATAAAACTTGTCAACGACCGAAATCTTGCGATGATACTGGCTGAAGGCGGACTCAAGACCGCCTCAGAGTTTACGTGGGACAAGGCCACTGATAATCTGGAGAAAATTATCAAAGAAGCAATGGTTAACTACCCCTTCAAGGGTAAATTCGTCGATATCCCGGCTCTGATACGGGGCGACAAAGACGCAATAGACCGGTCTCTCAATGTTAAATAGATGAGGGGTCGGGGAGTATAACCCTTGATTTTACTGATAAACAAGTCATTTATAAGTGAAAATAGTATCCTCCCCCAGATGTCATTCCCGTGAAAACGCTCGCCTCGCCAGGCGAAGCAGGCGGGGTAATCCAATAACCCTTAAAATGTCTGGATTCCTGCTTTCGCAGGAATGACAGGTAGCCGGAAGGGGGTAGCGGAAACTCCCCGACCCCTCAAATAGATTGCTTTTTCTTGAATTTATCTGGAAAACTATCTAACCTCCTCAAATGAAAATAAACACTGTAAAAGAATTGGGGATAGCGGATGTCAAGGTGATCCGTTTCGGCCGTTTCCAGGACCACCGCGGCTATTTCACCGAGACATACCGGAAAAGCGACTTCGCCAGACACCATGAGATGGTTTTTATGAAGGATGTGGAGTTCTCGCAGTGCAACGAGAGTTTCTCCAGAAAAGGAGCAATCCGAGGCCTGCACTTCCAGTGGAATCCTTATATGGGCAAATTGGTCAGAACTCTTCAGGGAAGGATGATAGACCTGGCGCTGGATATCCGCAAGAACTCCCCTACCTTCGGCAAAATCATCGCCTATGACCTACCGGCGGATACAAAAAAAGATTACAGCGAGTGGATTTGGGTGCCGCCCGGATTCGCGCACGGCAATTTCTTTACTGAAGATACCCTGATAGAATATTTCTGTTCCGGTGAATACGGCCCCGGTTGCGAAGCGGGCATCTCGCCTCTGGCAGACGATATTGACTGGTCTCTATGCGACCCGGAGTTGAAGAAACTATTCGACGGCATTGCCCGGACCACAACCCTTATCACGGACAAGGATAAAAACGGCTTTTCGCTTGACGCCTGGGTTAGGGATTCAAGGTCGGATAATTTCATATACGGTAAACTTTCGTCAGAGCAGTAATATTTTTCAACCCCTTGCAGTATTTTGGGTCGCTCAAACATTCATATATATAGAGAATACTAAGTGAAAAATCAGGCGGAACGACAGTGTAGTCCCGAACCAATCGGGAATGACGCTATTCTGATAGATAAAACCCTGGCGGGTGATGCGGATTCGTTCAACCAACTGGTAACCAAATACTGGCCGATGGCCTACCAACTTTGTTACCAGTGGACCAAGAACCACGCTGAATCCGAGGACATCACCCAGGAGGCGTTTGTAAAGGTCCAGAAATACCTGAAAAAACTGGATGATAAGGAGAAATTCCCGGTCTGGTTCTACGGCCTGGTGAGCCAGTTGATAAAGGAGCGCCACCGCAGCCGCAGGATTGTCCGGGAAGAGCCGATTGTAATTGAACTGGAGGACAAGAAATCGCCCAAGCCGGCGGACAAACTGTTGATGAGGGACGCACTAAACTCGCTGCCGGAGGATTTCCGGCTTGTCCTGATTTTGCGCTTTTATAAGGATATGTCCTGCGACGAAATCGCCAGGCATCTAAAAGAGCCGCTCGGCTCGGTTACGAGCAAACTCAGCCGGGCTTACCGGGCGCTCAGGGAGAAACTAAAATGAATTGTTCAGAGATTAGAATTAAAATAGAAGAGAGCATCATTGAGAAATCGCCGCTCTCAATGGAAACCAGCGAACATATTATGGGCTGTGCGGACTGCCTCGCCTATTACGAATCCGAAAAGGCGTTCGCGCAGATGATTTCCGATGAGTTCAAGGCGCTCCAGATTCCGGAGATACCGCAAGCCCGCAAAGAACCAAGCAGGGCAAGGCGGCTGGCGATTGCTTTTGCCAGCGCTGCGGCCATCCTGCTCGCGGCCGTTTCAATATTCTCGCTCTTAAATGCGCCTCCGGAGGTTACCCAGAAATTATACGCTACGGACGGCGCCCGCATCATCGCCTCGCCTGATGCCGACCTGATTATCCACGAGGCCGGACGGCAGGTTATCCTCAGGGAAAGCGGCAAACTGTATGTCACGGTCGGCAAGGACCATGACCGGCCTTTCCAGTTGATTACCTCGGCCGGCACCATACAGGTCCACGGAACCGAATTCTCCATCAGCGTCAAGGAAGAGGAGGTTGAACTCTATAAGTTCAAGACCTCCGTATTAATATATGTAACTGAAGGAGAGGTCCAGTTGACCACCACGATGGGCGATGCCCTGGGCAAAGGCGGCGAAACGCTCTATGCCGAGGATTCCTCAGCGCCGCTGGTGTGCAAAAACTAAAATCCGCCACGAAGACACTAAGACACGAAGTTGTATGGACTTTGTGCCTTAGTGACTTGGTTGCTAAAAAGAAAGTGGCGCTATTAGGGCGCCATGGCGCTTCGGCGTCAGAGGATAGCAATATGAAAAACAAGATGTTCCGCAGTAATGAAAAAGGCCTGTCTGCCGTGCCAACGGCACAGGCAGGCATAGTCCTTATCGTGATTCTGGGCGTCTTGACCCTGCTGGTCATCCTGGGCACGCTCTTTTCAATGCTGACCTCTATGGAGCGCGCCGCCTCCCAGAGCCACGTGGACAACGTCCAGGCAAAACTGGTCGCCCAGAGCGGCATCCATTATGCCATCTCCACGGCCCGGGCCTATCTCAGGCCGGACCGGATAGAACAACTGCAATACTATGGCGAAAATCTCAATGGAAAAGGCGGTACTGAGAAGCCGGATGCCGAAGGGGAAGACCAGGACGGCGACGGCGTTTTACAGGTAGCCAACTGCCCTCTGGACCGGGCCGTGCGCCCCTCGCTGATGAAAAACCCAAATAACGATAAGGATGAAGACGGCAATCCGGTATTCACTACAGATGACCTGATAGAAATCAAGAAGGGCAAGAAGAATTACAAGGTCGGCATCTCAGGCCGGGTGCCATCACAGTATAACACGGACGGCGACTATTTTGCCCTCAAGATAGACGACCTCTCCAGCCGGCTCTATATTAATATGGAAGACCACTCGCACCTGCAGACCATACTGGAGAACCTGACCGAGGAGATACCCGGCTTGAACAGCCGGACAATCGGCACCAGCATATTCAACGAGAAAAGAAGCCGGGGCGACTTTACCTCCATTGACGACCTCAAATCAAGGGTAAATCTGACCGATGCCCAGGCCAACGCATTGGAGCCGTATATCACATTTTACGCCTGGAATGATACGACCGTGGTCAGCCCCACTCCATTATCAGGACGGCTGGGCAGGAACGGCACCCCGCCTTCGCTGGCTAATCCTGACATAGAATCCTGGAGCGAGATGCGCATTGCCGGGCCCATACAATTCCCCAGCAGGAATAACACCCCGGTCGGCCGGGCGCCGGTTAATATCAATAACGCACCGCGCGAACTGCTGATTGCGCTTGTCAGGGACCTAAAGGGATTTTACCTTGAGGCGTTTAACACCACTGGCACAAATCAAGATAACTGCGTAAGGGATACAGAATGGACTACGTTGGCAACGCAGGCAAACTATGCATTCTCACAGTTCACCTTCTCTCCTCTCACTACATTCAGAGTAAGGGAAACCGTTCAACAAAGCGACCCTTCTAAATCAACCTTCACAAAAGAAAAGGCCACCCTGGTAGCCGAGCAGATAGAAAGAGCCAGGGGAACAGCGCCTTTCCGTAACTGGAAACAATTCCACGATTTCTGCGATTCATTGGTCGGAATGCAGCCATACGGCGGCGGCCCGGCAATCACGCGGGAGGAAGCCGATGTGCTCAAGGCAAATTTCAATCCCAATACCAATCTCAACGACTTTAACCCTGACTATAACCGCCTGCTCAGGGTGGACAAAACCGACCTGACCTATTATACCACGGAATTTACCTTTTACCCGACCGGCTATTATGAAATCACCTCGCTGGGCCGGGTCCTGAGCAGGAACAACAAGGTCCTGGGCCAGTCGGAAATCAAGACCGTGGTCAAGTTGTTTGATATCTCCCGCAAGACCACTGAGGAGCAGTTCCTTGCCGGGAACGAAAACATTTCGCAAAATAGTAATAATGCTATGCCGACCCACAATGATCTGACCTTGCAGATAATGCCACAAAGAAGCGACTCTGGGTCTGATGTTGATTACGACGGCTATATCACCCTGGCTACCACTGAATTCCGTAGTAGTGCCATTGGTGATTGGCCCATCAGATTCAGGACAAGTTTCTCAGATGGACTTGATGCCAACTATGCTTATGGGGACGATAGAGGAAAGGAAATTACACGCCCTACCGACAGTAACACATTATTACCAACTGCTGACGCCCTGGTACCTATCAAGGAACAAGGAAATACCATATCAGGCCGACTCTATGTTGACGGCGCATATTCGGACAGCAAGGCGGTCCCGGCATATAGGTTCTCGCCGTTATCAATGAGCAGCAGTAACCAGATGATGCTGGTTTCAATGTGGATTAAACCGCACTTCTATCCTGAAGATACTGCCAAGATGCGATGCTATTTCTCCTGGATGAATCAAAATGCTGATAATGCTTTTGGCGGGCAAGGTGTTCCGTTTGGAATCTACAGCATTGCCAGATATAAAAATACCAATGTACCGTCTCCCCAGCCCGATGGAGACGGCTGGAACCACAATAGTTTCTTAGCTGGTGGCTATGGAGCAAACAATCTCATACCCTTTACAGGTGCCGGAACCCCCTGTCTAAATCATATCGTTACTGAAAGTGACAATCATACTAATTGCAGAAGTAGACAATATGCGTCTGAGGGCTGGAACGCCAATAAATTCCGGGCCGGCAAATGGATGCACGTTATGTGGGTAAGAAGGGTCAATGACCCAATTATCACTGGCAAGATAGATGATAATAGGCCAATCAAATATGCCCTTTCAGGCAATACATTATATGTATTTGAAGACGGAAGCAGTTACCAGCGGGAAGGGTTTGACCTGGCGGCCTGCCCGGGCCGTTCGCAACCGCCACCGCAGACGCCGCCGCCGTCTCCGCCTGTTCCGCCGCCTGCGCCGCCGCCTGCTCCTCCTCCGGCTCCACCCCCTGCGCCGCCGCCG
>JBFMDM010000087.1:0-7562 GCA_040753835.1 Planctomycetota bacterium
ATAAAGAGGGTTGCCGTGAGTGGTCCTGCTCCTTGTAACTCAAGGGGCAGGGCCCGACCACGGTTTACAATAACGTGCGATAAATCGCACCCGCCTGAGGCGGGATGGGTTTATCCAATAAATAGGAGAAAACAGTATATGGAATACAGAAGAAGATATTTTGAAGGCGAGGTTACCAGCCCTCTGATTGTTCCAGAGGCCGTAACTGAGGAGAAGATTGCGGATAACGCGGTAACTTCAAGGAAAATCAAGGACGATGAGGTCAAGTCAGTTGACATCGGACCAGGACAAGTTCGGACCGAGGATATTGCCGATGGTGCGGTTACCTTAGCCAAATTAGGCGGCGATGTCTCGGTGATTCCGCTGATGGACGGCTCGGTAACAAACACCAAACTGGCAACCGACGCAGTAACAAGCGACAAGATAGCGGCTGGCGCAGTAGGCAGTAGTCAGTTGGCAGTAGGCAGTGTAGAGTCAATCAAGATAAAGGACGGCGCTGTAACCAACGCCAAGATTGCGACCAACACCATAACCGCCGGCAAAATAGCCGCCGGCGCAGTAAACAGTAGCGAGTTGGCAGTAGACAGTGTAACAACACCTAAAATAGCCAATGGCGCAGTGACGGCCGAGAAACTGGCGCCCGGAGTAGGCGGCGGCGATACCCTGACCTTCCTGCCCACCTCGGTTGAGGCGCTGTATCTGACTGATATTACGGCTGATATTCCCTACACTGCACTGGATTTGTCGGCTTATGTTCCGGCGCAGGCAAAGGCGGTGATTCTGCAACTGGGGATATTCAATCAGGCGTTTACCTCAGGCCGGGCCTTCTTCCGGGTGCGAACTAACACTGACCAGCGCGATGCGCTTGGCTTGGGTCTTATACCCGGGCAGAATTCCCAAACGGCTAATCAGGGAATTGTCCCGTTGGTCGTCGGCACAGAGCCGCGAACCGTAGAGTATGCACTGGAGTCAGTCGGTGGACCTTGGATCGGAACACTTACGTTGTATATCACTGTCGTCGGATATATTGTGTAGACGCGCGTAGCTGGAAATAAAAACCCCCCATCCTGATGTAATATCAGGGTGGGGGTATTTTTTTGTTTCAGACCTATTTCGTCAGTCCCCGTTAGAGACAAGAATTTTACAAATTTCTAACTCCGGTAGTATTTGGCATAAGAACCTGCGCCTCCTACAGCGACTAACCGGCTCTAACGGGTTAAATAAATCTCGCCGCTGGTCTCGGCCTTAATCACCGGCGTCTGGGCCGCGCCTAATTCGCGCGCCTTGTTCGGCACCTCTTTATCCAGGTATTTCTTTATTTCCGAGATACTGACCCGCTTGTCGCCGTCCGTATCGGCCGCTCCGTTTAATCCCTGCAATAGAAAATAAGTAAATAAGCCGTGCTTGAGTTTGGGCTCTTCTATGGCCTTCTGGCCCCGGGATGATGCGGTCATCACGACCGTGCCTTCGCCCATACCCTTTTCAAAGCCGTCCACGTCGCCCCTCAAGTCCGTGAACCCGCCGGAGTTGCAGGCGTCCGCAATAAACACCTTGCGCTTGGAGGTAACCGCGCTCCAGAGCCGCTGGGCTTCGCTTAACTCTATAGCCGTGGAGAACAAATCTTCCTTTTCCGCATCCACCGGAATCAGGTAATACTCCGTGCCCTTGTTGGGGTGCTTGCCCACGTCGCCGTGCCCGGCGTAATAGAAAATCACGGTATCGTATTCCTTGGCCCGCTTGGCTAAATCGCCGATGGCCTTCCGGATATTACGGCTGGTGGCCTGCTTGCCGTAGAGCGTCGTAATATTCTCAGGCCTGATAGGCGAGCTCGGGTTATTGCGGTAGAAATCCACCATTGACCTGGTGTCCTCCTCGGCAAAGGGCAGTTTCTTGATGTTCTGGTCGTCATAGTTGCTGATGCCGATAGCCAGCAGGTGCGCCTCGCCCCGCTGCGGGATGCGATTCACCCTGATGGTCTGGTGCCGGGTCAGGCCTTCGTCGTCATAGGCGATTATCTTGATTTCGTTATTGCCCATATTGAGCGGCACAATCTGCTCAAACGAATAACTCGGCGTCTTCTCGTCCGAGGTCCTGGGCCTTTCCACCACGTTGATGCCGCGGGCGCTCAAACTCTTGGCCAGGTTGTTATTAACCAGGATGTCCACCTTTTCCACCGAGCGGTCGTCGCCGGCCGTGCCGACAATCTTAATGTTATCGTCAAAGGTCTCCACCGCGCTTTTCTGGGGCTGGGCCAGGACAATCAGGGGCGGGGCTTTCTGCATAACCTCAATGACCGTGGCCGCGGCGGCCGGAGCCGCTACCGCAGTCGCGTCCCGCTTGGGCTCGGTCAGTCCAATCTCGTTCTTGAAGACCCAGCCGCTCCGGCCGCTGCCCAGGTCCACCCTATACCAGTCGCCCATCTGGCCGGTGATAGCCAGGGCGCTGTCTTTCTTGAGGCGGAAACGGGCAATGCTGTCCGGGCTGGCGCCGCCCCGCACGGTAATCTCATCCACCGTGACATAGGCCGGCTTGGGATTCATCACAATCGCCTTGGTCTCGGTCTGGGCGCCGATTTTTACGCCGATGGTATCGGCCGTGGCGACATTGAGATTCTTTTCGTCTATATTGAGATTGATATTGATGTCATTTATCTGGGCGACTTTCTTGACCACCAGGGTAAACCTGCCTTTTTTGCTCTCGTTCGGCGCCAGGTCTCCCAGCGCTAAACTATTGCGCTGCAAGATAATACCTTCACCCACATCCGAAGCAAATGATATCCGGGCATGGACGTCCTTGGCCTGGACCGCTCCGGTGTTATTGACCGTTACTTCAATATCCAACGCCTCGCCTTTCTGCGCCACGCCATCGCTGTTGCCCACGGAGTTGCCCGAGCCGTCGTCAACAATCTGGTATGAATATGCCAGGGCCGGCCTGGGCAGACCCTCTATCACCAGCCGGGCTTCTATATTATCAGGGATATTTTTGTATAACTCCTCGAATGTAACGGTCAGCGGGATAACCCGGTCCTGCCAGAGACGGGGAATATCCACCTTGTTCGTGACAGCAATCTCCTCGCCGGCCTTGATGTGGCCGATGAGGATTCTGCGGTTAAACAGCGGCTCGTCGCTTTTCAGCATTGCCTGGAGCCGGTAGCAATCGCCCTTGCCATTCTGGTTGGAAATATGGAATTTCAGTTCCACGGTCTCGCTGGCCTTGGTGGAGCCGCCGATTTCCATCCGCGCCTCCAGATAAGGCGTAAGACCTTCCGGCGCCGTGTTCCAGTCAATCTGCCCGCGCGACATAATGTCTATGGCCTCGGTGATATTATAATACAGGTAGGTCGGCTGACCGTTTGCCGTCTTGATTTCCACGTTAATATTCTGGGGCAGTTCCCGCGCCGTGGCGATAACATCGGCCAGCAGCCGGTCCATTGCCAGCGCCGCCTTGCCGTCCTGGTCAGTGGCGCCGGAGATGTTCGCTGTGCCGGTGTCGTTCTTTGCCGAGGCCGTAACTGTCAGGTTGGGCATCGGAACGGTCTTGCCCAACGCGGTATCACGGGAGACGTTGCGTTCAAATGTACCCACCGGCTTGTCAGTATAGGTAACATGTTGTTCGGTAGAGGCGCCAACGATGAGTGGAACCAACCCCAGAAGCATGAAGGTCGCCCCCTGGCTTTCCCATTTTTTATACCTAGCCTTTTCTGCCGCAGTCAGGTCGTCATAACTATAATTAGGGTCATCTATGCCCATTATAAGCCCGAACAGCCACTCAAAGAAACCCCAGCCCATCATTACGCCGCCGGTTATCATCAGTCCTTCGCCGCTCTGGACCTGCTCAAATTTCTCGGTCTTCTCGTACTTCTGGATGAACGAATCACGTTTGACCATATCGGCCAGAACATTGAATTTAACGTCCGGATTTGAGGAAATCGGTCGTTGGGATATTTCTATCTTCGGCGCGCCCAGGGCATCCTCGGTTTTGACCTTGTTCTCGCTGACCATCCGCTCGTTAAACTGCCTCAAACTGCGCTCTGAACTCACGCAGGCCGTGCCGAGCAATATGACTGCCACCATAAATATGCAGATTGCCTTTATCGCCATCCGATTGTTCATCATACAAAACTCCTTTTATGCGCCCGAAAGTATCCGGGAACATTGTTGATTTACCGGTTAATTAGATTTAATTTTATTTATAACAAATTCCCAGATATTTGTCAATCCTAATTTATTCGCTCAGTTAATAATATAATTAACGTCTATACTATCGCCGGATATTTTTAGAGTGTCTGACATAATGAACCCACAGACGCGGATAAATACGGATAGCAACCACCCCGAAATAATCGGGACTCCCCGCTCCGCTCTCGCTGGAGCGAGGCGAGCGTTGCGACTCCGCAGATTACACAGATTTCGCAGATTTTCCGCCGAAGGCGGAGCAGCCTCCCGCCAAAGGCGGGTCGCCTCTGGTGACTGGCTGAAATCCGTGTAATCGGTAAAATCTGTGGTTCGCTATCGCGGTCTCTGCGGAGTTCCGGTTCTAACCACATATTCAAGTAATTCTGACTGCTCCATTAGACATTCTCCGAATCACCTCTTTTCGCACCATATCCTCGTTCCCTCCCGGATTTAACGACCTGATAAATGATGTCAGCAATATTGTAGTTGAATGCCACATTTTCAGTCCAATGGCCACTCGCTCGACCGGGGTCTTTGCCCTGAGTATCTCGGCCACTTTATCGTCTACTACCTCTATACGGCTCTCATTTAATTCCATTAAAATATCCTACCTTATTGTCGACCCTAACCCTTCGTGTTACTCAGGATAAAAGGCAGTAAAGGTCGTTCTACAGACTCCTAACTGCCTCTAACGGGACTCCCTTATGGTCGCCCCTATCGGGACTCCCTTACGGTCGTAATAACGCAGGTGTTTTCTGCAAATCCCTCCTTGGCCACGGCTTCAATGGAACGGGTGATGATGTCCCTGGTCTTGGCATCCATAATCTTGCCGATATCCCGGAAACCCGTCTCATCCGGCTTTATTTCCATGTCCTTGATGGGCTGCAAACTGGCGAATGCCTTGACCATCTCCGCGCCCAACGGCTCGGTTATCTGGAAATCAAAGTTCATCGTATCGTCCGGAATGCTGTAGACCTGGTTGGCCTTGACCCGGTTATCCCTGTTAAAACTATTGGGAAAGAGCAGTTTTACCGAGCCGGCCGCATCCATATGATAAAGATAAATATAGCAGTCCTTGCCGGAGCGGAAATGGAACTGGACATGCTCGCCCTCCTTATAGACACTGCCTTCGCCCTTGTCGGCCCAGACCTTGACCTTGAAATGGCCGGATGACGCGCCGGAGCCGAGCGCCTTCAATCCTTCGCCTGCAATCAGGTCGTTGCCCGGCTTGTAGGCGATGTCATTCGGGAACATACTCTTGGGCAATTCTACTGATGTTGAGCCGAGTATCGTCCCCTTGCCCACCTCAAGCAGTTCCATCTTTATATCCACCTTATAGCCCTTTTCCCAGTAGCGGACAAAGACCAGGCCGTTGACCTGCGCCAGAACGGTTGATGTTAACGCTGTAAATTTACCGGACAGGCAATCCTCAATCGGGCTCTGATGTCTCTTGAGTTCATCCCGGAAAACCTTTTGGGCGATTACATTATATAACGCCTTTTCCTGGCCCATAATGGTTTCTATTCTCTGTATCAAATAGCCGCCAAACTCACTGCTCAAATCCGTATCCTGGTAACTGGCCTTGGCAATGGCCACGGTTACAGGATATGCGGCATCCTTGGCCAGCGCCATAACCCTGGCCGCCAGCATGGTCTCGGGGTTGTCCATCACTGCCTTTATCTTCTTCTCGGTTGATTCTATCAGAATATCTATCTCTTTGGTCATCTCCTTAAGTTCCGGATAACCGGCGATTAACGCCATGGCGTCTCCGGCCTGCTTTATCGCATCCTGGTATCTGCTCCAGGACTGGACCGGTTGCCCGGATTGGTTATCCGCCTCAAGTATTATGCTCTTTGCCCTGGCCAGTTGCTCCTGTGATGCCTTCACGGCCTTGAGCATCTCATCCTGCCTGCTAATCTGTTCGGCAATCACCCGCTCCACCTCTTCCTGCGGCACTTGGGCCAGGAGATATATCATATAATAGGTACGTTTCTCGCTCCCCTGCTTTCTTTCCCACTTCTCTATATACCATTCCTGGGGCTTGACCCGCCTGGCCACGGCCGAGGACAACTGCTCCTCCAGTCCGCGCGCCGTAACAGTCGGGTCAATAATCTTACTGCTCAGGCCGGTGGATGCAATCAACCGTTCGGTCTTGGTCCTGATATCGGTTGATATGTATTTGACCGTGTTATTCAAGGCGTGGCTATAGGCGTTATCACGCGCCTCTTTCTCGGTGGCAAACTTATCCGATAGGCCGATAAAGAACTGGATGCCGTCCTTAATTCCCGGCTCCTTAATGGTCCAATCCGGCTTCTGCTCCTGGGACGCCCAGACCTTTTTCTCGTCTATGGGCAACGGCTTGCCAGGCGCGGTGCCGGCGTTGGAACAACCAGCCACAATTAGAGCCAGTAGGAGTAAAGCGACGTACCGGCTCTTATCCTGAACGAAGCGAAGGGACAATACAACATATCGTCTCATCTTATGTCCTCGCGTTTCCCCTCATTATATCTTATAAAATATAAAAATCCACTATTTTGCGATAACAATCGGGAAATCCATACCGCGCGAATCGCTTACCGGGTATTGCGCCTCGGTGCGGTATTTCCTGGTTATTTCTGGCAACTTTTCCTCCACGTAACTCAACAACCCCCGCACCGTTATTTTATTCCCGTCTTTCTTTGCCTTGCCATTTAGTCCTTCCAGTAACACATAAGTAAAAGCACCGTGCCCTAATTCCTTTAATTCCGATGCTGATTGCTCCTGGCCGGCCGCGGCGATAATGTGAATCCCCGTGGCCCGGGCTAATTGCGCCATTACCCGGCGCTCCTCGACCCCGCGTTCCGATGCCAATAACACCCCGCCTGACTTGCAGGCATCTATTAACACCAGTTTCTTTAACGCATTTATATTCCTTATCTTATTGACCAATTCACGTCCTGATATGCCTTTTGACCTTACCTCTTCATCCTTCTCCGGATACACCACATCGCAGGGAATAAAATACCAGTCCTCCTTCAGATTCACCCCGTGTCCAGCCAGGTAAATGACCGCAACGTCCTGAGGCTGGGTCTGAAGACCGTCCAACCCGTCTAATATATTATCCTTGGTTGCCGATTCATTGCAAATCTCGGTGATATTCACATCCTTGAATAATGATTTCCCGTTTCCCGTAAAGAATTCTCTTATTGCCATTCCATCCTGTTCCGCGCAACTCAGGTTCAGACCCGGATTCTTGTATTTGTTTATCCCAACCACAAACACATTCAAAGAAGCGAGTTTAGCCGGCGCATTAAGTTTAACCGTCACCTCGTCCGGATTGCTCTCGGTTCTGTCCGTGCTGAAACCTATGGCCCGAAAAGTATTCTCCCCGTCAAGCAGTACAACACG
>JBFMDM010000087.1:7572-8909 GCA_040753835.1 Planctomycetota bacterium
ATGGCGTTGCTTCCACTATCTTTATTCCTCTTTTCTCCTCGCCTATTACGCTGCCGTTGTGATACAATCTCACCTCGGATACCCCGCCGCCCGTATCCTTGGCCTGGACTGTCAATTCTATTTCCTCGCTATTAAATATCTCGTTGGATTTGGGGCTAAGTATGGTTACTTCCGGCGGGGTCTTGAACCCCTTCTGTATGTTGTCCGCCAATTCTGTCCGTTGTCTGCTAAGAATCTGGGCCACTGCGGCCGGGTTATAAAACCTCTCAAAAAATTGGTCGATACTGCAAACATCATTACCTATCCGCACATTAAGATACCGCGCGCCGTCCTTTGAGGCGTTAAAATAACCCTCCGGAGTTATACATATCCAATCATTCTTTGGGTTTTTCCAGTCATCGCTACCGAATTTAATCATTTGGCAGATTTCCTGGCCGCTTTCCGTATCCCATAGCTTTGTCGTTTTATCCGTGCTGCCGGAAAGAATTCGCCTGCCATCAGAACCAAAGCCGACAAAAGTAACCGGACTCTTGTGCCCTTTAAAGACCCGTAGAAGCTCACCGCTTGACACATTCCATAGCTTTAGTACCAGGTCCCCTCCCCCTGATAAAACATACCTGCCATCCGGACTAAACGCCGCTGAATATATTATATTATTATATCCCTCAAACATCCTTACCTCCTTGCCGGTATCTACATCCCATAGTATCAGACCTTGGCTTGCAGATAATGCATACTTGCCGCCAGGGCTAAAAGCAACATCCCTAATCTCTGTAACATAGCTCAACTGCTCATAGATAAACTTTCTTATTCTCTTGAGCGAAGGAACTTCCAGCAAATTAAGACCGCCGTTCTTGTCGCCTACCAGAACATATCTGAAGTCCGAACTAAATGCAAGCGCCGTAACCGGGTTTAAATTCATCGTTGATGTTATACATTGCCCGGCTGGTATATCCCAGAGCATTATCGTCCGGTCTTCACTGCCGGACAAGGCATATTTGCCGTCCCGGCTCAAAGCCATTGCGGTAATGGGAGTGAAATGCCCCTTAAGCCTTTTGATCTCATGCCCCTTGGAAGGAACGGTAAATCCTTTATATTTCTTATCCTCGTGCCCCTCGGAAAAATTGCACACCTTTATACTATTATCGTGCTCTGCCGATAAAATATACCTGCCGTTACTCTTGAAAACCATGGACTTATAACCGCCGCCTTCAAGGCAGGAGAATGACTTTACCATATTGCCGTTCTTTATATCCCACAACGTCAATTTATCGTAACTGACGGATAAAACATGTCTTTCCTCATCGTCAAAAAATGCCGCTATAACTTCCTTAGCA
>JBFMDM010000088.1:0-8901 GCA_040753835.1 Planctomycetota bacterium
AGTTGGCCAGCGCCTTGACCATATTGGTATTGTATCCGCCGCAGAGTCCCTTGCTGGCGGCAACGGCAATGATGCACATTGACTGTCTGTGGGTCTGCTGGCCTTCCCGTCCGTCAGGCGGGTCTGCCGGTCGGTCGGTATATTGCGTTAAATACTGGTTGACCGGCTGACCGGTTGCCTGGCTGACTGTCTTCAGGTTTGCCAGCAGGTTTTCGGTCATACCCTTGAGTTTGGATGAATATGGCCGGATGGCCGTGAGTTTGGTCCAGACTCGCTTGAACTTGGCCGCCGAGACCATTTCCATCGCACGGGTTATCTTCTTGATGTTCTGGACGCTCCGGATTTTGCGTTTTATTTTACGACCACTTAACATAATTGACTATTGCATTTCCTACCGTATCAGTTCAATATAAATCATGTTTCAGAGCTGGCTGTTAGAGCTTAGGTCGTTATCCGCCGAAGGCGGATCCGCCTCCCGCCAAAGGCGGGTCGCCTCTGGTGACTGGCGGACAGCCAGTTATCCCGACGAACTCCGCAGAGACCGCGTCCAGCGAATGTCGGGGTTATCTTTCTGCCGCTTAACATAATGGTATACGCTCTACGCTCTACGCTCCACGCTTTGGAACTCTTCCACCGCTTTCTTCAAGTGCTCCGTTGTCTGGACATCCAGTTTTCTGGTTTTCTTGATATTCTCCATAATGCCCGGATGCTGTTCCTGCACGAACTTCAGGAATCCTTCCACGAACTGTCTTACCTTGTCCACCGCTATGGCGTCCAGATGCCCGTTCGTGCCCAGCCATATCAGGATAATCTGGCTGGTGACCGCTACGGGCTGGAATTGCGGCTGCTTGAGGAGTTCCACCAGCCGCTCGCCGCGGGTGAGTTGCGCTTGGGTGGCTTTGTCCAGTTCCGAGGCGAACTGGGCAAAGGCGGCCAGTTCCCGGTACTGGGCCAGGTCAAGGCGCAGGCGTCCGGCCACCTGCTTCATTGCCGATATCTGTGCCGAGCCGCCCACGCGGGAGACCGAGATGCCGACATTGATGGCCGGCCTGATGCCCGCATAGAACAGGTCCGGCTCAAGATAAATCTGTCCGTCTGTAATGGAAATAACATTGGTCGGGATATAGCCGGAGACGTCTCCGGCCTGGGTCTCAACGATAGGCAGGGCGGTCAGGGAACCGCCGCCCAATTCGTCTGATAGTTTAGCGGCCCGTTCCAGCAGGCGCGAGTGCAGATTAAAGATGTCGCCCGGATACGCCTCGCGACCCGGCGGCCTTCTCAGGAGCAATGACAACTGCCGGTATGCGGCCGCATGTTTGGATAAATCGTCGTAGATGACCAGGGCGTGCTGCTTGTTGTCGCGGAAATACTCGCCCATCGCGCAGCCGGCGTATGGAGCGATATACAGCAGGGGAGCCGGGTCAGAGGCAGAGGCCGAGACCACGATGGTGTATTTCATCGCTCCGAACTTTTCCAACGTGTCAATGATGCTGGCCACGGTGGATGCCTTCTGTCCGATGGCTACATAAATGCAGATGACGTTCTCTTCCTTCTGGTTGATGATGGCGTCAAGGGTAATGGCGGTCTTGCCGGTCTGGCGGTCTCCGATAATGAGTTCGCGCTGGCCCCGGCCGATGGGAATCATAGAATCAACCGAGAGCCATCCGGTCTGGAGCGGCTCCTTGACGGGCTGGCGCTGGACCACGTTGGGCGAGCGGCCTTCAATCGGCCGGTATTCCTTGGTGGCAATCGGGCCTTTGTTGTCCAGGGGCTGGCCCAGGGCGTTGACCACCCGGCCGATGAGCGCCGGGCCGACCGGCACCTGCGCAATCCGACCCGTGGTGCGGACCTCGTCGCCTTCCTTGATTTTGGTGTCGTCGCCGAGCACGACGCAGCCGACGTGGTCTTCTTCCAGGTTGAGGGCCATGCCGTATATGGGCTCGGTGGATTTACCTTCGGTTTTAGAAGGGATGAACCCAGCCCCTGCTTGCAG
Source organism: Planctomycetota bacterium (assembly GCA_040753835.1). Taxonomy (GTDB): domain Bacteria; phylum Planctomycetota; class MHYJ01; order JACQXL01; family JACQXL01; genus JACRIK01. The sequence goes on from JBFMDM010000088.1 coordinate 1,994, forward strand.
GGGCTGGGTGAATTCCACCAGTTCGGCGGACATAACCTTGTCCAGTCCCCAGACACGGGCAATACCATCGCCCACCTGGAGGACCGTGCCGACCGTCTCCATCTTGAGTTTAGTGTCGTACTTGCCGATTTCCTGCTGGATGATGGAACTGATTTCTGCGGGGCGGAGGTTCTGAGTCATATGTTCTCCTGATTAGATGTTACAAAGGTTACAATAGTTACAACGGTTACAAAGGTTACCATGTTACGCTTTTTCTAACAACTTTTCCTTCAGGTCTCTTAGTTTGGTCTGGACCGAGCCGTCAATAACCCGGTCGCCAATCTTGATAGCCAGGCCGCCCAAGAGAGCGGGATTTAATTCAATATCCATAACCACCTGCTTGCCGGTGAGGCGGGAAAGTTTTTCCCTGATAATCAACTGTTGCTGTTCCGGGATAGGGAATGAGGTCCGGAGTTTTGCCTTGACAATGCCGAGCGACTCATCGGCCAGCAGGTTATATGCCTCAACGATATCAGACAGGATATCAATGCGTCGCTTGGTTATTAATGTCTCAAGGAAGTGGACGAGCAGGTTGTCCGCCTTGCCTTTGAGAATCTGGCCGAGGATTTCCTTTTTGGCGCTCTGGGGTATCAGGGGATGGCTGAGAATCCCCGGCAGTTCGGAACTGCTTTTATATATATCCAGGGCGGTCCTGAGGTCTTGGCGGATTTTGTCCGCATTTCCGGGTAGGGCGGCTGTCAGCAGCGCCCGTGCGTAACGTGTCGCAATGGTCTTACTGGTCATTTCTCTTTTTCTATTTCTTCCAGGAACTCGGAGACGATGCGGGAATTGGATTTCTCGTCCAGTTCTTTGCGGATAATCTTCTCGGCCGCAGTGATGGAGAGCGAGATGATTTCCTGTCTCATTTCCTTCATTACTTTGTCCTTTTCCAGTTCTATCTCATCCTTGGCCTTGCGCAGGACGTTGTCGGCCTGGAGATGTGCCTCGGAGATAATCTCGGTCTTGGCGCTCAGGCCTTCTTTGACCGCGGCCTGGATTTTCTGATATGCCTCTTTCTCAATCTGACTGAGTTTGGCCTGGTATTCATCGGATAACTGGGCGATATGTTTTTTGTCCTGCTCTATCTTGCCGAAGGTATCCTCTATCTCTTTCTTGCGGGTGTCAAGATGGGTAAGGACGCGCTTGAATAGGAATTTATTAAGGATAAGTACGAGGATGATGAAGTTGACTGATAAGAGGATAATAACCTGACCCTGGGCGCCGAGGGACTCCAGGAGATTTTTTAATGCATCTATCATATAATTTCTTGTTCACCCAGCCCCCGGTGGGGGGCTGGGTGTTTAATTATTAATCCCAGTTACGGGATAAGAGTCAGTACGTCACGATGTTCCTACTGATTCTAATGTCCGCCGCCTGTCTTGGCCTTTTCGGATTCGTAATTGTCCTGCAGTTTCTGGGCTTCCACCTGATTCTTGCCGTAGTTTGCCTGAACCATCTTGGTCAAATCACCTTTCAGGATGATGCCTGTTACGAGGAAAGTGAAGAGTACCAGGGTTTCAATCAGGGCCAGACCGATAATCATAGAGGTAAAAATCCTGCCTCCGGCTTCGGGCTGCCTGGCAATGGCCTCTACAGCGCGCCAGATGGCGCGCGATTGGCTTAATGCGCCAATAGCTGCGGCGATTGCCATTCCCAAGCCGATGGCTAATGCGACCAGTCCTACGTTATAATCCACTAAAATCACCCCCCTTCATTCTTTGTATTATTCATGCGCGGTTATTAGTTTAATATAAATGGCTGACAGCGCCGTAAAGATGAATGCCTGCAGGAACGAAGTGAACACCGCAAATCCGAACATTATAATCTGCAATGCAATCATCGGCAGGCCCATATTGACCAGCGAGATGATAATCATATCCTCGCCGTAGATGTTGACATATAAGCGCAGGGAAAGGGACATCACCCTGATTATTTCGCTTAGTATCTCCACGACCAGGATTAGCGGGGCGATCAGCCAGGTGGCCAGTTCCTTGGGCGAGCCCATATAATGCTTGATGTATCCCAGGAATCCGCGCTCCTTCAGGCCATAGACCTGGACCATAAATATCATCACGATGGCCATAGAGACCGTGCAATTCCAGTTGGCAGTGGGGGATATTAATCCCGGAATCAGGCCCATAATATTAAGGCAGAATATGAAAAGGAATGCGGTGCCGAGCAGGCCGAGGTAGTTGCGGCCGCCGTGGCCGATGAGCGAGTCAAGCATATTGCCCAGGGAGTCCACAATGGTCTCCATCAGCGCCTGAGACCGGTTCGGCACGCGTTTTAGTCGGCCGGACCAGAGGAAAGACAGTAGAATCAGGAACCCCATTGCCACCCAACTCAGGACTATCAGTTGGAAATAGGTCTCGCCGTGCTCGCCCTTAAGAAACGAGGGCATCATTCCCTTTTCAACCAGCGCTTTGTGGAGCGGCCCTAAAAGCGTGGGCGGATGCAGTTCACTTGCCATACGATACCTGCTTATTCTTAAAATTACTTATCAGGATAATTGTCAGGACAACCGGCGCCACAGCAATGAAACCGATTATAAACGGCGCATATATAATAAAACTGAGGTTGCCGAGAAGCCAGATAATCAAGCCGGTAATGATAAATTTTACTATGAGGATGAGCCAGATTAGGATACCGTTTATCCGCCCTGATTTGCTCCAGAACAGGTTGCGGGTGATATAGAAGAAGAAAAAGGGGTAGATGCCGAGCATGGTTCCGAGTGACCAACTCGTTATCCAGGCGGACTTATCGGTAAGGTATAGGACGCCCCCGCCGCCCAACAGTGATATTGCCAGAGATTTCAGAAATATGTTCCTATTCATCTTTAGGTAACCGAGAGTCCCGGTATTGTATAATTTATGCGAGAGTTGTCAAATTTTATGAGGTTTTTCCATCCCAAATTATCTTCAGTTTTATCACCTCCGAGACGATATACATATAAATATTTATGCGTATAGGTTATAGAGAGAGAGTAGAAATATGAGACCGATTATCGTAGCGCATGCGGGCGTGGGCTCGCCCAATGCCTATAGCGACGGGACGCGCAAGGCAGTCCGCGAGGCGCTTAAAACGATGAATAAGACCGGCTCGGCCTTAAAGGCGGCGATTGCCGGCGTGGTTGTGCTGGAGGATGACCCGAGATTCAATGCGGGAACCGGCTCCAATCTCAGGATGGACGGCCGGGACATAGAGATGGATTCGGCTGTGATGGACTCAAAGGGCGCCTGCGGCGCAGTGGCCTGCATCCGGATGGTTAAGAATCCGGTCCTGGTGGCTGAACTTGTTTCACGGACACCGCATCTCCTGATATGCGGCGACGGGGCGGTTGAGTTCGCGCGGCTTCACAAGGTGCCGGTCTATAATCCGGCCACGCCCAAGGCAATAGAGCGTTTTAAGGCGGCCAAGGCGCGGCTGGCCCATAAAAAGATATCATACCATTCCAAGCACGGTTTTAGGGCAGTGCGCGGCGCGGACCGGGGTTGCGATACGGTCGGCGTAGCGGTCTCTGACGGTAGGGGTAATTTTGCCGGCGCCACTTCTACGGGCGGGATTTCCTATATGATACGAGGCCGGGTCGGCGATTCGCCTCTGGTCGGCTGCGGCATCTATGTCGGCAAAAACGGGGCAGTGGTGGCCACCGGCATCGGTGAAGAGATTATCCGCCAACTCCTGTCCAAGCAGGTCTATGACCGGATGGATGAAGGGATGAGCCCGCAAGAGGCCTGCGAATGGGGACTGAGGCTTTTCAGGAATCCAAGCAAGACAATAAAGAAGTGTTATAAAAGGGTGCCGGTCGGCATCGTGGCGGTAAATCGGACGGGCTACGGTATTGTTGCCACGCATCAGATGGCAACCGGGGCTTTGAAAATCAGCACATAGAATGTTATGAGGACGTCCTCCCGAGTTGAGAGGACGTCCTCCCAAGTTGTGAGTGCGTCTCCCCGAGTTGTGAGGACGTCCCCCCGAGTTGTGAGTTCGTCCTCCCGAGTCGAGTGTGCGTCCCCACAAGTTGTGAGTGCGTACCCCCGAGTTGTGAGGACGTCCCCGCAAGTAACAATGTCTTAAGGTCGGCGCTGGCGTGATTATTTAGCCGGTTCGGTTACCTGGAACTGGTTGAGAACCTTGTTGTAGATGAGTTTTTCTTTACTGCGATACCACCATTCCTGCCAGAGTTTGACTGATTTCTGGTTATCTTCGTCTGTCACTTCCTTTTCCGGGTCATAATTAAATGATTGGCCGGTCAGGCGGCGCAGGAGATAGAAACTGCTCCAGCGGATGGCCGGGTTTTCGTCTGTTAGCGCCGCAATCAGCGTCTCCAGCATATTCTTCTCGCCAATCGGGCCGTAATTCCGGATTATCCACTTGGACGCTATTACTTGTTCCATAAGCGGTTTGGCTTGCTTGTTGAATTCGTCGCCCTCACAGAGATAAGTAACCACCCTGATGCGGTTCTCGTATTCATAGGTCGGGGTCTTACCGCTTCGGGCGTCCTGAAGGTCTTTTTCAATATGCGAGTCCTTAACCGCATCGGGCTGTGGCTCGCCGGGGTAACGGCGCTTGACCACGTCAACCAACCCGCCCACCATCACTTCGTAAAGTCGGGCCTGCGGGTCTACTTCCTCAAATATTGCGATGCCGGTTATCCGCTCGTTTGAGAACAGGTCTTTTTTGGCCCTGATTTCCTGGCAGTTCAGGTAGAATAGTTTTTCCTTCAGTTCCTTTATCCGGTCCTTCCTGACCCCGACGGCCAGGCCCAGAAGTTTCTCCTCGGTAAAGATGATGTTTTCCTCCACGAGCGGCAGCAGTGAGTCCTGATAATATTTCACCCGTGGCTTGTAGCCGGAGGTAAGCAGTTCCGGATGGGTCAGGTCTATCTTCAGGGTGACATCAATATTTAAGGGAATGGTCTCGTCCGATTTATTGGCCAGGGAATAGGTGAAGTAGTAGTAATTCTTCCGCGCGCCTAACGGGTCAATATTGGTGAACGTCTTCAGGGGCTGGTATTCAAAGTCAATCTCCCACCGTTTCTTGAGTTTGGTGTAGCCGTTTGAGGTGCCGGCTATAAGCAGTATCAGGGCGATAGCAATTATAATTCGTGCCGGAGATATTTTTATCATTGTTTATACCACTTATGTCTCAGTAACCCAGCCCCTGTTAACAGGGGCTGGGCAAGAGATTGCGAAAGTATAATGCTTTTATTCTATGACTCCCGGAATTCCGTTTTCCTCGTCGGGACTTAGGTCCTGCCATTCTGGGTCGCCTTCTTTGACTTCACTAACCTTACCTCCGAAGTATAAGACATTAACTGCTTTCTTTCCCTTTGGCGTATGGTTAGTCTCAACGTCGGCACCAATCGGAACTGAATCGTCAAAGGCATAACTAAGTGCAGAACCTGGTCCGCGATAAGCCCAACTAGCAAGAGGATTCGCTTTGTCAATGAGACTTCCTCTTACCGGGCAGACAAATAGCCCATGTTGTTGGTACAGCGGCGGTTTTACATCGGAAGGATAGAGAGTCGGATCTCTCAAGGCATTCCATAGGTCTTTTCCAGTAAGCGATGGATAGAACTTATATTCGTTTTCGTACATTACGAGGCCCTTGTACAAGCCCTCCAGATTCTTGGCGCAGTTGAGGTTCTTTGCCTGTTTTCTTATGTTACCCATACCCGGCAGGATGATGGTTGCCAGGACGGCAATGATGGCAATTACGACCAAGAGTTCTATCAACGTAAAACCCCCTTCATCCCGTCTCAGTTCATTCTTCATATCTTTTCACCCCCTTTCTTACTCGCTCTTAGGTCATTTCTATTTTCTTGTCCGGTATCCCTTTTACGGGTTTCCTGAGACACTTATACTCTACCTATATTATCGTATAAAATCAAGGAAAACCTGATAAAATCTTTGCCTATGTGCCTTCGCACCAACTAATCAGGTATTTCTGCTGCTTCTCGGTCAGGGTGTCAATCTTCACGCCCATACAGCCGAGTTTGAGTTTGGCAATCCAGTTCTCTATTTCCATCGGCACGTCATAGACCCTGGGCTGGAGTTTGTCGGCGTTCTTCACGGCATATTCTGCGGTCAGCGCCTGGGTGGCAAAACTCATATCCATTACCGTGGCCGGATGTCCCTCGGCGCAGGCCAGATTGACCAGCCGTCCCTGGGCAAGGAGGAAGATGGATTTCTTATTGCTTATCACATACTCGTCCACATTGGGCCTGATGTTCTTCTTGACTTTCTTGCTCATCTTTTCCAGGTCAGGGATATCAATCTCAACGTTGAAATGTCCGGAATTGGCGACGATGGCGCCGTCCTTCATTGACTGGAAGTGTTCCTTGCGGATAACAGAGACATCGCCGGTCAGGGTGCAGAAGACGTCGCCTATCTTGCAGGCGTTTTTCATCGGCATCACCTCAAATCCGTCCATCAGCGCCTCCAGCGCCCGCAATGGGTTCACCTCGGTGACAATGACCCTGGCTCCGAGTCCCTTGGCGCGCATCGCAAAGCCCCGGCCGCACCAGCCATAGCCGCAGACCACGATAATCTTACCTGCATAGAGGATATTGGTGGCCCGCAGGATGCCGTCCATTGTAGATTGGCCTGTGCCGTAGCGGTTGTCAAAGAGATACTTGGTCTGGGCGTCATTGACCGCAAACATCGGATAGAGCAGGGCGTTGTCCCGTTCCATTGCCCTTAGGCGGATAATTCCGGTCGTGGTTTCCTCCATTCCGGCGATGATGTTAGGAATTTTATCCTTCTGCTGGGAATGCACCATATTAACAAGGTCAGCGCCGTCGTCAATGGTGATGTGGGGGTTGAAGTCAAGCGATGCCTTAATGTGCTGGTAATATTTCTGGCGGT
>JBFMDM010000089.1:0-8860 GCA_040753835.1 Planctomycetota bacterium
CGATAGTGGCTGGCGCTACCAGCCACGTGACGGCCAGAGCGATACTTCTGTAATTGGGTGGGTGGTCAGGGCATTGAAGACGGCTGAGCGGGCCGGCGTGCAGGTACCGCCGGAGTCATATGACGGGATAAAAACATTCCTGGACGAAGTCACCGACCCGACTTATGGCAAAGTTGGTTATACCACAATAGGCAGTATTGCGTTGATGGCATATGAAGACCCGAATAATGTGGTAGTCCAGCCCACCTTAACGGCCATCGGAGTGATGGCCCGTCGGCTTATTGACAAAAATCCTAACGACCCTTTGTTTAAACTCGGACTTAATCAGATTGCTGCCAGCAGGCCGGTTTGGGATACGGCTAAACCGGGGATTATTGACTTTGATTACTGGTTTTTCGGGTCATATTGTCTTGAAAACAATCGCGCGTTGTGGATTGAGTATGCTAAAAATGTATTATGCGAAAACCAGCGCGGCAAGGCGGGTGGCTGTCGGCACGGCAGTTGGGACCCGATTGACCGCTGGGGTGGTGAAGGCGGCCGGGTCTATTCCACCGCTATCAATGTCCTGACATTGGAAAGGTATTACCATTAGGTTTGATAAAAGATTCCGATAACACTTGGTTTTTGTGTCTTAGTGCCTTAGTGGCTAAAAATATTATATGAAGAAAGGCGATGACAGCAACCGAGGTCACGACAAGGTAAGCGGGGAAGTAATGCAGATTCCGCTGGAGAAAATCGTCCCCAACCGCTTCCAGCCCCGGAAGGCATTTGAAAAGGAGTCGCTCCGGGAACTGATTGACTCCATCAGAGAGCACGGCGTTCTTCGGCCCATCATACTCAGACCTGACCCCCAAAAGCCCGGTATCTTTGAGATAATTATGGGCGAGCGCAGGTTCAGGTCCTGCCAGGCCTTGAACAAGGATACCATCCCGGCTGTGGTGCGACCGGCCACAGACGAAGAAATGATGGAATACGCGCTGATAGAGAACACCCATCGCAAGGATTTGAATCCCATAGAGCGCGCCCAGGCGTATAAACTCCTGGCCGATACTTTCAATATGACCTAGGAAGAGGTAGCAAAAAGGGCCGGCGCTGACCGCACCACAGTCAGCCATTTTATTCGCCTGCTTAATTTGCCGCAGGAAATACAGGATGATATCAAACAACATCCACACCTGCTTGGTCATGCCAAGGCCATTTTAGTCCTGCCGGATTCCACCCGGCGCCTGGCCCTCTGGCAGCGGGTTCGGAACGAAGACCTTTCGGTCCGGCACCTGCGCATAATTATTGATGCGTATATGCATCCCCGAGGGATTAGCGTTTCTCCCGGTTCCAGGGCGCCACAGTATAAGGAATTCCATCCGAGGAACGACCCTGAACTCCGTGAGCCCTATGAACGGCTCCTGGAAAGAATGCCGCTTGGTGTTAAGCCCAGTATTACCTATGGTCAAATCGGAGATAAATTCATCTTCGGCCTGGTATTTTTCAATTGCAACAGTAAAAACGAACTCCTGTATCTCCTGAAAATACTCGGAAGGTAGCAAGGTATCACAACAGGGGGAGGTGTAGGTAAGGGATAGTATGGGTGCTCTACACCCCCCATATAGATACTCTACACCCCGTATATAGATAATCCACACCCCGCATACGGATAATCTACACCCCGCATATAGATAATCTACACCCTGCGTATGGATAATCTACACCCCGCATATAGATAATCTACACCCTGCGTATAGATAATCTACACCCCGCATATAGATAATCTACACCCTGCGTATGGATAATCCACACCCCGCATATAGATAATCTACACCCCGCATATAGATAATCTACACCCCGCGTATGGATAATCCACACCCTGCATACGGATAATCTACACCCTGCGTATGGATAATCTACACCCTGCGTATGGATAATCCACACCCCGCATACGGATAATCTACACCCTGCGTATGGATAATCTATACCTCTACCTGCCAATAGGGTTAGGTGAAAATGTGCTACGTAGCACATTTTAGAGCCGGTTATGAATGCAGTGAATTACCGGTTCTTATCCCGTAGTTCCACCGGAACGAAGGGATTTATAGGCCATATCAGGGCGTTATTTTGGCACAAGTGCAGGGAATAAAGGGGTTAGGATAAAAATTGCCTATTTAATGGTGTAGTGGGAAAGGCACAATGGCTTATCAGAGGGCACTCCATGAACCCACCGGTTTCCGGGCAGAGAGGTAGACAAAGAAAATACCGAGGATAATGGGGATTATATAGAAGAGCATAAACATAATCGCCACAAACCCGAAATCCCAGCCGGTTGTGTCTGCAATCCTGACCAAGTCGTGGTATTTTACCGGGTCGTTGATATACTCGGCCCGGACCGCCATATTCGTAGCCAATTGCCAGGAAAATGCTATGCCGTGAATCGGCAGCCACCAGGCCAGGACCGCATAAATCGGCCTCTCAAGGACAAGGGTGTTCCCGGCCACCAGACAGCGGTAAGAGCAGATAGCGGCCGCAACCGCCTCGCAAAGATGCCCGGCCGCGCAGATGAGCACATCCTGGCCTTTGGTAAAGGCCAGGAACGGATATATCACCGCGAGGACTATCAGGAAAATCATCAGGCGGGTGTTTTTGCGATAGGCGTAAATCAGCCCGGCCAGCAGTAGTATGACCAGAATCGGCCCTTTGTTCTCGTCTCCGAGAATCCGGACCGCCTGGCCGCCTCCGTAGGCAAAGTCCAGCCGGGGCAGGGCAATCTGGCCGAATCCCAGAAACATAATGGTGTGGCCCAGTTCGTGGACCAGCGTCTTAAAATAGCGGCAGGTCATTTCCAGCAGGCAGAAAGAGCGGACAACCGGATACAGGGCGAGCCCGGCAAAGAAGATTATTATCGGCATCGGCAATTTCCGGGTCTTCTCCACAGGTGGCGGCGGCGGAGCCATTTGCGGTATTGACTCGGGCAGGGTCGGCTCGGGTTGCTTCAATAACGACGAGCACAATCCGCAGACCTGCGTCTCTTCGGGATTCGCATATCCGCATTTGGGACAAGGTGATTTTAGTGGCATATTCTGCATCACTGATTGAGTTTTTTGGTATTTGCCTTGTATTCCTCAATCAGTTTGGCGCAATTCTGGGGGTTGCCGTGGTTCCTAATCAGTTCCCTGAGCAGGGCCTCGGCTCCCTTGAGATACTTTCCCTCTTTCCAGTCAAAGGGCGACCACTGCAGGGCATTGAAAATCACCGGGTTCAGTTTGTATAATTCCACGACCAATTTTTCTATATGTTCCGGGTAGGGGTGCTCTCCGTGGATGATGATGTCAGATATCGGATTGTCGTGTATTTTACCGTTGGGCATAAACTTATCCTCTTATTGTCTGCATCCGTGTCTATCTGTGGTTTCGTTATTCCGTAAGTTTACCGGTTCACATAATAGTACACCGCCGCCAGGGCGTAGATAAAATAGGTAACAAAAAACAGGGTCTCATACCATTTTCTCATCAGGACCAACAAGCCGGCCAGGATGCCGAAGGCAACAGCCAGTGGCCACAGTTTCGGTATCTCCAGGAGCCAGGGCACGCACAGGAACGAGCCGAGCGCCAGAAGCGCAATAACCGCCTTGCCCCATTTCTCTCCCAACAGCGCCGGCAGGGTCAGCACGCCGGTCCGGCGGTCTGACTCAATGTCCTTGATGGTGATGATATTCGCGGCCAGGAAAAAGCCCAGCGGTATCAGGAGCATAAATTCGGTTGGGAACTTGTCCACGGTCTTGACGCCGCCGAAGAGCGAATAGCCCAGGAGCATCGCTACGGTACTGTTGATGCCGATGACCATCATATTAAGCGGGAAGAAGCGCTTGATTCTCAAGGGCGGAGCGGAATAGACCAGATACAGGGCATTAAAGAACAGGGTAATAAACATTGCGGTGATGGAGACATTGAATGCCAGTCCGATGGAGAGCAGGAAATAAATCCAGCCGATGGTTTTGTATTCACCCACCGGAATCGCGCCCTGCGCCAGAGGCCGGTTGGGATTGGAAATACGGTCCGCTTCCACATCAACGATATCATTGGCCACTATCATCGCCTGGAAGGCAAAGAACACGGAAAGGCACAGCGAGACGCCGGCCAGGTAGTCAATGGGGTTGGAGAACACGCCCGGGAAATTCACGCCTTCGGCCTGATAGGCCAGAAGGATTCCGCCGAGGGTCAGGCCGCAGTAGTGAATGCTTCGGGTTAAGCGGATATTCTTTATCAGCGCCAGGCATCTGGAGCGGTCATACAGGAAATACCAGGCGAGTAGTCCGAGGATAGTTACCATCAGGTAAAGCAGGGTGATGGGCTGTGCCGCATTGGAGATTAAACTGCGCGAGTAATAGACCTGCTCGTAAGGCAGTGTTCCCTCGTAGACCGGCGGCAGGTTCGGGAACAGGCCGTGCCAGGCCAGGGCTATCAGGGCCGGGAATCCGAAGACATAGAAGATGAGCGATGCGTAGAACAGGACCGCGCCGAGCAGCGACTTGATTATGCTCCGGGTCTTGACAAAGACATAGGTAATTGCCAGCAGGGATGCGATAATGAACTCCACCCTGATGCCGGGCGAGACCATGTCCGGGAAACCCATTGTTGGGTTGGCGCAGTTGACAAAGAATGTCCAGAGTTCTTCAAGGGTATGAGCGTAGGTGAGATTCTCGCCCCTGCCGGCCGACCAGATGAAGTCAAAGATGGGCGGGAACCAGATAATCCAGAAGACAATCAGGGTCTTGGATATTTTCTCTATCCGCTCCCTGGTGAGCAGGCGCACGATAACGGCCAGAATCAGGAACTGGCTGACATAGAGCAGGGGATAATGCCCGAAGAAGACCACGATGGCCATAAACGGGTCGGTTTCGCATCCGATGGTCTTGACCTTTTCCAGCGCGCCTTCAAGGAAATTGCGGATGGCGATGATGGAGAAGAAAGCGACCAGCCACCAGCCCAGGCTGATTTGCAGTGTCTCTATTGAATCAATGAAGCGCTTTAGTTTGTTGAACATATCAATTCAGTTTAACCACAGATTACACGGATATTCTACGTCTTATTTCTTTCCATTTGGCCGAAAATGGGTCTTGCGGCAATTTCTACACCGATAGGTGTAATAAATTACACCGGATAGTCAATAAGTTATCCGCATAATCTGCGTTTATCTGTGTCTATCTGTGGTTGCTGCTGGAATTTACTTTAATCCCAATAAGTTCTTATTTATAAAATCAGGTAAATTTAGGAACTCCACTATCAGACCGTGATATTTACGTGAGAAGGGGCGGATAACATCGGACGAAACAACAAAGTTCTTTACGCCGCTGTGCTGCCGGCGGAAGGCCATCAGGTTGGTTGGCTCGAATCCCTTGGAATCCCATTTTGTCTCTATGGCAATCGGATTACCGGCGCGGGGCGTCAGGATAAAATCAATCTCATGCCCCCGTTTATCACGCCAGTAATAAAGGTTGTGATTCTGTATATTGGCGTAGATTTCATTAAGGACAAAGTGTTCCCATAAAATGCCCATGTCATCTTTTCTGAGTTTATCCCAGCCGCGCCAGTAACAGACAAAGCCGGTATCAAAGGCATAGACCTTCGGAGCAGCGATGATTTCCGATGTCTTGTAGGAACTAAAGGGTTTCAGAACATATGCTACAGAAGTTGCTTCTAATATCTTTAGGTAATTGCTGATGGTGGTCCGGCTTACCTCGCAGGGACGGGCAAATTTGGTCGCCTCAAAGATACCGCCGCTCTGCATAAAAATCAGTTCCACAAACTTCTGGAAGGAGTGACGTCTTTCCAGCCGGAATAGTTCCTGGATGTCCTTTGACCAGAAGGCGTCCAGCCATTCTTGGAAATCGGACTCAGGCATTTTTTTAGACAGGAAAAAAGGCGGTAATCCGCCACGGTGGAGCCGGTAAGTTATTTCTGTACGATTGAAATCGTTTAAGTCCTGCCAGTTCATCGGCAGGAGCCAGAGGTCTTTTTTACGGCCTGCAAGCGTATCCTTGAACTTGATGGACGTACCTAAAGTAGATGAGCCGGTGGCGATAATTTTTGTGTTGGGGAAATAATCAGCCGCAATCTTGAGTACTTCCGAAGGATTGTCCAGGCGATGAATCTCGTCGATGACCGCTTTCTTTCCGTGTAAACTTTTCAGGAGTTCTTCCGGGTCAGAGAAATACTGCCTGATTCTCGGTAATTCGCAATCAAAATATTCTATTTCAGGGACGCTACGGCAGAGGAATGTCTTACCGGAGCGCCGTACGCCGTAGAGCCAGATAAGATTGGTCTTTTTCCATAACTGTTCGATTTTACCGAGCCAAAAGGTTCTTTTCTTAATCAGTTCCATAAGTGATAACACTATCAAATAGTCGTACTAAATGCAAGAATAATTGTATTTAGTACTATAGGAAATCTAATCCGGCCGCGATGAAGACCGATTACCTGCTTCTACACCGATAGGTGTAGAAGGTTACACCCGCCATCTCCGGTGCATCCAAATCCACTGGTCCGGGTATTGGCTGATATATTTTTCCAGGACGTTGGTATAGGTCTGGGTGTTATAGCGGATGGTTTCTTTCTGGGTTTCCTTTTCCACGAATGGTATAGCCGGCTCTATAAATGCCTTGTGCGTGCCGTCCGGCTGACGAATGAGGAAGGTCGGCAGGACCGGCGACTTGAGGCGCTGGGCCAGGACCGCCAGGCCCGGCAGTGTCCAGGCCGGCCGGCCGAAGAAGTCCACCAGCACGCCGTCCTTGCTGTGCGTGTGCTGGTCCAGGATAAAGCCCATCAGTTCGTTGCGCCTGAGCGTATTGATGATTTCTTTTATAGAGCCCTCGCGGTAGTGCTGGGTGATGTTCATCCGTGAGCGGGTGTCCATCCAGAACCGGTTCAGGAACCCTATCTTGAGATGCTTGGTAATCAGGTGGATATTGTAACCCTTTAGCGAATAAGCCGAGGCAAAGAGGTCCCAGTTGCCGATGTGCGCGGTCAGCAGGAACACGCCTTTGTTGTGTCTTAACGCATCTTCCAGGTGCTCTAATCCGACCCACCTGATGTAGCCGTCCATTGTTTGGGCGGTCAGGGCCGGCAGTCGCAGGAATTCCACGGCGCTCTTGCCCATATTCCGGGCCATTAAGCGGGCGATGAGGGCGGGGGAGCGTCGTGCACATTCGCTACGCTCAGTGTAAACTCTATGGGTAAACGCCTGGCGCAGGTTGTCCAGCGCAATCCGCCGTCTGGAGGGGAACAGGTGATAGAACATCAGGCCCAGTAGGTCGCCGAGTTTCAGAGCCCAATTCAAAGGCAACAAACTAACAGACAATGCGATAAGTTTTAATAATGCCATAATAATCTGTAGATATAGTCCCGACGCATCCCGAAAGCATTCGGGATGCCGGGATAAGGCGCAGTAACTCGCTGCGCTCTAACTGCGCCTAAAAGTCACGCGAAGAGAACGTCGGTATCTGTTTTAACCGTATATTAACGATAAATCCCAGTGCGATAAATGTTGAGGTCAAAGACGACCCGCCATAGGATACCAAAGGCAGGGTGATTCCGGTAATCGGCGCCAGGCCGATGGTCATACTGACATTGACGATGACCTGGGTTATCAGGTATGCCGTAATGCCCACGATAATCAGACGCCCGTAGGGCTCGCGGGTAGTGCCGGCAAAGAAGAGTGACGAGGCAAAGAGCATAAAATACAAGAGCAGGACGATGGAAGCGCCGACAAAGCCCCATTTCTCCGCTATGACCGTGAAGACGAAGTCGTTATGCCGGGCCGGGACGAAGATGGTCGGCGTCTCGCCCTCCTCGGTCCACTTTGAGCCCAGGAATCCGCCGGTGCCGACCGCAATGCGCGACTGCATAAGGTGGTAGCCGTCTGCGGTCGGCGACTTGGACGGGTTCAGGAACACCTGGACCCGTCTTTGCTGGTAGTCCTTCATCAGGAATAAATATGCCACCGGAATGAACATTATGCCTATCAGGACCGTGATGACGAGATATTTTACCCGCGCGCCGGCCACATAGACCATCAGGAACAGGATGGGCAGGAATACGAACGACGTGCCCAGGTCGGGCTGGACCAGTATCAGGAGCATCGGCACCAGGGCCAGGACAAAGGGTATAAACAGGCCGGTCAGCCGGGCCACATTGGTCTTGTGCATCAGGTACTGTGCCAGGACCAGGACCGTGACGATTTTCATATATTCCGAGGGCTGGAAGGCGAAAGGGCCGATGTAAATCCAGCGCTTTGCCCCGAAGGTGGCTGTGCCGGCGAACATCACCACGACTATCATTACCATCAGAATGACGTAGAAGATGTAAGCATAGGTGCGGAAACTGTAATAGTTCCATTTCAGAATCAGGATGAAGAGGAGCAGTCCGAGCAGCGCAAAGAGCGTTTGCTTGACCGGCTGGTAGGATATAAACTGCGATATGGTGCCTCGGGACAGGATTGAGCCGGTTTCAAACAGCCCTGCTGGCCGGCTGGAGACGCTGGCAATGGCCGCAATGCCGATGATGGTCAACAGCACCATCGGGATAATGATGAGATAGGTCTCGGCGGTCAATCTGGTTTTCATTGTAAGGGATATACTAAAAAGGCCGACGATTGTCAAATCACATAGGGGAATTTATTAGCCGCCAAGGCAGAGATACTGCCTCCCGTAGGGACGAAGGCGCTAAGTGAATAATAATTTATTCTTTGTGTCTTGGTGTCTTCGTGGCTATATTTATTTGGAAGTCCCGACTGCTTTATGTACCGCGTCCACCAGGCCGGCGGTTATCTTGAAGATAATAACGTCGTCAGACAGCCGGGCATAGTAGTGTTCATC
>JBFMDM010000090.1:0-8852 GCA_040753835.1 Planctomycetota bacterium
GAGGCGACCCGCCTTTGGCGGGCAAATAGCCGTCCCGACAGCACTAAACCCTTCGGGTTAAGTGCTGCACTACGTTAGGCGATTACCGTAATACGCCTCCGCACATAACTTATGTGCCGGATAAATTACCGGGCCCCCCGATGTACATCGGGGGCGCGATGCCTAACTTGACATTATGTAATTTACTATTTGTAAACATAATGTCAAGAAAAATATAAAATAATTATAAAAATTTTCCTGTCTCAGGGGCGGCCGGGTTCGGGAAAGGACGGAAATCGCCATTAGCCGTATGGCGCCTGCTATCTGATACAACATATAGTAGGCGGTAAATATGGCTGTTTTGGGCGGGATTAATACGAAAATGTACAAATTATTTGCCGGGCTTTTTTTCCAGTTGCTCTTCCAGTTCCCTGATGAGATTCTCAATATTGGCGCGCTCGGCGCCATCCGGAATCAATTGCAGGTAGTTTTTGTATTCTGCCAGCGCCTCCTGGCGTCTTCCCTGGGCCAGATAGCAGTTGCCGAGTTCGTAGCAGATAACGGCATCAGTTGAGATATTATCCGGCGTGGTCAGTTCCCGGGCCTTGAGCAGATTGGCAACTGCCCCGTCAAATTGCCGGTTTATTATCTGCAGGCGGGCAATGCCCGTATATGCCACCGGGTTCTTGGAATTATACTTTAAGCCGTTCCGGAGGCAGTTATACGACTGGTTGTAGTATTTTGAAATTGCCTCGCGATTGCCCCCTATATTTGTTTCTCTTTCGTATAATATATAATAGATTAAGCCGAGTTGGGTATAGGCATCGCCGAAACTATCATCCAACTCTAATGTCCTCTGGAACGAGACCTCTGCCCTTTGCAACTCGTTTGACGCCAGCCAGTTCAATCCGAAGTTATAGTGGTCCAGGGCGGAAAAGCCGCTCCTGTCCTTGCGGACATCAGAGGCGCAACCTGCCAGGACAGCCAGAACTAACCCAATCGCGATAAATAAAACAATAGTATGCCCGCGGTATTCCATAATCAGATTTTCTTCAGCGCTTCTTTTACCAGTATTTCAGTTGAGATTTCCGCCAGGGGCTGGCGCACAATTTCACGTATTAACTTTTCCGCAGTGTTTCTCTGGTATCCCAGGGCCGCCAAAACCAGGATTGCCTCGGTGATTATTGAACCGTTATCGGCTGCCTTGGATGGTTCCGCCTCCCATCCCTTAAGCGACTCTTTCAGTTCTATGATAATCCGCTGCGCGGTCTTAAGCCCCACGCCTTTTATCCTGGACAGGAAATCGGCATTTTCAGAAACAATCGCATTCTTGATTTGACCGGCCGACGAGCCCGAAAGTATCCTTAAAGACAATAACGGACCGACCCGGGTGACCCCGCATAGGAGTTGGAAGACCTGGCGCTCCTCGCGGGATGCAAAGCCATACAGTTTCGGTTCTCCTGCCGACTGCATCCCGCCCTGCACAATAAGGCAGGTGAAAAGAGACACGGTCCCGCTATCCGGCAGTTTTTCGTATGTGGAAGACGGTATCAATAACCTGTAGGCGATGCCGTTAATATCAACCACAGCCGCGGCCGGATTCTTTTCCTTAAGTTTTCCCGAGATATATTCTATCATGCCACGCAAACCCGGTTACCGCCGTACGATTTCGCGCGATACATCGCGTTATCGGCCATTTTGACCAGATTGGTCGCCGTCTGGAACCGGCGGAAACAGGTTACGCCGATGCTGGCGGTAATTTCCCTTTTGAATTCCTGCTCTATCTCTTTTCTGATTTTTTCACCAATTGCCGTCATATGGGACTGCTTTTTGGCAAAGAGCAGGACTATAAATTCGTCCCCGCCGTAACGATAGGCAGTGCTTGTTTTATTGGGCAAGGCCGCAAGGATAATTTCCCCTACTTTCCGCAGGACATAATCTCCGCCCAAATGGCCCTCCTTGTCGTTATATTCCTTGAACCCGTCCAAATCCATCATTATGCACCCCAGCAATTCATTGCTTCTCTGGGCCTTTTCAAGCATCTTAGGCAATGAGGTGTTAAAACACCCCCGGTCGTACAGGTTGGTCAGGCCGTCTGTAATGGCCAGCCGCTCCAGTTTCTTTTCCATCTCCTTGCGCCGCCTGATATCCTTGGCGATGCCGATTGTCCCGACCACCCTTCCTCTTTCGTCGTATATGTACGCCACGCTGGTAGAGATATAGATTATTTTCCCTGCTTTGTTCTTTAACCTGGTCTCGTAATCGACCACCTGCCCTTTCCGTTGCAAAAGGTCAATTAGTTTATAGCGGTCCCGCGGGTTGTAATACAAATCCGCGACCGGCTTGCCCAATACCTCGTTGCGGGCATACCCCAATAATTTTTCCGCTCCCCTGTTGTACTCCACTATTTTACCGCGGCTGTCGCCGCAGACGATGACATCAGGCGAAAAATTAAGGATATTTTCCAGGTAGCGCAGGCGCTCGGCCCGCTTTATCATCGCGACTTTGACGTTCTCTGCAACCGGAGCCGCAATATTGTGTGTTTCAGGCATAAATGTCATCACTTCCTGCCGGTGCGGCCGGCCTGCGGCTTTATGAATTTAATCAGGTGCAGTTCGTTCTCAAAGCCCTTTTTATAAACATAATTAACCTCGTCCATCAGGGTGGTAATCAGATAAAGGGCGATTTGGTAGCGCCTTTCCTTTAACAGCATAGCGCGGCGCTCCGTTTCGGACAGGTTGTCAATCTCAAAATAATGAATATTGTCCTGAATCACCACCTTAAACCGGACGTCATTCAGGTCAAGATTAATGTTGATATTGCCTGACTGCTTAACAGCCGCCGCATGCTGGGTAATGGCGCTTATTGCCTCATCAACCGCCAGGGTTACCAGGCGCATATCCTTCATCGGAAGACCGTTCTGACGCCACATCTTGCTCACAATCCGGCGTACGGTTACCAGATATTTCGGGTGGCAGGGGAATGTCAATGTCTGTTGTTTCATATCGCGCCGCCCGGTCGGCTTGTTCTTTCTCATAGAATAATCCTTCTGCTAAAGTTGCTATTGATATCATCGGCCCGAACGTTTAGTTCAGGACGCTACTGCTGTTTATTTCCTTGAGGATGGTAATTAATCCGGTGGTATCAAGGATATCCATATCAAGCATAATAAGCCCAATCAGGCGGTGCTTAAGCCGCCTTTCCTTTAGGTCCTTCTGCTTTTTCAGGGCTGATTTTACCTGCTGTTTTGTGCATAATCCCAGCCGCACCGCAGTTTCGCCGAATAATTCTTTTCTTTTCATCATAAAGAATTACTTCTTATTCTCCATCCTTTTCTTCATAAAGTCAATAATAATCTCTGGAATATTCAACGGCTTAAGCGGGTCGCGAACCACTGAAATACGGATGCAGTTGTTATCGCCGAACGGGTCGCCCGGTGCAACCAGAACGCCGGTTGTTTTTACCAGGTCATCGGCAAACGTTGTTGCATTCCCCCAGACATTCCTCGGGACAATTTCGAGCCAAATGTAAAGCGGCAGTTCCGGCGCCCCGTATTTCAGTTTCAAATACTTGTCGTCCGTTTTCCTTAATTCTTTGATAAACTTATTGCACCATTCGTGGAATTTGTCAATATTTTTCTTTATATCAACCAAAACCATCTCATAGTTGCTGAAATAAGGCATCATGGCATATTGGGTGATGGTATTGGCGCCGGTATATTTTGAGAACAATAATCTCATTACCTCCAGCGTCTCCCGGCGCAGTTTTGCGCAGTCCTCCGGGATATGATCAATCATCCACCCCCCATGCAGGCCGGTGCCCAGCACCTTATCAATGCCGCCCATCAGGATTAATGGGATTTTATAGCGGTCGGATAGTTTGATATAGTCAATCCTGTCCTCCGGATTGATGAATTCCTCGTAAACATTATCAACTATCAGGAACATCTCCTGCTTGTGATGGTTCATCTCCCTGACCAAAGCGGCCACGCCTTCCACGTTCTCCTTGGTGAGAATCTTTCCTGTAGGGTTGTCCGCGGGTATCAATACGACCCCCAAAGTGCCTTTGTTTACCTTTTCTTTTATCCGGTCAATATTTACCTGCCCTTTCAATCTTCCTTCGGCATAGCGGTCGGCCAGTTCTACCTTGAGGCCGTATTCCATCATTATGCCGCGCCAGGGCGGGTAAACCGGGTTGACCAGGATAAGGTTTGGCCAGTTATCCTGGATGGCCAGCAATTTGGCGTTCTCGCACGAACCGGCTATCTGGGCAAACATTCTCCCCAGGAACAGTATTCCCTCGGTCACGCCGTTTGTAACGAATATTTCCGTATCAGAAACACCATATCTTTTGGCGATGCCTTTCAGGAGCGCCGGGTCTCCTTCTGAAAATGTGTAACATATCCTCTCGGATTCCACGGCCCGATGGATTGCCTCCTGCACCATGGCCGGGATAATGATATCCTTTTCGGTATGCGTATCGCCGATATTCCAGAATAGCACGCCGTGCTTCGTTCCCTGGTGGACAAATTCGACGTTGTCCTTCTTTAACTTGCGGCCTGAGACCAAAGCCGGATTGCCGCGCAGAGTCCAGAACTTGGACGTCTCTATCATCGGATTAAATTGCATAGACCTCTCCTATTCACTTACGGCCTTGCTACTGGTTGATTAGAATAACTTCAGCCCCACCAGTTTAATCTTCCTGTTCTTTATCAGGCGATGATAGACCACAAATGCGGTTGAGATATCCTGGGCGGCCAGACCAGTAGAATCAAATATGGTAATATCCTTGTTATTGGTCCGGCCCTTCTTTAATCCGGCCGCTATTTTGCCCAACTCTGAGTAAATGTGCTTCTTGGCGATTATACCTTTTGTAACCGGCACGTTGATTTCGCCGCTGTGCGATGCCTGGTCCCATTCGTCAATCACTATCTTGGATTTCTTGACCAGCGCTGAATTAAGTTCTTGCTTGCCCGGCGCATCGGCCCCGATGGCATTAATATGCGTGCCGGGCGAAACATCCTGCGGCTGAACAATGGGCTTGCGGGACGGTGTGGTTGTCACCACGATATCGCAGTTAATGGTCGCGTTATGGATGGTCCTGGCTACCTGCGTCTTGAGATTGAATTTGCCCTTTGCCCACTTGCAGAACTGGGCTGCCCTATCGGCGCTCAAATCATACACCACCACCTCTTTAATCTTGCGCACCACCATTAATCCGGCTAATTGCGTCTTGGCCTGCTGCCCGGCGCCGACAAAAGCCACCCGCCGTGAATCCTTCTTGGAAAGATACTTGGCGGCCAAAGCGCCGGCTGCGCCGGTCCGCATATCCGTTATCAATGTCCCGTCCAAAACCGCGATATTATATCCGGTCTTGGGGTCTATCAGCAGAATCGTGGCCATTACGGTCGGCAGGCCTTTCTTCGGGTTATCCGGATGCACGGTTACGCACTTGATGCCCGCGATATCCATATCCGGGCTCATTATGTATGATGGCATTGACCGCATATCGCCTTTGTCGAATATAATGTATGATTTAGACGGCTGCTGGATTTTGCCCCGGCCGTGCAAACTGAATACCTTCTGCATTATGTTGACCACGTCCGACATCTTAAGCACCTTTTCAATCTGCTGTTTCTTTATTAAATACGGCATATTCTCTCCTCTTCTTTCCCGTCATCACGGGAGTTGTCTCAACACCTGATTTAGGCGCGGGACGCAGTTACTAATCCTCTGAAATATTCAAGCGTCTTCTTAAGCCCATCTACGCGCGATACCTTTGGCTGCCAACCCAGTATTCTGGTAGCCCGGCTGATATCCGGTCGTCTTACAACCGGGTCGTCCTCGGGCAACGGCTCAAACCTTATCTTACTCGTACTCCCGCACACCTCCTTTACTTCTGATGCCAACTGCTTAATCGGAATCTCTTCCGGGTTGCCCAGATTCACCGGCTGGTGCTCTTTGGACCAGAGCAGTTTAGCCAGCCCGTCAACTAAGTCATCAATATAGCAAAAACTCCGCGTTTGTCTACCATTTCCATACACTGTAATATCCTCGCCTTTAAGCGCCTGATAGAAGAAATTCGGCAGGGCCCGGCCGTCATTCAGCCGCATCCTTGGACCATAGGTATTGAATATCCGGGCAATCCTTGTATCCACCTTGTATTCCCGATGGTAAGCCATCGTAATCGCCTCGGCAAAGCGCTTGGCCTCGTCATAGACGCTCCTCTGACCTATCGGATTGACATTGCCCCAGTATGACTCATCTTGCGGATGTTTGAGCGGGTCGCCGTAGACCTCTGATGTGGAAGCCAGGAGAAACCGTGCCCTGTTGACGCGGGCCAATTCAAGCGCTGAGTATGTCCCGAACGAGCCCGTCCTCAATGTCTCTATCGGGTATTTGATGTAATCCTTGGGGCTGGCCGGAGAGGCAAAATGCAGGACTGCCTTGAGATTTCTGATGCCGGTTTTTATGCCCTGCGATATGTCTTTCTTTAGAAACCTGAATCCCGGCTTGCCTGCAAGGCCTGACAGGTTCTTCTGGCGGCCAGTAATCAGATTGTCAACACAGACAACCTTAAAACTCTCTTTGTAGAAATATTCACAGAGGTGCGAACCGATAAATCCCGCACCGCCGGTAATCAAGATGGCATCCTTCATAGTTCGGAGAAGTATACTAAATTCATCTTATTATAGTCAACAAATTACCTTGACAAATATGGGCATCTTAATATACTTGTTGCAATCTCTCGCAAAACCACATACCTAAAGGAGGCGGTAATGATACGATTAGAGTCCATCCGTAAGGAATACGACGACGTTATTGCCGTAAAGAATCTTAACCTGACCATTAACAAAGGCGACATCTTCGGCCTGATAGGCCCGAATGGTGCCGGCAAAACCACTACGATGAAGATTATGGTCGGTCTGCTGGAGCCGACCTTGGGCAGGGTTTATCTGGACGATAAGCCCATCAATAAAGACGATGCTTCCTTCCGCAAAATCATCGGCTATATGCCGGACTTCTTCTCGCTCTATGACGAACTCAAGACCTGGGAATACCTGGATTTCTTTGCCCACGCCTATAAAATCCCAGACCGACGGAACCGGATTGACGAAATGCTGTCTCTAACCGACCTAGATGGAAAGAGAAACGATTTGGTGGCAAATCTCTCCAGAGGAATGAAACAACGCCTGGCCATCGGCAAGACCCTACTGCACAACCCTGAAATATTGGTGCTGGACGAGCCGGCCGCCGGCCTTGACCCAACCGCCCGAATCCAACTGCGCGATATTATCAAGAAACTCTCCTCGCAGGGTAAAACAACCTTCATATCATCACATATCCTCACCGAATTATCTGATATCTGCAATACTATCGGCATAATGCAGAAAGGCGTTATGGTAGAGTCGGGCAAGATTGACGATATTATCAACAGGGTCTATGCCAAAAAAGTCCTGCGCTTGGACACCCTTTCGGATAAATCCGCAGTCATCGCATTCATTAAGACAATAGAAGGTATTGAGGATGCCTGCATCAAAGATAATTTTATTGAAATACTATTCTCCGGCAGCCGCGATCAGATACCAATTCTCCACAAGAAATTAGTCGGGCAGGGCATAGAGGTAATTTCCTTCTACGAATACCGCCAAAACCTGGAGGAAATCTTCATGTCCTTATCTGTAAAGGAGGTATCGTAATATGTTTAGTGATATTTCCAATAATCCCGAGATTCTCCGCAACATCCGCTACCGGCTGAGGCCTAAAACGCTTATCCTTACAATACTTATTGTCAATGTGCTATTTATCTCTATCGGGTTATTGGCCCTGTTGCCAAAGAAATACATTTCAGTCTCAGATTTCCGAGACCTATTCCTTGTATACGCCTGGTTTGCGGTCATCATAAATTTTTCTTATGCTATTGCGCTTACTACCACCTCGCTTGTCGGAGAAAAGGACAAAAAGACATATGACTATCTTTTTATGACTCCACTATCAGATAGGGCAATTGCCATCGGCAAACTTATCGGCTCTACGGTTAATATGTGGCTGATTCTCGCAACAATGCTTCCCTATCTTGTTATCACCGGGATATTCGGTGGATTAAACACATTCCGATTAATACAATTCTTCCCCATTCTAATATTAGGCGCTTTATTCTCTGCTTCGTTGGGATTGCTCATCTCTACAAGCATTACCAAAATGGCATCAGGGTTTACCGGTATATTCATCCTTCTTATTCTAATGTCTTTTAGCATAGGGCTGAGCCAAAGTTGCTGTGGATATATCAGATTTCTCGGCCTATTAAGCCCGTTCTCCATTCTTTTCCACATCCGCGACCAATTTAGCCCGCGGTATTACCATGGCCAGTTCACAGACAGTATCTCGTTTTTCGGGAGCGATATTTCAGGTGGCTGGTTGACCATCTTTTTGTTTGTCTGGTTTACTTATTGGATAATGCGCGCGGTAACACGTCGGGTTAGGAATCCGCAGGGGGGATTCCTGACTCAAATAGAGGCGCTCATCTTCTTCGTCGTATTTGAAGTATTGCTGGTTGGGTTTCAGTTGGAATACCTTCATAACCAACCTCTTTATGGTGGTTATTTCAAGGAAGCATTTGCCGCATATCTCCTTGTTAATGGATTCATCCTAATTACCCTATCATTGGGGTTAACACTCTCGCGTGAGAATTACTTTCAATACATAAGAAACCGCTTGCTACGCCAGCCCTACCAAATATTGGGGGGACAAAACCCGTCACATTTCATCTTTGCCTTACTATACGCCATTCTAATTACCGGATTTATTACCATGGCTTCATATCAACAGACCTTGGTTACATGGCTGTCAATCTATGTCCTACTCGGAACTATT
>JBFMDM010000091.1:0-8787 GCA_040753835.1 Planctomycetota bacterium
TTATGTTCGGCACGCCCATACCCCTGCGCTCCCAAGCAAATCTGGGCGTCCTGAAAAACGACCAGGTCAATATCATCGTGCACGGGCATAACCCGCTGATGGCCGAGATGGTTACCTTGGCCAGCCGCGACCCGGAACTGGTTAACATGGCCAAGCAGAACGGCGCCAAGGACATCAACCTGGCCGGGATGTGCTGTTCCGGCAACGAGATTCTCCTGCGCCACGGCGTACCCATTGCCGGCAATTTCCTCCAGCAGGAACTGGCTGTTGCCACCGGAGCGGTTGAGGCGCTGGTCGTGGACGTCCAGTGCATTATGCCGGCCCTGGGCAAACTGACCGAATGCTTCCATACCAAACTGATTACCACCTCGCCCACGGTGAAAATCGCGGGCGCGACACATATTGAATTCAACGAGCACGACGCACTGAACATCGCCAGGAAGATTGTCCGGACCGCGGTGGAAAATTATCCCAAACGCGGCAAGACCAATATCCCCAACAAGACCACCGAACTGATAGCCGGATTCTCGCACGAGACGATTAACTACATGCTGGGCGGCTCGTTCAGGGCTTCCTACCGTCCGCTCAATGATAATATCATCAACGGCCGCATCCGCGGCGTGGTCGGCGTGGTCGGCTGCAATAACCCCAGGGTCAAGCACGACGACGTCCATCTCAAACTGGTCAGAGAACTCATCGGCAACGACATCCTGGTTGTCCAGACCGGCTGTTCGGCCATTGCCTGCGCCAAGGACGGGTTGCTGGTGCCCGAGGCGGCCAGCGCGGCCGGAAGGGGACTGCGCGAGGTCTGCGAGGCGGTCGGAATGCCGCCGGTCCTGCACTGCGGCGCCTGCGTGGACAACAGCCGCATCCTGGTCGCCTGCACCGAGATGGTGCGCGAAGGCGGCCTGGGCACAGACATTTCTGATTTGCCCGTGGCCGGCTGCGCTCCGGAATGGATGAGCGAAAAAGCCATTGCCATCGGCCAGTATTTCGTTACTTCAGGGGCGCTCGTCGTCTTCGGCGTAACCTGGCCCACCACCGGCAGCCCGGGACTGACCAAATACCTCTTTGAGGAATACGAAAAGATATACAAGGGCAAGTGGGCCTTTGAGCCGGATGCCGGCAAGATGGCCGCGATGATTATTGACCACATCAACAAGAAACGCGAGGCGCTCGGAATCCAGAAGGCGCAGGAGCGCAAACTCTATGATATGGAAGCCCGCAGGGCGCTGGAAGTGTAGATTTTATAGAAGGAGCAGAGTATGTCCAAATTGATTGCCACCAGAGCGATAAGGGGCGCGCACAAGTTAGTCGCACGCGCCGAGAAGGAACTTGACGAGGCATTGAAAAAGCACGGCGCGGACAAGAAGGTTGAGTTCCCCAACACCGGCTATTACCTGCCGATTTCACACGGGATGCTGGGAATGAATATCAGCAAGGTCGCACAGTTAACCGAACTCCTGCAGGAAGCCAAGAAACTGCTCCATCCGGTCCCGGACGAGAAGCACTGGGTGCCCTACCTGGGCCACACCCTGGACGCCGGGATGGCCACGCTCTTTGCGGACGAGATAATTGAGGCGCTGAAATATCTGCAAGACCCGCTGCCTTACGTGGTTGCGGAGAACTGCCCTGAAGAAGGAGGTTTCTGGTTAGGCGCGGCTGACGACGTCATTATGCGCAAGCGCGGCATAGAGTTCGTGGACGGCACGGCCCCGGGCTTTGCGGCCTGCGTCGGCGCCTGCCCTTCAACTGAAGTGGCCGTCAAGATTGCCCGCGAACTCCAGGAAAAGAATCTCTATGTCTTTATGTCCGCATCCAATAACGGCAAGTCAATGGCCGACCAGTTACGGGAGGCCGGCGTGCAGATGGGCTGGGAGACGCGGCTGGTGCCTTTCGGCAGCGACGTCACTGCCACGATTCACGCGCTGGGCTTTGCCACTCGCGCGGCCCTGTCATTCGGCGGCGTCAAGCCGGGCGATTTCGCGCGCAACCTGAAATACAACAAGAACCGCATCTTTGCATTCGTCCTGGCCTTCGGCGAGGTGGATGACGAGAAACACGCCCAGGCCGCGGGCGCCATCAACTACGGATTCCCGGCCATCTCAGAACTGGACATTGATAAAATCCTGCCCACCGGCGTCTGCACCTACGAGCACGTGGTCTCGCCGGTCCCGCCTGAGCAGATGATTGCCAAGGCCATTGAGGTAAGAGGCCTCAAGGTCCAGGTCGCCAAGATTCCGATTCCGGTCTCGTACGGCGCGGCCTTTGAAGGCGAGCGTATCCGGGGCGAGGATACCCACGTTGAAATGGGCGGCAACAAGACCCCGGCATTTGAATTCGTCACCACCAGGGACTCCAAAGAAGTTACAGATAATAAGATAGAAGTCATCGGCCCGGAAATCACGGATATTAAGGAAGGGTCGTTGTTGCCTATCGCCATCGTGGCCGAGGTGGCCGGCCGCAAGATGCAGGAGGACTTTGAGCCCATCCTGGAGCGGCGCCTGCATAATTTCATCAACGAGGCCCATGGCGTGTTCCATATGGGCCAGCGCGAGAGTATCTGGATTCGCATCAGCAAGGAAGCCAGGGCCAAGGGCTTCAAAATCGCCCACCTCGGCACGATTATCCACGCCCAATTCCACAACGAATTTGGCTCCATAGCGGACAAGGTCCAGGTCAAGATATACACCAGGGAAGCGGACGTGCTGAAGATGCGCGAAATCGCCCGCAAGACCTACCAAAAGCGTGATGAACGGGTCGGCTCTATGACCGACGAATCAACGGACACCTTCTATTCCTGCCTGTTGTGCCAGAGTTTCGCGCCGACACATGTCTGCGTGGTCTCGCCGGAGCGGACCGGGCTGTGCGGCTCGTATAACTGGTTCACCTGCAAGGCGGCCTTTGAGATTAACCCGCGCGGGCCCAACCAGCCGATTCCCAAGGGCGACGTCATAGATGCCCTGAAAGGCCAGTGGAAGGGCTGCAACGAATTCATCGTCCAGGCATCGCGCAAGGCAATCCAGTCAATGAGCGCCTACAGCATTATGAATGAGCCGATGACCTCGTGCGGCTGTTTTGAGTGCATTGCCGCGGTCCTGCCGGCCGCCAACGGCATAATGACCGTCAACCGCGAATTCTCAGGGATGACGCCGTCCGGGATGAAGTTCTCTACGTTGGCCGGCACGGTCGGCGGCGGACAGCAGATACCCGGATTCGTCGGGCACAGCAAGCGCTACATCATCAGCAAGAAATTCATCCTGGCCGAGGGCGGCATCAAGCGCCTGGTCTGGATGCCCAAGATGCTCAAAGACGAACTTAAGGAATTATTCAACAAACGGGCCGCGGAAGAGGGCCTCACGGGACTGCTGGATATGATAGCGGACGAGACCGTGGCAACGACCGAGGAAGAGGTAATCGCGCATCTGCAAAAAACCGGACATCCGACGTTATCTATGCCGTCAATTATTGGATAAATCATCCCCTTTTCCCCCTCCCCGAACGTTTTCGGGGAAGGGGTTGGGGGATTTTTCTTTCACCTACGACACAACCACATTCAGCGCATTGGTCCAATCGCCGTTGTTGGCCGGATTGGATTCGTTGACCCAGCGGAAGTAGCCGTAGAAGCGCTGGCCGATGGCCTTGGCACCGCAATGTATGTCAAACAGCGCCTTTTTTGACACCACGGTATTGGGAAGGTTCTCCCAACTTTCCGGCGGCATCTCGCCTATCGGCGCAAAGGTGTACCGGCATTCCACCGCATCAGCCAGTTCGTGTATACTGGCGCGGGTCTTGTCGGTTGTGACGCGCACCCGGACCGAGATAGTACCGCCGCCCACGGCATTCAGGTCCACAAATGGTTTGCCGTCAATCTTTCCGCGCGGGGTCGGCTCAAGGTCCGGCACAGTGAGTTTCAGGAGCGCCCTCTGCGCATCGGTCATATCCGGGTGGCTCTGGAGCATCCCGGCCAGGTCCCGGATGGTTGCCTTACCGTTGTCGCGCGATTCGTCCTTGGCTTCAGCCGCGCTTCTGGCTGCGGCCTGGGCTGTCTGATGGGCCGGATATTTGACCTGCCAATCCGCATAGGCCGCGGTTACAGCCGTTACAAAGGCCGGCGCAATGCCCAGCGCCGTGGCAATCGGTCCGACGTTGGTCGCAAAATTGCGGAACCACTCGTCAAACAGGGCGTCCGTTTTGGGGATGTAATCTGGCATATTATCACCTCCTTTCAAACCAGCCATTATCCCGCCTTTACAAGAAGCGGATAATGGAATAATTCGCCATAACCGCATAAAGTTAAAGCAGTTAGGCAAAAAAATATCCCTGGGACTAACTCATTTCGTCCTTGGGCGAACTTTTTCCGCCCTTGGGCGAACTTTTTCCGCCCTTGGACGAAATCTTTCCGCCCTTGGACGAAATCTTTCCGCCCCTGGACGAAATCTTTCCGCCCTTGGACGGATTCTTTCCGCCCTTGGACGGATTCTTTTCGCCCTTGGACGAAATCATTCCGCCCTTAGACGAACTCTTTCCGCCCTTGGATTAAATGAGATATGGTCCGTATAGAATTAGGGTGCCATTACCTGGGAGATGATTTCCGATATGCCGAAACATCATCCGAGAAGACCTTGCATCACAAGGTCGCCCCCTGTTCTGGTTCTCAGAACTTTGGAAGGATTATATCCAAAAAAAGGAAACGGTCCAGTATTTTTAGATATTTTTTGTCCGGCCAAAGGTTTTCCTTAGTCCAGTGTAGTCGGATGTTGATTTAACACCCCGCCCCTGTCTGATTGGAGCGGGGGACTATACTGGACTGTATAATCACTGAGAAATCAACAGTCCAGTGTAAAGAACAATGCCAGGCCGGGCAGGTCGTTATTCTTTATGAGGTCAAAGACCTTTTTTGCCGGCGCGCCGAGCGCCACCTCAAAGACCAGATGCCGGTTTATCCTCAAGACCTTGGCCAACTCCGCAAGTTTCTCTATGCGCTGGACCGGGTATTGGCCCATCTTGAAACAATAGAAATTCTTGGGGTCAATTCCCCAGCGCCGGGCAATCTCCATATCGCTGATATCCTCGCCCAGCATCAGCCGGATAAATCTGTAGAGATTCACCGATTCGGAATAAGCACAGGATTTTCTTCCGGGCCTGCTCCTCTTTTTCATCGTTGCAACAGGCATTATCCGCCTCCTTTTTTAGCGGTTGTTAGAGCGTAGCGAGTTATAACCGCTTAATCCCGACGAACTCCGCAGAGACCGCGTCCAGCGAATGTCGGGACATTCATTTTATTGTTAATTGTTGGCTGTTTCTGGGTATTATCCATCTCTCGGCAATAAAGATGCCGAAGACCATAAAGATATTACTAATCAAAATGACCAGGATGGTATAGGTAACGAAATTCTCAGTGCCCGGGACCTTGTAGGCGAAGGGCAATGAAGCCACAACCGCCGCGGCCAGGCCTTTGGGCAGCATTATGAAATAGATGAACCGCTCCTTGCGCACCGGCTCGTATATCAGGTAATAGAACCAGAGGAAGATATACCGGGCGATGACGAGCCCCAATGAGATGATGAGCGCATTCTGCAGAACTTCCTTATTCTGCAGAATATTCGGCGAGATAAGCAGGCCGATATAGACGAAGAAATAGGTCCTGATGAAGAAGGTGAATTCCTGGTGAAAATGCTCAATCTTGTCGTCCAGTTTAAAACACTTGGTCTCGTCAAATACCTTGAGGAATCTGGTGCCGTTGCTCAGGACCAGTCCGAAGGTAAAAGCGGCCACGGCTCCGCTGCCCTTGGCCATTTCCACCACGCCGAAGAGCACCAGGACCGCGGCCAGGGTGGTCATATAAGACAGCGCGGCGATGTGGATGCTGCTCAATGCCCTTATCCAGACCAGCCCGAAGACGATGCCGGCAACAATGCCGATGGAGAACGGACCGGCCATGTCATTAAGAATTGCCGACGGTTTAATCTCGCCTTTGAGACCCATTTCTATGAACACAATCACGCCGATAACAACCAGAATATCGGTGATGATGGATTCCAGCGAAAGGATTGATTTGGTTTCCTCCTGCACGGTCATCTTGCAGATGAGCGGAATGACGATGGCCGAACTGGTGCCGCCGATGATTGCGCCGAGTATCAAACTGTTGATAAGCGGCATATTCAGGACGTATTTTCCCAACAGCGCCATCGCAACCAGCGAGACGGCAAATGCTCCGCAGGAGAATAGCGTCCCACCAACAAACCGCTTTATCAGGGTGTCAAAGTTAAGATGAAGCCCGCCTTCAAACAGGATGATAATCAGGGCCAGCCGGGCAAAATAAGGCGTGATGCCCTCCAGGGACGATGCCTTAATCCAGCCGGTCACCGGCCCGAGCAGGATGCCGATGACTATCAAAAACAGGACGTCCGGGATGCGGGTCTTCTGGAAAAACAGCACGCCCAGGAACCCTATGAAGATAATAATCCCGGCAATCAGGAACGGCAGATTCAGTTTTATTTCTTCCATATCTTCAACCCTCCTCTACATTGGACTGTTGATTTACCGGTAATTATACAGTCCAGTATAGTCCCCCGCTCCAATCAGACAGGGGCGGGGTGATAAATCAACAACCGACTACAAGGCAAATTCAAGGATATTCCTGAATGCCTTTGTTTCTATTTTATAATCCGCCACGTTGTTTAGCACGAAATTATTGGAACAAAATGCGATTCCGATGCCGGCGAACCTGACCATACAGATGTCGTTTTCGCTGTCCCCTACGGCAATAATATTGCCCAGAGGTATGTCATACTTGGCGGCGATTTTGAGCATCACGTTGCTCTTACAGAAATTATGGGCGCACCGGCTCTCGTCTGTATGGATAAAATGGGACGGCACCTTGACCTCGCCGGTGGCGATGGAGTTGGAGAATTCCAGTTCGTTGGCAATGGAAAAATCCATCCCGAGTTTATTCTTGAGATGCTGCGCTACCACATCATAACTGTCGCTGATAATTCCGACTACATAGCCCCTTCTTTTCAGTTCGGAAACCACCTCCTGGGTATCAGGCACCAGCGGAATCTTATCAACCAGCGCGAGGATTTGGGCGATATTCAGGCCCTT
The DNA here is from genome assembly GCA_040753835.1 of Planctomycetota bacterium. Lineage (GTDB taxonomy): Bacteria > Planctomycetota > MHYJ01 > JACQXL01 > JACQXL01 > JACRIK01. Next base: position 7,108 of record JBFMDM010000091.1, read on the forward strand.
GAGGTTCTGGGCGATGAGTTTGGTCAGGAGCCACGAGTCGGAATTGGTGGCCAGAATCTTGACCAGTTCCTTCTCAAAGTTGAACTCCTTAGCCGCCTCATAGACAAACCGGCCCTGCAGGATGGTGTTGTCCATATCAAAAATAATCATCTTCTTCAAGGGCGCCAGCGACTCCTTGATGGCCAGTTCCATCTGGTCGCGGATGATGTTGATGGTTTCCAGCGAATCCAGGGAAAAATCCGGATGGGTCCTGGAGCGCTTGAGGATAGCCCGCGAGACCTCGCGCGACATCCGGCCAAGCTCCCGCCACTGCTTCATCTTGTGGTCAACCCGGCCGATATTGACCTCCTTAATCCGCGCGCCGATTTTGAGCATATCCAGAAGAATGCCGATATCCACGCCGTAGTCGTTCTCAAACTCTATCTTCTCAAAGAACGATTTCTTTCCGGCGATAATCCCGCTCAGGGGCTGGGAGAACCGCAGCGCCTCGGGCATCAGTAGGGTCAGAAGCGGTTTGGCTACCAGTTCGGTAACCCGGCCGGCCTCGCGGCCGAAGGTGGATTTGACAAAATCCGCCGCGTCCTTGATGAGCGGCTCAGCGAGGCGCTCCACCACATCCCCGGCATAGTTGGAGATGTCGCCGTCCAGGTAGACGATGATTTCATTGCGTGCTACCAGAAGGCCGTCTTTCATTGACGCGCCCTTGCCTATTTTGGTTGAGGTGATGATGCTGGCCCCGGCCTCCTTGGCCGCCTCAATGGTCCGGTCCAGCGACTTGTCGTCAATCACGATGACCTCGTCAACGCCCTTTGCCTTGCGGGCCTGAGAGACAATCTGCGTGATGGTCTTTTCCTCGTTTAAGGTCGGTATAATTACGGAAATCATTTTTTATCCTTGTCGCTTATTTCTTCTTTGTTAAATTTACATAGCGCTATAACGGCAAGAAACAACAGCAATCCTGTTACTCCTATGGATTAAAAGGCAGTCCTGGTCCTTAATATGAGGACGGTGGGTCGCGGGGAATAGGAGGAAACTCCGGATAACTGATTGTTTCTTTTATCCGGCTATGATTGTCGGTAAGCAAATTCCGTATATCAAACATACGTGATTAAATACACTGGTTTATGTGCGTGGTCAATAAAAACGGAATTTATTTACCAAAAAAAAATATAACCCCGCACACCCGCCTGACCGGACGGGCAGGTAAGCAAAGAAAAAAGATTGGCGATTACAGATGTCCGCCAAAGGCGCCGCCATTAGGGCGAGCATCCCGCCCACGAAGGCGTCGCCGAAAGGCGGGGAGCGGGCGGGCGGGGATTCTCCTCTGGCGGAAAAACGTAATTCCCTTCCATCTTTTCTCTTTCATCTCTCTTCCTTCCAGTTATTATGTGCGGGGCGATAGATTCGGCTTACTATTTCTTGATTTTAGTTCACACAATCGTTATATTACTCCACTATGAATGCGAATATCATTATCCTTCTCGTGCTGACCGCGCTGTTGTGGGGCACTACCCCGATTATGGAGAAAAAAGGACTGGAGACGACCGAGCCGATCGTGGGACTGACCTTCAGGAACCTGGCCATTATCATCGCCATCCTCATCACCGTCATCGCAATGGGCAAAACCAAAGAGGTTCTGGCCACGCCGCCCAAGACGATGATGCTCTTTGCCGCAACCGG
>JBFMDM010000092.1:0-8759 GCA_040753835.1 Planctomycetota bacterium
ACTGGCCGGTTATGAACGGGTCAATAAACTCTTCCGCAAGGAACAGATGGTGGAACGGTTTGACGGATTATATGGCGCCATCGGCGCCACCACGACACTAACTCACCAGGATAAACTGCCCTTCTACACTCCGAATCTACAGAGTCGCGAAGGATATCCATCCGAACTGACCATTCAGCCGGCTGATAAATCCGACCTGCCTGTCATAGCGGCAATGCATATAAACCCCTCTATTGACAAGGTGCGGGAAATTATCCTGCAAGACAGCGGCTCGTATAATTTCTACCTTGACAAGGTGAAGATGTTTCACGCCATAGAACCGGGCGGCGTATTGGTTGCCAGAAAGAACAACCAAATCATCGGCTTTATCATCACCACTGAAGAATCTAATCTCTGCCATCCCGCCTTGCGGGATAAACTCCGACACCAAGACATCAAGAATTCTGCGCTTGTCCCGCCGAATGGCGGGATGCCTTTGTGCCTTGGTGGCTATCCTTTGAATTTCCTATTGCGCTTTGCATTGAAAGCAATGTTATTCAGATACGGCATAAACAAGAAGATGCTCAAGAAATTATTTATGTCGCCCTTCTCTGCTCTCAGCCGCCCTGTCCCGCTTCTGGCGTGGTCCGAAGTTCCGCAAGAGCAAAGGACGGCCTTCAGCCGCTCCGAAGTTCCGCAAGAGCAAAGGACGGCCTTCAGCCGCTCCGAAGTTCCGCAGGAACGTAGGACGGGCAAAATCTGGGCATTTATTATAATGAAGGAAGCGCGCAGGCAGGGCCTGGGCCTAAAACTCATTGATGCGGCCTGTGATTACGCAATCCGGTATGATGCGGACGCCATCTGTGTGACCGTTGCCAGGGACAATCTCCCGGCCCTGAGTATCTACCAGAAAACCGGATTCAGGATTGCCGGTGAATGCCTTGAAAGCACCGGCCAGTCGTATTATCTCATTCGCCCCGTTAGAAAGTTCATCGGCGAAGACGGGGACGTTAGATTATCTGATAAACTTATTACAGGTCTTTCTAACGGGGTCAAACAAGCCAACCGCGCTGTCTACAACGTCAAGACCGTGGAGCAATACGAGGCAAACCCCAGCATCTTTGAGCCGGAACGCCAGGCAGAGATAAAGAATATTATCACCTTTATCAGCGCAAAAACAGGGAAAGGAATATTTCTTGATGTCGGCTGTGGAACCGGCAATGTCCTGAAAATCGCCCGCTCTCATTTCGGCCTAACTATCGGGGTTGATATTGCCGAGAAATTACTTAAAGAAGTCAGGAAACTCCATCCGGAACTGGACCTCATTGCCGCTGATTCCAGCCGCCTGCCCTTTAAGAACAGTGTTTTTGACTGCGTCTCGCTCTACGGAACACTGCATCACCTCTTTGACCCGTCAGAAACCCTGGGCCGAATTACTGCACTGCTAAAAGCATACGGCTATCTTTATACAGACCACGACCCAAACTGGTTCTTTGGCCGGTTCTATCACCTGTATTACCGCCTGCGCCATCGCAGTCCGGGCTTTGGCTCTAAGCAGGAGGAAATGGCCGAATTCCACAACACCCGGACTGGAGGCATCAACCCTGAACTGCTCAAAAAGGGGTTACTCACCGCCGGATTCAGGGATGTTCGGGTCCGCTACCGCCACACCACCAATCCGACCCTGCCGGTGTTGGAGCGTCTGGGCCTGTTACTCCTAAAAACGTTATCCCGTCTTATGCCGCTGAAGTGTCTCTATACCCACTTCTATCTAATCTGCCGCAGGTAATCAGTGAAATCTGTGGTTACACAATGTAACCAACCACCGTCACCCACAACGTGAGCGTTGCGCTCCATGGGCCACTTACCGGCAGTTTGACCCCGTCATAAGACGGGGGAATTACTGCCAGTCATCCCGGCAGTATTTGTCGGGACTACGTTTTACGCTACATTATATATCCGACGACAGTGATGTATAATGTGAACGTCGCCACCCAGGGCCCGCCGACTGACTCCAGCGCATACTCAATGGTTCTCGGCCCGGTGCCCACGACCAGAGGGACGATGCCCTGATTCGCCACCTGTGAATTAGCGCCGACCATATTACCGAGGCCCAGCGCATCCCGCTGGTCAGTATTAGTCCGAACTCTGAAGAACGCCCGGCCATTGGCAAAACTCTGGTTGAACATCCCCAGTTGCAGAATAACGGCCTTTGCCTGCGCCGGAACCCAAGCCGACAGGTCAAAGGAGGTATAAGGGATATCCGCGCTGATATTGGTCAGATACAGGACATCTGCCGAGGTGAAGCCGGTGAGTAAGGTGCCGAACACGAACCGGTCTCCGCCTCCGACACCGGCGGCTAACTTCTCGGCCGTCACCGCGGCGTTCTGGATTTTCTCCGTCGTCACACTGTCTACTGCCAACTGACTACTGCCTACTGCGTTAGCGCCAAGTTTCTCGGCTGTAACCGCGCCGTTCTGGATTTCCCCGGTGCCGATGGCATTGTTGGCAATCTTGCCTTGCGTGATTGTATTCGTCGCAATCTTGGCGTTGGTGATTGCGCCGTCCGGTATCTTGAGCGAAGTCACTGCTCCGGCCGCAATCTTGTCGCTGGTCACTGCGCCATTGGCAATCTTCTGCTCCACTACCGCATTATCGGCAATCTTGGGAGTGGTAACCGCATTATCTGCTAACGGCACAATACTCACATCAGGACCCAGTTTTGCCTGGGTGACCGCGCCGTCTGCGATGTCCTGGGTCTGGACCTGACCGGCCCCGATATCTGCGCCCGTAATGGTTTCGTCCTTAATCTTAGCGGATGTGACGGCATTATCCGCAATCTTCTCCTCGGTCACAGCGCCTTCAACAATGGAGGGCGTTGTAACCTGTCCGCCTGTAAAATAGTTTCTTCTGTATGTCATAAAACACCTAATTCCTCTGCCACTAAGTCACCAAGTCACTAAGAATTTCCTGCCCGCCTTTGGAGGGTTTGTGTCTTAGCGTCTTTGTGGCTAATATTGGTTTCTGTTAGTTAAGGGAGTCGGGGGCGCGTTGTACACCACGCCCTTTTAGAGCCAGTTTTACTGGCTCTTATCCCGACTTAATGTCGGGGCTCCCCTGCTGGCGCACTAAACCAGCACTATCCGCGCGTGCAATTTGATTTCCGGGTCGGAAAATTCATACTCCAGGAGCGAGTCGGTTGCTCCGCCACCCACTACGAACGGCTTCACCGGCGCGACCGTGGTATCCCTGAAGGAATTAGCCAGGTCGGCCAGCCGGGCGTTCTGGTCCGCGATTTCGGTCGCGTCCATATCCGCCTTAAGGATGTTCATCCCGGCTGAAATCAGCAAGTTGCTGACCGCAGACCTGAATTGTTGCCTTATGCCGGCCTTGGTGAAATCGTAAGGACCTCCGGAAATAACCTCCAGGTGTTTGGTCATCTTGTTGGCCAGCTGGTCTCCGGTCATCCAGTAAACCACCTGTGGTATTACCATACCGCGAATCTTATCGCCGGTAATCCGGAGGATGCTGTTAGCCACGCCGATTGCCCATCTATCCTTGGAGTTATTGACCCTGTCTTTAAAGAGTTTCGCGAATACGCCGTCCACTGTGGCGAATGCCCGGTTGAGCATCTCCACAAACTTGGGATAGGCGTTGGCGATTCCCTTGTAGTGCGCCCGCTGGATGTTCTTTTGGGAACGTCCTGACTGGGATACGAACCCCGGCGCTATCATCGGATTCCACTTCTGGTTGGACGTTTCAGCCACTTTGGACTGATATTCGCCCTCATCTGGTAGAACCTCCAGCAGCCGGTCGTATATGCGCTGGGCATTGGCTGTCAATGTCTCAGCCCACTTCTCAGGCATATCTCCTGCGGGTTCAAGCGTAACCGGAACGGTTATCTTGAGGTCAAGTTTCACTTCGTTTGCCATTGTTTATCACCCCCTCTTACTCGCAGTTAGACCTTTGGTCGTTATGACCGCAGGAATCCCGTTAGGGACTGCGAGTTAGACCCCGCTTCGGCGGGGTAATCAACCTCGCCGAAAGCAAGTCCAATTGCTTTTTGTTCAACGGCCTGGTTCTGGCATGCTTCAAAACCATACCGATCTGACTGATTTGCGTTAATCTGTGTTTATCTGTGGTTTAAGAATTCGTGGATTTGCTGAATTGGAACGATACCAGCCATAGTCGTAACGAGTTGTCCGTCATAAACCTTTACCCAAACCGCTATACCTATTACTTCGTAAGTGCGCCCGTCGTAGACCGGACCACCTGAATTACCCGGCAGGATAGGCGCGGTTATTTCCCAATGGTCATCCTCAACCACAGAGATAATTCCCTGTGATGGCCTGGGGGGCAGCCCCAAGGAGCAACCCACCGAATACACTGGTGTGAATATGTATGGCGTGTAGTTTCTTGGGGCCAGTTGGGCTGAGTATAATACCAGCCCGGTAGGTTTAATTAGCGCCAGGTCTTTTACGGTATCAGTAATTACTACGGTTCCGGTAACGATTTCTGAATTGTAGAGTTCGCTGGCGCGGTCTCTGCGGAGTTCTATATCAACAGTCGTCTCATCTTCTACTACATGAGCCGCGGTCAGTATATAGATTTGAGTATAACTGATAACCACGCCGGAGCCGGTTGAGAAGCCAGACATGATTCTCACTGTCGGGTAGAACATCCTTTCGTATTCTTCCTGGTATGGATTAATCGGTGTAACCTGCCTGTCCGGCAGGCGGGTCCGTGGCGCCCTTACTATTATAATCTCATCAGGTATCTCATATCCTGTATCGGGCGCAACGAATCCCATTCCCAGGATAATAATCAGCGTAATCAGTGCAATCTGTGGTTTCATATTAGTACCCTCTCAATTCCCCGCTCTCCACGGCTTCCACATACTCCAGCCACTCCAGGTAGAATTTCCTGTCCCAGAGTTCCGCTTCGCGTCCGCAGAATTGGCGGCGCAGGCCGCCCCGGCGCTTGCTCCAGATTGTCCCCGAACTGCGGTCTATCTTGGGGATATTCCGTTTTGCCTCGCTTATGGCCAGCAGTTCTGACTGCAAGCCATAAGGCGGCAGTCCGCCTTGCCTTTTTGCGCTTTTATTCATTTTTATCTTCATATAATCCCACCTTTCTTACCCAACCATTGGGCGCAGGGGCCGGGTTCCCGGCGGCACCATCGGCCTGTTCATAACATTCCCGGCAAAGACACTCCCTCTGGCAGGCAAAGTTGGCCTGTTTATTACGCACCGGAATCCGTTTCCCGCATTTCTTACATCCTTTATCCGTCATATAGCGCCTCCTCTTAGAGCCAGTTAGGAACGTAGCGACCTTTACTGGCTCTTATCACGGCTACTCGTCTGGGGAACCCTCTGCCCCCGTCTATAATGGTATTTGCACGAGGTCGCCAAAAGTAACAGGGAAAATGGGATTTTGTGTGAAATTATTGACTCTACAGGCAGGTAAGGTATGCTGATGTGGGAGGCCATAAATGAGTGAGACCATAAATGTCCAGGAGATATTCAAGATTAAACCCCGGGTCGGGCCGGACTCGTCCAGAGAGGATTTAATGCTCCATACACTGAACTGCCATGCGATTATCATTGCCCTGTATTCCTTCACCGCGGAGAAGAACCTGACCGTTGAGTTGATGGACTGGCTGAAGAAACATCTCAAGATGGCGGAAACTTTATCTGATACCGATTACGGCATAGTCGGATTTGATAACCAGAATTAGATAATAAATTACTTGCCTTTATGGAATAATTGCTTATAATCTGATATGATGAAGAGCGCATTCATTCATTCATTCATTCATTCATTCATTTGGACGCAAGGCGGAGGTATGGGGCGGTCTAATCGTCCTTTGCCTCGTCTTCTTACCGGCCTGCAATAAGACCCAGGCAGAGCCCAACAACCCACCTGCGGCTGAATCATCCAGCCCTAAATATCCGGTCAGGGACTTCCATAACCAACCCGCCTATAAGATTATCAGGATTGTGGACGGCGATACGGTGGTTATAGCGGTTGACAAGGACGAGGTAAAGGTCCGGCTGATTGGCATTGACACGCCCGAGACCGTTGACCCCAGAAAACCAGTCCAGTTCTACGGCAAGGAAGCCACCAACTTCCTGGCCAATCTCCTCAAGGGTGAGGAGGTCTATCTGGAATACGAAACCGATAAACTGGAATACGATAAATACGGACGCCTTCTGGTATACCTCTATCGCGCCCCGGACGGCTTATTCGTAAATCTGGAAATCGTCCGTCAGGGCTATGGGCACGCCTATACAAAATATCCTTTCAGGTATATGGAATTATTCCGCGCCTACGAGAAACGGGCCAGGGAAAACGGCAAGGGACTCTGGGCATCTGTCCCGGAACAAAAGCAAGATACCGCTACTCCACCCACGCAACCGCCGACTGTAAAAGAAGAACCCAAGGGCGCGGACAATGACTCGCAGGAACTCACGGTTTATGTTACACGGACTGGGGCTAAATACCACCGTGGGGATTGCAGATATCTGGCGAAATCAAAGATACCGATGACGCTCAGGGAGGCCAAGACCAAATACCAGCCGTGTTCAGTATGCGACCCTCCTGAATAAGGAGTGATTTACGGGAGTCCCGTCAGGGATAACCCGCCGGAATAAGGAGAAATGGATTATGGGGAAAGAAATGATGGAAGGAGAGAATTTCTATGCCAGACGAAAAACTATCTAAGTGCCGCGATTGTGATAGGAAGGTATCTAATAATGCTGAAATATGCCCGCATTGTGGAGCACCCAAGCCAGCATTGTCAGAAGTATGCTGGAATGAATTTAAACGAGACCTCAATGTAAGAAGTGCGATAGATGGTTCTGTTCTGCTTGCAAGTAATTGATATAATCATTCCACACAAAGAAAGGAGGTGCTGTATGGCACTGATGAAATGGCTAAGGATGGGGCTTCTTGGGATTTTGATAACCCTATTTATGGTGGCTGCGCGTAATGGGGTATCCGAAGAAGCAAAGAAGGAAAATAACCAAAAGGCATATGCCAGATATATAAAAACCGTGGAGACAATTTTATCGGAAATTGATAAGGTGGACTTTGCTTTAGAAGGCGGAGCGGACCCGAAAAAGTCGTGGGAGAAATTAATGGCAAACGCAAATAAAATATGTCAGGAGAAGAATTTACTGGGAGATATTGCCAATATCAAAAGGCCCGTGGTTTCCCACGCATTATTAGACCAAACTCTTTTATTTTACGGTAAGGCACTTGGATGTCTGTCAATAAATAAAGATAGCAGAATCGCACGCCACCTGCTCATTACGGCCAAAGGATTCAAGGAAACTACGAGAATATGCCTTGCAAAAGAAGATATTATCGCCAGTAAAGATTGTTCCATATGCCGAGGGGATGGGACAATTCAATGTTACTGGTGTACATTAGAAAAAGCAGGCATTTGTCCCAATTGTAATGGGAAAACCTGTTCATCTTGCGATAAAACAGGTGTTTGTCCGGTGTGTCTTGGAATGAGTGGAATTCCATGCCTCGTAGATACGGTTATAGCGAAAGGTCCTGAAGACCCTAACACCGGTAGAATAAACGCAAATGAATGTTCTGCTATTGCGGCACTGAGATTATTAGCCTATACAGAAGCGATATGGTTACTGCAGGATTGTGATGGTAATGGCATAAAGGATTACTGGACTTATGATATTTCTTGCTTTCACCGCATGTATCGTCCCGATGGCCAAACAAAAGTGTCGTTTATTCCTATTAATATGGCACTATCAGACAGCAAATCCGCAGATATGAAAGGCGGCGAATCGCCATTCGGAGGAGTGGCTACTATAGAACCATGGACAGCAATATCAATGACGCCAAAATCCGGTTATTTTTTCCAAGTAATGTCAACTGATGAAAATGGTAAGGCATATAATCAGAATGCGGTGGGGAACACAGGAATTAAGGCAGCAAATAGTTCCAAGTTTGCTTTTGTTGCCTATCCAGCCAAATATGCCGAAACCGGTGTTAACACTTTTATCGTTAATCAAGAAGGCACGGTCTATTCCTGTGATTGTGGTAGCGATGCCACGAAAATAGTCCTACAATGGCCTGGTGGAAATCCATCCGGAGTTACAGGCCCCGGCGGTGAAAACTGGAAAGTAGCAGAGTAAAAATAAAGAAGGAGGAAATTTATGAAGAAAAACATTATTATTGCCGTGTTGGTTATGCTGGTTGTTGCCGGGGGTGGTTTTGGCACATACCAGACAATGAGCCTGAAGAATACCAAAAAGGCGCTGACTGATGCAATAGTCCAGCATTACCAGCATGACCTGATACCGCCGGATTATGTGGTTTCACAGGGATTAAATGTTGAGTTAATTAAGGAGATGACCAACAGGGCAACCTTCCCAACAATCTATTCTGTTGGGCAAAATCAGGTAAGATTAGGGCGGGTCGTTATTCTCGGCAAGGAAGCAAGAAACGGCAAGGATTATTATGTCGGATTTACTACTTCTTGCGCTGTTACCTTGAATCACCCCTGGCCAGAGAGTGTTCCGGAAGAAGAGCAGTTTAATGAGATTGTTGCCATAAAGCCACCTAACTTTGATTATGATTACTATCTCAAGGAAGGTAGTAAAATCAATGATAAGGGATTGGCTTTATCAAGAGTAGTTCCGCCACTTAAAAATGATTTACCATCTATTAGATTAGGAGCCGATGATAAATATTGTAAGGGATATCGTTCTATAGAAAAAGGAACATTTGTCCAGGTTAAAGCCAGTGGT
>JBFMDM010000093.1:0-8752 GCA_040753835.1 Planctomycetota bacterium
CCCCCCCCCCCCCCCCCCCCCCCCCCCCCCCCCCCCCCCCCCCCGGGGGGGGGGGTCGCTCCTGTTTTATCTAACGCTATAATTATAAGGAGATATGAAAATGCAGCAAATTGGTTTTAAAACACGGATGATAGCGCCCTATTTTACCGAAATCCCTTCGGAAATCAAGGCGAAATGGGTAGACGGGGCCAAAAAAGCGGCCGGCAAGACCTATAAAGGCCTCAAAAAGGCCGTCAGAAGCAAAAAGGATTTTGACGAAAAGATAGGCGAGCCGGTAAAAAAGACCCTGGCCTCTTTTTTCAATCCTGAATTTGTCTCAAAACACGGCTTGACCTACGATGATATAATGAACAAGGCGAATGAGAGTTTGGCCGATGCCGGCAAACGATATTTCAAGTCACGAGAGAGGGTTTATGAAACCGGGAAATACGAGGAGAAACTGGAATTGGGGCAAAGGGAATATGCCCGGAAATGGTGCAAATACATTGGGCCCTTGAGGGGCTACAAGAACGGTCATATCCTGGGGCTTGCCGCAATGGCTATAATGGCGCTAACGGGTGTAAGCGGCCTCGTTTCTTATTTGAGAGAACGTAGAGTTAAGTTTGAAGGCCAGCCGATAAATGTTACTATCACAGAGAAACTCAACCAATTCAGGCGTAAATTAGACAGCCGGCTCGTGCATTGGGGCAGTGAAATAATCACCCAGGACTACGACGTAGAAACCATAAACAAAGCCAATGAGGAGATAAATCAACTGGTCAACGAATACCGCAGGGAAGACATCGCGCAGTTTACTTCAGGCGGGCTTTCGCATATTGACGTTATAATAGAAGCGATTCCGAATCCAACAAAGCCGGGCGAGCGGGTAAAGCAATTGGGCTTGGATGTCCAGGTGTCGGAGAAATTTACGTTCACCCCGTTAGAAAGTCCAACATCTAATTCTTGATCGCACGGTATGGATTTTATTACTCGGTCAGGGGTCTTTCTAACGGGGCAAACCAAACACTGCCCTCAAACACGGTTTCAGCCGGGCCGGTCATAGAGATTTTGCCGTTCCTGAGTTGTGAGATTTCCAGGGTTCCGCCCAACAGGTTGACCTTGACATTATCGGCGCGCAGTTTCTTAGCGGCAATGCCGGCAATGACCGCGGCGCAGGCGCCGGTGCCGCAGGCCAGGGTCTCGCCCACCCCGCGTTCCCAGACCCGCATATCTATTGCGCCTTTGTTCCTCACCCGGACAAACTCCACGTTGGTCCTTTGGGGGAAGAGGCGATGCCTTTCCAGAAGCGGCCCATATTTGGCAACCGGGAATTTCTTTAAGTCCTCATCCCCGCCCGACCGGACGACGCCGGTCGTTCGGGCAGGTATAAACACCACGCAGTGGGGATTGCCCATCATTACCTTATATTTTGATGCAGATATCTTCCTGACCAATGACGGGGCAGGCAGGGTAACGTTGACTTTGGATACTTTACTATTTTTGATATGTAGTTCGACAGGGACATTGCCGCTCATGGTCTCTATGATAAGTTTTTTCTTGTTCGTCAGGCCTTGCTCATACGTTAATTTACCCAGACACCGGATGCCGTTGCCGCACATCTCGGCCTCTGAGCCGTCCGCATTGAATATGCGCATCCGGAAATCGGCTTTTCGGTTTCGGGCCGGCCCGACTACGCCAAGGCTTCGACGGGCAGGCAGGATATGGATTACGCCGTCCGCGCCGATGCCGAACCGCCGGTCGCATAGTTTCCGGATGAAGGCCGGGGTGAATACTGTCCGTTCCGGCCTGGCCGGGCTGAATACCGCAAAGTCATTGCCCGTTCCGTGCATCTTGAAGAATTTCATATTAGTGATGGATTTATACTGGACTGTTGATTTCTCAGTGATTATCCATCGGCTGTTAGCGACAAAGGAGCGTTACAGCCGAGGATACTCGGCAGTAAGTCGTCCCACTGGGACTCCAACTGCCGAAGTATACAGTCCAGTATAGTCGGCTGTATATTTGTTTGTTAAATCAATATCCGACTATTTTGTAGGCGGCCGCAGGATAATCTTTACCGCCTCGTTGACATCCTTAGCCAGCGGAACAAAGTTAAACAATCCGAAGATAATTGACGACTCCTCAACAGAACGGTGCGGCTGGACGATGACGATGTTGCCGTGGTGTTCCTTGCAGGTGCCCAGTATCTTTATAAGCGCCCCGATGCCCGAGGAACTAATCATCGTCAGTTTAGACATATCAAATATTATGCGGTAAATATCCTCATCAAATAACCTTGTGATATTTTGTTCAAATTCATCGGTATTGGTGCTGGTAATAATCCCTTCCAGGGAGGCCAAGACAATATCATCAGGCAGTTTAACAGTTGTAATATTAATGTCGGCCATATCCCCAATTATTTATGCGGCGACGAAAGAACCTTTACAGCATCATTAACATTATCTGCCAGTTGGATGAAATTGAAGAGCCCGAATATTTGCAGGGCCTCTTTGACGCTTGGCTGGGGCTGGACAATGACGACATTGCCGTAATTCTCCCGGCAGGAATTGGCTATCTTGATAAAAGCCCCGATACCCGATGAAGTAATGATATTAAGCCGGGACAGGTCAAAGACAAAACGGTGGCAACCGTCGTCCTGTATCTTTTTGATGGCATCGCCGAATTCATTCTCGGTGTTGTTATCCAGAATCCCTTCCAGTCCGATGATTGTGATATCATCGTGCATTTTCATCGTTTTGACCACCAGGTCGGTCATAACCTCTCCTTTGGTGATTTTTATGAATATACTATATGATAGCATTGTTTAATAACAAGTCAATACAAAATCTCCAATATTATTTTTGCTGATTATATTAAACAGGCATTCTAATGTAAAGGAAAATCGGTTTAAATGCAGATTTTCTGCCAGCGCCCGGTCCTGAAGATAATGTTATAGACAACCGCGCGGACCAGCCAGTCAATCGGCATAGTCAGCCAGGCGCCGGCCAGGCCCCAATGGAATACGTTGGCAAAGACAAAGGCTATGGGCAGGCGAATCAGCCAGACGCCGATGAAATTGATGTAAAGCGGTATGGCCGTGTCGCCCGCGCCCCGGAAGGTGCCCTGGTGTATCATCGCATAGCCCAGGAACGGCTGTTCCACGGCCGCAATCATCAGGCACAATACGCCGAGCATCCTGACATCCGCATCGCCGGTAAAGACGCTGATGACAGGGGATGGGAATAACAGGAACACCAGCCCCAAAAGCCCCATTATCATAAGGGCGAACCTGATGGATTGCCTGCAGGTCTGGCCGGCCAGGTCAACCCTCCGGGCGCCCAGATACTGGCCGACCAGCGCGCCGGTTGCCACGGACAGGCCCATCCCGGGCATAAAGGATAAACTTTCTATCCTCAAGATAACATGATGCGTGGCCAGCGATGCCTGGCCCAGGCCGGATACGATTTTAAGGAACAGCAGGCCGCCCAGATGCGTTATCATCGGCTCAAGCGCGGCCGGCAGGGCTATCTGCAATAAGGTCTTCACCGTGGTTTTGTTCACCAGCCAGAAACTCCTAAATGATAATCGGACGGCTGATTTACTGGAGAAGAGGAATGAAAACAGTATCAGCCCCTCTATAACAGATGTGCCGAATGTGGAAATTGCGGCGCCTTTGACCCCCATTTCCGGGAAGCCGAGTTTGCCGTAAATCAGGATATAATCGCCGATGATATTCAAGCAGTTGGCGAAGATGGTGACCATCAGGGGAGTTCGGGTATCGCCCGCGCCGCGCAGGATGGCCGTGGAGACGAAGAAGAGATAGTTCATCACAAATGCCGAAAGCGTTATGGAGAGATAGGTAACCGCCTCCTTGTAGAGGCCTGATGATGGCTTGGTGAACAGGGCGATGATATTGCCGGCCAGGGCCGCGCCGAACAGGGAGATTATTCCGCCCAGGATGACCGCGACTGTTAGGGCCGTAACCGCATTGGCGCCGGTCTTTGTTGCATCCTGTTCCCCGACTGAACGGGCCACCATTGCCGTGGCTGAAATCGGGATGCACATCAGGGTCAGCCGAATCATCATCGTGATGGGGCCGCTTAAGCCCACCGCGGCCAGGGCCGACTGGCTGTACCAGCCCAGCATTATCGTGTCGGACAGGAACATCACCGACATCAGGAGGTGCTGGAGCATCACGGGCCAGGCCAGATGCACCACCGCACGGCGTACAGATTTTACCCCGTTAGAAGTGTCCACTGGCGAGGTGTTGATGTCCGTAAAACTATTTGTTTTCATATCCGGGTCACTTCTAACGGGGCGAGTGTCTTCTGTGGTTTCAGGCATATCAAGTCATTCTATATCAAAGTTGTTATTATTTATGCCCGCCCCGTTAGAGATACGTAATTACCTGCCGCCGAATATGTGGGAAGCGGGCTAACTTGTTCTATTCGTTAAATTGCATTATATCTCTAACGGGGTAAAGGGTAAAGTAATTGTTGATAATCCTGCAGGAAAAAGTATAATAACACAATGAAGATAATCGGCATAGAGACCTCATCCATCCAGGGCGGCGTGGCTGTCCTTGAAACGGAGCGCGATTCCGTCATTTTGAAGAAAGGCATAACGCTCAGGCGCGGGCTGGTGCACGGCAAACTGCTTATTCCCGCACTGGATAAACTCCTTAAACAGGCGCGTTGGAAGAAGAACCAGATAAACCTGGTGGTGGTTGACATCGGCCCCGGCTCTTACACCGGACTACGGGTAGGGCTGGCCATTGCCAAGACCATTGCCTATGCGCTCAAGACCATGATTATCGGAGTGTCCTCGCTTGATGCTATCCTGAGGAATATTGGTAAATCCAACGATTGCAGATATGTCTGCCCGGTAACAGATGCCCGTTGGAATCAGGTCTATACGGCCGTATACGAAAAGACCGCGGCCGGATATAAACGTCGGACAGATTATCTTGCCATAACCCCTGAGGATTTGGTAAAGTTACTAAACAGATACCGGGGAAAGATATTGTTGACCGGAGACGGGCTGAAGACCTATGGCGATGTCTTCAGGCGCTTGGGCGGCAGGGCTGAATTCGCTCCGGAGCGCCTGTGGTTTCCGCAAGCAAAGAACGTGGCGCTCCTTGGATACGAAGCGTATAACCGGGGCGAACAGGACGACCCGATAAAACTTCTGCCTCTATACTTGAGGTTGACCGAGGCGGAAATGAATCTGAAATATAATAAGGTAGTCCCGACGGTCGTCGGGATAAGGCACAGATAATTCGCTGCGCTCAAACTGTGCCTAAAGAGGTAAGACCAATGAAAAAATACCGCACCTGGTCTGAAGTAAATCTTAAGACGTTGTCGGATAATGTTAAGAACCTGCGCGCCCAACTCGGACCGGATACAAAGATAATGGTGGTGGTCAAGGCCGATGCCTACGGCCACGGCGCGGTGCCGGTGGGCAAGACCGCCCTGGAAAGCGGCGCTTCTATGCTGGGCGTAGGGGATTCATCAGAGGCCATTGAACTCCGCCAGAGCGGCATCCTGGACCCCATCCTGATTCTGGGCGCGGTGATTGAGGAGGAAATCGGCTGGATGGTTAGTTATAACATCACGCCCACGATTCACTCAATGGACCTGCTGGGACTGTTCAATGAGGAAGCAAAGCGCCAGAACAAGCAGTTTAATATCCATCTCAAGATGGACACCGGGATGAGCCGACTGGGCTCAACGCCCAAGCGGGCACTGGAAATCGCCCGCAAGATGGCCGCGTTTCCCAATATAAAACTGGAGGGGGCTTGCTCGCATCTGTCCTGCTCCTCCAACCACAAGGAAAAGGGGTTTACCGAGAAGCAGATAAATTCCTTCCGCCAGGCCGTTACGGATATGGAAGCCGAGATGAAATCCGTAATCCCGCTGAAACACATCGCCAATACCGGCGCGATTCTCTGCAACAATGACGCCTCTTTCAGCATGGTCCGGGCCGGCGGAATTATCTATGGCATTGACCCGGGCAACCTGCGCGAGGTCTCGGACCGGTTTAATCCCATCCTTTCGCTTAAGTCACAGATTGCATTTCTGAAGATAGTGCCGACCGGCACGCCGGTCGGATACGGACGGACATTCACTACCAAGAAACGGACCAAGATTGCCACCATACCCATCGGATACAACGACGGTTATCCTTATCACCTTTCCAACAAGGGTTATGTGCTGATTAACGGCAGAAAAGCGCCGGTTATCGGCTCGGTGACAATGGACTACATTATGGTTGACGTAACCGACAGTCCGCAGGTAAAGACAGGCGATGAGGTGGTCCTGATTGGCCGGTCTCAGGACGGCCAGAACCGAATTACGGTAGAGGAACTGGCCCAACTTAGCGGCACCTCGCCTTATGTCATCACCTGCGGCTTGGGCAAGCGGGTGAAGAGGATGTATATTGTTTAGTTTGACGGTTCTTCCATCCCGTCATTGCGATGGAGTGTAACGACCGAAGCAATCCCAAATTATGAGATTGCCACGCTCTGGCGCCATAAACGCCATCGCTCGCAATGACATTTATGAAGCAGTTTGGTTATAAGTTATGAAAAAGAATCGGTATAAGAAACTGGGATTCGCCACGATTGATATTGAGCGTGAGAAGCGCTGCGGGTTTCCTGAGGTAATCTTCTGCCAAGGCAAGACGCCTGAAGACACAGCCCGGATTGCAAAGGAAATCCTGCGCCATCACAAATACCTGCTGGCCACCCGGGCTGATGAAAAGACCTATCGGGCAATAAAGCGCATTGCCAGAGATGCGCTATATCATAAAAGGGCGCTGGTTATCACTATTGACCGTAGGCGGAGAGCAGAGTGTGGTGCCAAGCGCGGGCTGGTTGTGGTCATCACAGCCGGGACATCCGATATCCCGGTGGCTGAGGAGGCGCGAATCACGGCCGAGATGATGGGCAATAATGTCAAGACGCTCTATGATGTCGGCGTGGCCGGAATCCACCGGCTGCTGGACCACTCGCAGTTAATCCGGGACGCCAATGTGATTATCGTGGTGGCCGGGATGGAAGGGGCATTGGCCAGCGTGGTGGGCGGCTTGGTGGATAAGCCGGTGATTGGGGTACCGACCAGTGTAGGTTACGGCGCGCACTTCCAGGGCCTGGCGCCGCTGTTGACCATGCTCAATTCCTGCGCGGCCGGCGTGGCTGTGGTCAATATTGACAACGGCTTCGGCGCCGGGTATATGGCTTCATTAATTAACCCCGTTAGAGGCGCCAAGATTTAACATTCTGGGATTGGCTTTGACGACGGAATAATCATCTGATTTCATTATAAGAAACAGATACAGAACGGCCGTCCTGCAAGGACTGCCTGTCTCTAACGGGGTGAATAAATGAGATATATTTGGTTGCTTATCATATTCCTGTTCCTGCCGTTGTTATTAGCGGCTGAAGATGCCGGCATTACCTACACCGTCAAGCCGGAGTTAAAGCAGGAGGCGTCTGTCTATTTCCTGTCCGTGCAGGGCACGACCAACCTGCCTGACGGTGCCCTGCTGGACATCACTTTTACCTACCGGTTTCCGGGCAGTGACAACGAGCGCTATCTTGATTACGAGCGGTGCCCGGTCAAGGGGGGCTCTTATGAAACCCGATTAGGCCCGCTCAGGCGCAGGCCTGCGTCCGGCGAGTATCTCTTCAAGGTCAACTTTGACCCGGACCGCCAGCCGGATGCAATCCTCAAGAACCTTGAATCAAAATACAAGGGTCTAACCGGCATTTCCAAGACCGAGGTCCTGACCATCGGCGCCTCATCAGAGGATGCGCCCAAAGAGCGCCGGCAGATGATGGCCATCATCCAGAAAGAGGGCCTGGCCTTGAAGTCAATCTTTGAGGATATCAAGGGACATTACCACAAGTATCTGGGGTCCAACAATAATCTTCCTTCCCCACCCCGCACTAGCGGGGAGGAAACGTTTAGGCCTGAAGACAGCAAGGCGCTGGCCCAGTGGTCAAAGGAGACGGTTGGCAAACTTGAGTCGCTGGTCAAGTCAATCTTATTGGAGGATGAACTGCGGGTATTTGAGAGCGTGACCCAGGCCAAGGCGTCAATAGAGAACAGCGCCTTTCTCCTGAAATCGCTCCTGCAGAAACTGGACGGGCTTCAGGCGTTCAAGGAACAACCACCCAAGGATGAGGCGGAACACAAGCGCCAGTTGGCAATACTTACCGAGGAAATCAGCGGGCTGTATAAACTGACCGTGAAAGAGGTGCTGGAGAATCTTAAGGACCTGGGCATTTTCTCGCTGGATAAAAAGGTCCTTATTGCATCGCTGGGCAAAATAGAGGCCATAATAAGCAGGGCGCAGGAAGACAAACCGCTAAAGGATGAGGATAAGGCAGTTATTATGCAGGAGATTGTGGCGCTCTCCCAGAACCTGCCGGATATGTTCTATGATGAACTGCACCAACTGGTATCAGATATTATCAACGTGCTAAAAAGCAATGCGCCAATAGTCAAGCAGGCAAAAGATGGGATTATCCAGAAGATAAAGACATTAAGGAGCGAAATCGAAACCACTACTAATTACTAATTTCCGAATTACTAATTCGCTATCGCGGTCTCTGCGGAGTTCGTAATTAGAAGATTCGTAATTCGTAGAGTAGTGACGTAAGGAGCGGTTATGAAGAAACTATTCGGCTATTTTATCAAGGGCCTGCTGGTCGTGGTCCCGCTGGCTGTGACGATTTACGTGGTCTATTTCGTATTCGTCAAGATTGACG
>JBFMDM010000094.1:0-8639 GCA_040753835.1 Planctomycetota bacterium
AGAACCGTCATTAACAAACTCACTGAATCATTGTCAGTGTCGGTTGGTTCTTCCGTATTGGTTGTGTAATCCAATTTCAGAATCGCATTATCCGAAAGACGATGGCCTCCGCCGATTGAGGTACGGGTAGACTGGTTGCCAGCCGCATTTTCAAACGAACTGTAGCGGAATGCCACATACCACTCCTTGTTGACATTGTAAATGCCATCCAGGAGCATTGTGGTTGTTTCGGAGATGAGATTCTTTGTTCCCTTAGACCCTTGGCCATAAGCCAGGCGGAACACGCCCTTGGCATCGCTGAAGAGGGGCGCCTTTGCGGGTGTAAACTTCTGGGCGCCTTCCAGCAGGTCATAGCGGACATCCATCTGATAACCCTTTACATATCCCGGTCCGGCAAAACTACCCATTCCAGAAGTGCTTCCGGCCAGTATGTTACCGGAATCAACCTGTGAAAGAGAGAAGTAAAGCGGCATGCTCTTCATCGTGCCCATTGCTTTTAGGGCATATCCCTTTTCGTTGTTGTCATCAACAACGCCTGCGGCTGCGCCATCGCCGCCGTTCAGCAGGGACACTGAATAACCCAGGGTGAGGGGCAGTTCGATTGGCAGCGCATTCTGCCTGAATTCAACGCCGACGTCATTGCCGAAAAGACCGCCGATTGAATTAGTGACTGAAGCGCTTTCTATCGGGTTATTGGTCCAGGTCTCTTCGCCGTAGTTGACCTTCATCTTGCCGACATAGATGTCAGGATTGACAGTGTCGCTCTTGGTCAGTTTCTTCAGAAGGTTGGACATCTTAACGAATGCGTATTCAGCGCTGGGCGCTGCGGCATTGTTAAAACTTAACCTGAACACAGCAACGGTGTCTTCGCCAAACTGGGCATTGGCCCTGAGTTTTGCATCCGGAACGCCAAATGTGCCATCGCCAGCATTACCTGGAAGTGTGCTAGAACCGTTGTCCATATAACCGGCGGCAAGGCGGCTACCCTTAAAATCAACCTTTACATCCTCTGCCATTACGGGCAGTGTCAAAAGTGCGATAGCCGCGATTACGCATAACAGTGTCTTCATTATTTGAACTCCTATGGCGCCGACCTTTTGGTCTTTAGCGCCAAAAGTTAGGACATTTAATCCCTGAATCCTGCTATCTGGTTGGGATAATCGGTTCGGGACTACTTCTGCCGCCTCGTGACAGAAGGGGTTTTGGTCCTTGATCAAAACCCTATCTCTACCCCGTCTTATGGCGGGGTTTTCTCCCTTCTTCGGTATGAGCCGAGACCTCATACCCAACGTTTTCACCTCCTTCCGGTGGAAGGGGAAAAATGATTAAAATACTCTATACTAAATTTATCGTCAATCTGTCAAGAAATAATGAATAATTTTAATAAATAATTTGTCAACCCCGCACATAAATAATGGCAAAGAATGTTACTTTATTATTTGAGGCCAAACGCTGTAATATCTGCAGACAAATGAGTTATGTTTATGTGCGGGGTCAAGATTTTATAATATTTTATATAAAATATTTTTATATCTATAAGCGGATTAAGCGGATAGGTTAGATTAGGCGGATTTGCTAATTCGGTGATTTCCCAACTAATCTACGTAGCGACAGCGCCCGCTCCGCCGCCGCATTTGGCGAGCCTCGCCCTATCGGGCGGGAAGCGAGAGCGAGGCGAGGAGTCCCGCCCCAGCGGGATGGCCTTATTCATCCCTGAAATCCAGGGTGGTTCTGAGGGTTTCTATGGCGGTTTTTATCTCTGTCTTGATGGATTCATCCGTCACTTTGCCCTGAAGCATTCTGAGTGTGAATATATCCTCTTTTTCTCCGATATTGGACAGGACCTTAACGGCGCTAATCACCAAAGCCGGCTCGCTGCTGTTCAACAGGCCTCTTATAACTGCCAGGCAACGGGGGTTCTTTATTCCCTCTATGGAGCGGCTAATCTGGTCAGCCAGGTTGCGGTAGGGCTGGTTTTGGGTCCTTTTCCAGCGGTTAATCAGGTCATAATAGCCGGATGCCAGCAGTTCCACGGTAAAGCCGGCAATGGCGTCCGAAGCGGTAAGCCGGGCTGTCTTTTGGATGGCCTGAAGGGTCAGGTCGCTGTTATTTTGGGCAATAATGTCCTTCAGGAGTTCAAATGCCTGTTGGTTCTCCAGGATGACAGCGGTTTCCAGGCAGGCCAGTTTGACCTTGGGGTCGGCGCTGTTGAGCGCTATATCAACCAGCCGGTTGACCAGACGCTGTTGGCCTTCGGGGTTCTCCAGCCCCATAATCGTCTTTATGGCGGCCAGTTTCACAATGTCATTCTTATCCTCCAGCAGGGCATAGAGCCGGCTTAATGCCTTTTCCCGGTCTGATTTATCCCCGATGCGGATAATAGCCCGCCCGGCCGATAACACCACCCGGTAATCCGCCTCATTCCTGATGAGTTCGTGGAGGAGCGGCAGCGCAGAGACCTCCGAGATTCCGGCCAGGGATTCTACGGCTGTATTAAAGAGGGGGTTATCCCGGCCTTCGCCTTTCCTGATGATATTAGCCAGGGTTTTTATCAGTTCGGGAATATTTTCCGCGCCGATTGATTTCTCATCCTGCAGCGCCGCCAGGCACAGTTTCCTGGTGCCAATGTCTGAGCTTGAGGCGAAAATGCCTACCAGGATTTTAGCCCCGCGGGACGGGTTAATGCCCAAAAGCGTCTCTGCCGCCGCAGAGCGGTATTCTATGTAATATGAAGGCGATTTAACGATTCCTTCAAGTTCCGGATAGAGGTCTTCAGCGCCAATCCGTCTCAAAACCCGGCTCAGGTGCACCGGGTTATATTTTCCCGACGGCGCGCCCTTGAGGATATCCATCAGCGAAGGAACAATCTCATCTCCAAACCCGGCCAGTATTGCTTCAGCCGCCAGCGTCCTGTCAAAATCATTGCGCTCGTTGAGTCGTTTCAGTGTTTCCAGCAGGTATCTGGCCTGCCCGGGCTTGTCGCCGGCCGGCAAATCAAATATGGTCGGCCTGATGCTTATGCTGAAGGCAATCCTTTCCCCGGATTTTACCGGCTGCACGGAATTCTTCCATTCCACCTGAACCGCGCCTTCGTCAACGTTGACAGTGGTGATTTTGATGTCTTCATCAGATGCGGGCGGCATATTGTATTTAAGATGGTTGACCTTGAACCTGGTCCCGACCACCTTGATTCTGCCTGAATCTGTTTCCACATATAGCGTCCTGGGGTCTTTGGCCACATCAAGATAAATGGAACCCTGGTGCAGGAGGATGTTCCCGCGGCTTTTATCCGATGGGTTGGTTATATTTAGGACGGTCTGGCGGTCCATCTCAATCCTGGTCCGGTCGGCCAATGATAACACGGCCTTGGTCCCGGCGGTCTGCATTACCGTGTCGTTATTGATATAGTAAGTCCCTTTTGTGGTTGCTTCCTGCGGCCGATTATCCTGACGGACTATCAGGGAACCGCTGTCCAGGGAAATCGGCAGGGCGGTCTCAGGCGCCTTTGGCGCTGCCAGCCAGATGATTACAGCCAATAAGATAACAGCGGCTGCCGCCCATACGGGCGAGCCTCGCCACAGGCGGGAGGCAAGAGCATACCTGAAACGGTAAAAGAGATTCGTTTCAGGGTATTCATTGACTCCTAATTCGTCTATCTTCTCGTTGACTGAATCTATAAAATCCGCTCTGGGCGCGATATCAGTCCACTTGCCGAGAACTGCTGAAATCTGCTTTAGTTGAGACAGGGCGCTCCTGCATCCGGCGCAGGATTCAAGATGTCCCGTAACCGAACGTATTTCTTCCGCAGGCATAAGGCCCTTTATATAAGCGTCCAAATCCAATCTGATTCTGTCGCAATTATTCATAATTATTGACTCACGTATCCTTTTAACATCTCAAAGAGCATTTGTTTGCCCCTGAACACCCAGGATTTTACCGTATTCTCATTGGTCTTGAGGACATCGGCGATTTCCTTATAGGGCAAATCGTTATAAACCGCCATTATGATGGCCTCGCGCTGGTCTTCGGGCAGCGACTGGACCGCCCGGGACACCTTTTCCCTTATCTCCTTGTCGGCCACGGCCTCCACAGGCGAAGATGCTTCAGCATTGGGAGTCCTGATTAAATCGGTCAGCTCCACATTCCTGGGCCGCCGTGCTTTATCCCTCAACTCGTTCTTGCAGAGATTGACCGCAATCGTATATAACCATGTGGTGAATTTATACCGCTGGTTATAATGCCGGATATTCAGGTAACAGCGGACAAACACCTTCTGGGCCAGTTCCTCTGACCTTGAGGCATCGTTAATATTGCGGTAAACAAAATTAACGATGGCCTTATGGTATTTCTCTATCAGGGCGTTAAACGCCTTGCGGTCTCCTTTCTGCGCCCGCTTTACCTGCGCCTCGTCAGAATACAATTGTCCGCCTGTCTCTTTCATCATATTATACCCCGCATCTTGGGAAATAGTTGCAGGAAAAATTTAGAGCCAGTTAATCATACCGACTCGTAGAGGCGGTATGATGTTACTGGCTCTTATCCCGACTACTTGTCGGGAACTATAATTATGTCTCTTCCTCAAACGGGCCTTCGGAATCGCCTTCCACAAACTGCCTGATGAACGGGTCTTTGGATTTGCGGAAATATTCCACGTCGCCGGTCTGGATAATCTTTCCGTGGTAAAGCAGGGCAATCCGGTTGGCCACCATAAAGGTGCTGTTCATATCGTGCGTGACCACGACTGAGGTGATGTGCAGTTTCTCCCTCAGGCGGATTATCAGGTTGTTAATCACATTGGACATTATCGGGTCCAGGCCCGTGGTCGGCTCGTCGTAGAGGATGATTTCCGGATACCTGACGATGGAACGGGCCAATGATACCCTTTTCTTCATTCCGCCGCTTAATTCGGCCGGCATCAGGTTCTCGGCGTTGTGCAGGCCTACTATCTCCAGCACCTCGGTCACCCGTTTCTGTATATTCTCTTCAGGCATCTCCTGGTGTTCTCTTAAAGGAAGCCCGACGTTCTCTCCGACCGTCAGCGAATTCAGAAGTGCGCTGCCCTGGAAGAGAAAACCGAATTTCTTGCGGATGCCGCTTAAGAGTTCCTCATTCGGGCTGGAGATATCTGTTCCGTCAACCGTAATCTGTCCAGAATCGGGTTGCATCAGCCCGACCATCAGTTTGAGAGTGACGCTCTTGCCCGCGCCGCTCCGGCCGATTATCGCAAAGGTCTCGCCTTTTTCTATCCTGAAGTTTATGCCGTTCAGGACCGTCTTTTTGCCCAGGACCTTCTTGACATCCCTGAATTCTATCATAAAACAGGCAGTAAAATATGGTAAGCGGATTAAGCGGATAAATCGGATTAAACCGATAAATAAATCCGCTAAATCGGTAAAATCCGTTTAATCAGTTTACTCTTTTCCCTGAGAGATACTTTCCGCAAGAATCGTTACCTTGGTTGCGGCGAATGGCTTGGAGTTTATTTCTATAAAGCCATCCTTTACGATATAGGTATTAGTTGCAGGTTGGGCGCCTTTGGAGTCATCGCTGATGATGCTGAATGCGGTTTTGCCTGCTCCCAGCGAGCCGGCAAAGGACGCATGCCCGGCCAGCACGCCCATATAGCCGCTGTGGGCCGGAAAGACCAGCGACGAAACCCGGCCTTTGAATACCGTGCTCTCAGGCGTTATTATCTCAAGTTCAAATGATTTCATAGTTTTACTGCCTACTGTTTACTGTGCACGGACTACTTTTTTACTGTATCACCCTGTAAACTACATCGCCTTCGCGGCACTGGCCTTTAATCTTTATGCCGATGCTGTCGCCGGCCTTGGCAAACTGGACCGCCTGATGGTTCACCTGCATTGAATCCACAATATGCGTCAGGTCCGTGGTATGCCCCTTGAGGCGAATCACATCGCCGACCTTTAACTCGCCTTCGGTAATCTTGAGCGCCGCAACCTGTATCTTGCCGAAGAAATGCTCCACCTTTCCTATTTCCTTTTCTTCTGACATAATAAGGTCCTTTCTTATGGCGCCTTTGGCGCCATTAGACCCCGCCGAACTCCGCAGAGACCGCGAAGCGAATGGCGGGGTATTACTTTGACATCCGTATAGGATGTTTTTTTAAGACGCCGTTAATGTTGCCTTTTACACCGCAATTCCGGTTGTCAGTTTCGTCTTCAGTTGCTTGAGCATCTCAGCCGTCATCTTTGCCAGGTCGTAATCGTGTTTCCAGCCCCAGTCCTTGCGCGCGTCCGAATCGTCTATGGACATCGGCCAGGAATCAGCAATCTTCTGCCGGAAATCAGGGGTATAAGTGCATTCAAACCCGGGGATATGCTTCTTTATTTCCGTTGCTATTTCCCCGGGCGAGAAACTTATAGCCGCCAGGTTATAAGCGGTCCTGGCCTTTATTTGTTCGGCCGGCGCTTCCATTATTTGGATGGTCCCTTTTATGGCGTCGTCCATATACATCATCGGCATCGTTGAGTCGTTCCTGAGATAGCAGGCATACCGGCCGGTCTTGATGGCCTCGTAGAATATGGCCACGGCGTAATCGGTCGTGCCGCCGCCAGGCTCGGTCTTCCAACTAATCAGACCCGGATACCTGATGCCGCGCACATCCAGTCCGTATTTCATAAAATAATACTGGCAGAGCAGTTCGCCTACGACCTTGGTCACGCCGTACATCGTGGCCGGTTCGGTTACGGTGTGCTGGGGCGTGTTCTTCCTGGGCGTGTCCGGGCCGAAGACCGCAATGGAACTGGGTATGAAAATCCTCGCCTTATGCTCTACGGCCAGGTCAAGCATATTCTTCAAACTGGCGACGTTGACATTCCAGGCCAGTTGCGGGTTCTTCTCGCCGTTGGCCGATAATATGGAGGCCAGGTGGTAGATTTGGGTTATGCCGTGCCTGCTGATTATGCCCTCCATCAGGTCCTTGTCCTCGGTGCTGCCTTTTTCCAGGACTCCGGCGAAGTCCGGCGGGATTTTATTGTCGTAGTACGCAAGCGAAACGACCTTGTCCCGGCCGTGTTTCTTGTGCAATGCCTCAACCAGTTCCGTGCCTATTTGCCCGAATGCGCCGGTTACCAGAATCTTCTCTGACATAGGTCGTTTATATTCTCTTATGGGGCCAACCCCGCACATATAGCATTATAGTATTTCTACCACACGCTCCACGCCCTACGCTACACAATATTATGTGCGGGGTCAAGTAAAATAATCAGATAACCTTGTGGTGGTTTGCTCTGTGTTAATCTGTGTTCGCTATCGCGGTCTCTGCGGAGTTCGCTATCGCGGTCTCTGCGTCCCGATGCTTCGTTCGGGGCGCTCCGTATCCCCGTAGGGGCATCGGAGCGGAGTTCGCTATCGCGCCTAAGGCGGCGCCTTTAGCGGACAATTTACTTGCCCATTCCGTATAATATTTTATACTGGGCTGTTGATTTACCCGTTCCGGGTCCTCGCCCTGAGGACCCGTCAGGGTCCGTAGAGTCAGTGATTATACAGCCCAGTATAGTCGGCTGTATAACTGACTGTTAAATCAACAGCCGACTATACTCTCAAATATCGCCCCGCCTCGGTGGGGCAGGGAGGGAGATTATATGAGAAAAGCAGTTGTATTATTCCTGTTCGTCCTTTTTGGCGCAATGCTCTGGGCGGCCGATAACGGCGCCCCGCCTTCAAGCCAGCCGGCTGAAAGCGAGGACATCACCCTGGTCAAGAGCGTCTTCAAGAAGATGGAGGAGGCCACGGCCAAAGAGGACATCAATGCCTATATGGAGGCCTTCTCAAAGCGGGTGGAACTGGAAAACCCGGACGACGGCAGTAAACTTTCCTATAACGACATCAAGGATGCGATGGCGACCTTGTTTGATGATTACGACTTTCTTAAGGACGAGCAGACCAAGGATTTGACGGTCAGAATCAAGGATAATCTGGCCGAGGTGGTCAGCACATATCGTTTAAGCGGGATGCCAAAAGGGGGCAAGGAGATTATCATCCTTGATGAAGGGTCAATGAGTATCACGCTTCAGAAACTCCCTTCATTCTCCCCCAAACTCCCGTCTACCTACCAGATAATCGCGGTCTCGTATATCCTGCCGGCTGAGCCAGGCGAGGTCCCGGCTGAGGTCGGCGAAGAGGACAAAACGATGCTCCTGCAGAGAATCAAGGAGAATTACGGGGTTGACCTTGAGGCGTCCGGCGGATTTGAGCAATACCGTTCGCTTCTATTGCAGGAACTAAAAGCCGAGAGCGATGCCAACAAGGAAGAACTGGAGGCGCGGATTAATATCCTCAAGAAACGGCTCCAGAAGACATTTTCTGCGGTAGTCAAGCAGGACATCCAGGAGTGGATTCAGGAATCCGAAAGAATTCTCCAGCAGGTCCCGGCCGAGAGCGAGATAACATCCATCGTGGACAACGAGATTGCGGACCTCAAGGATATATTCCTTAAAAAGTAAATCCCCCTTTCTTAGGGGCAGTTAGACCTTAGTCGTTACTGCCCCTTAGACCCCGCCGAATGGCGGTGTCGTGTCCGGTGACACAGATCCTGTCCAAAAACTCTATTTTTGGCGCCAAGATATACTATATGTTGTATAATATTTTAATATTGCCTACTACTAATGAATTAT
>JBFMDM010000095.1:0-8385 GCA_040753835.1 Planctomycetota bacterium
GTCATCTTCACTCATACCGGAGGTCATATTCACCAGTAATGGGGGGCATTTTCACCCCTACCAGTAGTCATATTCACCCACGGTGGGGGTGATATTCACCCAGGGTGGGGGTGATATTCACCCGGGGTGGGGGGTAATATGGGGGAGGGGGGTATACACCCCCCTGTCTGACACGTTTCTAATAACTTGCAGTAAATGGCGCCTCAGGCGCCATAACTGCGAGTAAACCGGGGTGATAACGGTTACAGTGTTTATATCCATTATCGGATATATTCTGTATGGGCGAGGTTACCTCGCCCCTACTCCATATTATGCCCCGAATGCCCGTCCGACCCTGCCCATCCCTATAGCCATCGGGGCAGGTATGCGGATTCCGGATAATGGATTTCCCGGTGGATTTCGCCCTATTTTTTGCCTTGCAAGACCGCATGGGCCGCGGCCA
This sequence comes from Planctomycetota bacterium, assembly GCA_040753835.1. Classification (GTDB taxonomy): domain Bacteria; phylum Planctomycetota; class MHYJ01; order JACQXL01; family JACQXL01; genus JACRIK01. The sequence goes on from JBFMDM010000095.1 coordinate 443, forward strand.
GGCGCGCAATCGGCACCCGGAACGGCGAGGCGCTGACATAATTCAACCCGGCCGAGTGGCAGAATATGACGGATTCCGGGTCGCCGCCGTGCTCTCCGCAAATCCCGACTTTCAGGTCCGGCCTGGTCCTGCGTCCGTTCTCGGTCGCCATCCTGATTAACTTGCCCACGCCGTTCTGGTCTATAGTAACAAACGGGTCAAAGGGTAGAATCTTGTTGTCCACATAGTAGTGGATGAATTTTCCGGCGTCATCGCGCGAGAACCCAAAGGTCATCTGGGTCAGGTCATTGGTGCCAAATGAGAAGAACTGTGCCTGCGAGGCAATCTCGTCTGCCGTAACCGCGGCCCGCGGTATTTCTATCATCGTGCCGACCAGATACTTGATTTTGATGCCGGTCTCCCTGGCCACCTCAGCCGCAACACAATGGACAATGGCCGACTGATTTGTGAATTCATTGATATGCCCAACCAGCGGTATCATTATTTCAGGAACCACGGTCTTGCCGGCCTTGGCCACTTCGGTCGCGGCTTCCAGTATTGCCCGGACCTGCATCTCGGTGATTTCCGGATACACTATGCCCAGCCGGCAGCCCCGGTGTCCCATCATCGGGTTGAATTCGTGCAGTTCGTTGACTCGGGCAAGGAGTTTTTCCTTTTCCTTGATTTCAGATTCTGACTTGCCTTGGGCGCGCATCACGGCCACCTCAACCATCAGTTCCTCTCTTTTTGGCAGGAATTCGTGCAGGGGCGGGTCAATAGTCCGGATGGTGACCGGATATCCTTTCATTGTCTCAAAGAGTCCCTTGAAATCGTTCCGCTGGAGCGGCAGGAGTTTATTGAGCGCCTTGATACGGTCCTCTTTGGTTGTTGCCAGAATCATCTCTTGGACGATTGGGAGCCGGTCCCCGGCAAAGAACATATGCTCGGTCCGGCAGAGTCCGATGCCCTCGGCCCCGAATTTCATTGCGTATTCGGCATCAATCGGGATATCGGCATTGGCCCTGACCTTAAGATGCCTTATTTTATCAGCCCAGGACAGGAGCGTTGCGAAATACCTGTATAACGGCGCCTTATCGGCAGATAACTTGTCCTTGACTACCTGCATCACCTCTGATTCCATAGTAGGGACATCGCCTAACATCACCTCGCCGGTGGCGCCGTCAATGGAAATATAGTCGCCTTCCTTGACCGTCAATCCGGCCACAATGAAGAGGTTCTTGTCTTCGTCCACCTTCAGGGCCGAACAGCCGACTACGCTGGGTTTGCCCATCTGGCGGCCGACCACGGCCGCATGCGAGGTCATTCCGCCGGTGGCGGTTAAGACGCCTTTTGACTGATACATCCCGGAGATATCATCCGGCGATGTTTCCTTGCGGACCAGGATAGTGCGCTCGCCTTTAGCGGCCTGTTCCACGACCTTATCCGGCGAGAAATATACCTTACCAGCCGCGGCGCCGGGTGAGGCATTCAGCCCCTTGGCAATGACCTTGAATTTAGGTCGCTCAACCGGATTGAACATCGGATGCATCAGTTGGTTGAGTTGGAGCGGCTCCACTCTTCCGACCGCCTCAACGGGCTTGATGAGTTTCTCCTTTACCATATCCACCGCAATTTTAACCGCGGCCAGGCCCGTGCGCTTGCCGTTGCGGGTCTGGAGCATATATAACTTATTGCGCTCAATGGTGAACTCAAAGTCCTGAACGTCCTTGTAATGGCGCTCCAGGCGCGAGGTGATATTATTCAGTTCCTTGAATGCGGCCGGCATATCTTTTTCCAGTTCCACGATGGGCTTGGGCGTGCGGATACCGGCCACCACGTCCTCGCCCTGGGCATTGGTAAGATATTCGCCGTAGAAGACCTTCTCGCCGGTGGCCGGGTTGCGGGTGAATCCCACGCCGGTGGCCGAGTCAGTTCCCATATTGCCGAAGACCATCATCTGGATATTGACGGCCGTGCCGATATTATGGTCTATTTTATAGAGGTTGCGATAAGTAATGGCCCGCTGGTTGTTCCAGGAGCGGAAGACCGCATCACGGGCCATCTCTAATTGTTTTATGGGGTCCTGAGGGAACGGTCTGCCGGTCTGTTCCTCCACCAGTTGCAGGTATTTTCCCACGCGCTCCATTGACGTCGGAGCCGTGATTTCATCAAATAACTTCTTGTCAACGCCGAAGACAATCTCGCCGAACTGCTGGACAAAGCGGCAGGCACAGGCGCAGGCGAATTCCTCCTGGCCGGTCAGTTTGATTAGACCGTGGAAGGTCTGGTGGTTCAGGCCCAGGTTGAGGATGGTATCCATCATTCCTGGCATAGAAAACTTGGCGCCGGAGCGCACCGAGACCAGGAGCGGGTTATTGGCATCGCCGAACCGATTGCCCGCGGCGGTCTCTAATTTACGGACATAGGCGCGGAATTCATTATCCAGTTTAGGCGGGAATCTCTTCTTGCTCTCGTAGAACATACGGCAGACCTCGGTGGAGACGGTGAATCCGGGCGGGACGGGCAGTCCGAGCCGGGCCATTTCAGCCAGGTTCGCGCCCTTGCCGCCTAATATGTCCTTCATTGAACCGTTACCCTCGGCATATTTCCCGCTCCGATGTCCTACGGGTTCGGAGCGCCCCGAACGAAGCATCGGGGCGCCGAAGAAATACAGGTACTTTTTCATACTTACACTTTCTAATAAATCAGAACACGAAACCCATTCCCACTACGAATAACGAATTTGCGAATTACGAATTGACTCGCTACTCTTATTACAGGTTATTCGTAATTAGATTATTCGTAATTCGTAGAGTCATCAGTCGTTTTTGTTTTTCTTCTCTTTCGGCGGTGGGGCAATGGCGTCCTCGTCTTCCTGTGGCACGCCGACAATGCTTGCCAGTGTAAAATCAATGCGCCAGCCGTCCTCCTCAAATATAAATACAAACTCTTTCTGGTAGTCAGGATGTTTCCAGTGCCTGAGCCGGACCCGGGCCTTTTCTATTATTTTAGGCGGCCCACTGGGTTGCCCTGTGGGGGACTCGTCCCCGCCTGACCCTTCCAGTCGGGCAGGTTTCACTTCAGAGGTAATGGTTTCGCGGAAGTATTTTATGTCCTCAACTTCCCAATAGACCAGGATACTCCTGATAAGGACGCCGAAGATGGTGTATTCCAGCATCATCTTGAAGTCGCCGTATTTATAACGTCCGCGGGTATCCTTGCTCAGGCAGTAATATGCCGTGGAGTAATCGGACTTTTCCAGCGCCTCGCGCATCACCTTGAGATTCTTCTCCGGCGAGGTCCTGGGCACGGGCATCTCCTTAGGCGGGCAGGATGCGCCGTAGGCCAATACTACGATTACGGCCGTCAGTAAAATGTATTTCAGATGCTTCATTTAATACTAACCACAGATAGATTCGCTACGTTCCCGCCAAAGGCGAGGCTCGCCCGGCTGGGCGGCACTACAAGTTTGCGCAGATTCCACGGATTTTCTGTGAAATCTGTGTCATCTGTGGTTTATAATTATATCGGTCTAAAGGTTGACTGGAAGTGGCGCATAATGGGCGACTCAAAGTCAAAGCGTACGCCCCGAACCTGCTTGCGGCGCTGCCAGATTCTGGCCGCGCATTCGGCCACGTAATCCATGTGTTCCTTGAGATAAACCCGTCTTGGGATAGCCAGCCGGACCAGTTCCAATTCAGGGAAAATGTCCTTGCCTGTGTCCGGGTCGCGGCCGGCCAGCACCGCGCCGATTTCCACCACCCTGATACCGCCTTCAATATAGAATTCTATGGCTAATGCGTGTCCCGGGAAATGCTCCCGCCTGATATGCGGGAAGAATTTCCGTGCGTCTATATAAACCGCGTGGCCGCCAAAAGGCACCAGTACCGGGATGCCGCTTTTCTTCATCTGCTCGCCCAGCGAGGAGACCTGGCTTACCCTGTGCCTGAGGTAGTTCCCGTCAATGCCTTCATAGAGTCCGATGGCAATGGCCTCCATATCGCGCCCGTTCATTCCGCCGTAGGTTGGGAAGCCCTCAAGCAGGACGCAGAGCGGGACCATCTTCTGGTAGAGGGTTTTGCTCTTCAGCCCGATGAACCCGCCGATATTGACCAGTGCGTCCTTTTTGGCGCTCATTGTGCAGCCGTCTGCTACTGAGAATATCTCGCGGGCAATCTGCTTAACGGTCCATTTCTTATATCCGTTTTCCCGCTCACGGATGAAGTAGGCGTTCTCGGCAAAGCGGGCCGCATCAATAAAGAGCAGGCAGTTGTATTTCCGGGCGATGCGGGCCACGGCCTTGATATTGGCCATAGATACCGGCTGTCCGCCGCCGGAGTTGCAGGTGATGGTAATCAGGACATAGGCCACGTTGGCCGGGTCCTGCTTTATGGCGGTTTCCAGTTTATCCAGATTGATATTGCCCTTGAAAGGATGGGTGGATTGGGAATCGTATATTTCATCAATGGTGCAGTCAACGGCCCGGCCGCCGATGTCTTCTATATGGGCCTTGGTGGTGTCAAAGTGCATATTGCCCGGGATAATCTGGCCTTTCTTTACCAGCGCCCGGTCCAGTATTTTCTCGGCCCCGCGGCCCTGATGGGCCGGAATGGTGTAAGGGAATCCCATTATGTCCCGGACGGCATCGTGGAGATGCTTGAAGTTGGAAGAGCCGGCGTAACTCTCATCGCCCAGCATCAGTCCGGCCCACTGGCGGTCCGACATAGCGCTCGTGCCGCTGTCGGTTAATAGGTCTATGGTGATATCCGTTGCCGGCAGGAGGAAGGGGTTATAGCCGGCCTGTTTGATTCGCTTGATGCGGTAATCGCGGGTAGTGGTGTAGATTGGCTCAACGCTCTTAATCTTAAACGGCGGCAGTATTTGCATAATTATCCACTCTTGCTACTAAGACACCAAGAATCCGGAGTTTACACTGAGCGGAGCGAATGTGTGCCTTAGTGCCTTGATGGCTAATATTAATATAATTTCCTATACGACCAAAGAATTTTCCACATAATAATTTGCCGGGTAATGCTTGACTTTATCTGTCCAAATGGCATAATATAACAATATGCATCATTCTTTTAAGGACATAAAAAGCATCCTGACCGCGCACCGTGATATTTTAACAGAAAGATTTTATGTCAAAACCATAGGGGTTTTTGGTTCATATGCCCGCCACAACCAGCGGAACGGAAGCGATATAGACATACTGGTGGAATTCATAAATGGCCATAAGACCTTTGACAATTATATGGAACTGAAGTTCTACCTTGAGAAAATACTTGGTTCAAGGATAGACCTGGTGTTAAAGAATGCCATCAGGCGGGAAATCAGAACCCATATCCTTTCGGAGGCGGTCTATGTCTAAAAGGGAATATCGCCTGTTCTTAAAAGACATATTAACCAGCGCGCGGAAAATCATTGAGTATGCGGGAAACAAGTCGCGCAAGGACCTTGCCAGAAACCAGATGCTGACTGATGCGGTTGCGCGGAATCTTGAGATTATCGGCGAGGCGGTCAAGAACATACCGGCAGATATAAAACACAAGCACCAGGAAATAGAATGGAAAAAGATAGCGGGCCTCAGGGACATTCTGGTCCATGAGTATTTCGGGATTGATTATGACGTCCTTTGGGACATTGTCCGTAATAAAGTGCCTCAGTTAAAAGAACAGATTTCGCTGGCTCTGAAATCGGAAAAGAAATAGCCGGGATTCCTGCCGGGCTCCAGGTCGTAACATCAAAACGGAGGGCTTTATGATGATGAAAACATCTCTCAAAATCCTGTTTGCCCAGTTAGAGTCGTCCACAGTAGGTGTCTTGGACTTTTACTTAAGTATATTGTCTTCGCCTGTTACGACTTGGCTCAACGCTCTTAATCTTAAACGGCGGCAGTATTTGCATAATTATCCACTCTTGCCGCTAAGACACCAAGAATCCGGAGTTTACACTGAGCCCTTACAGGGTAAACTGTGCGAATGTGTGCCTTAGTGCCTTGGTGGCTAATATTAATATAATTTCCTATACGACCAAAGAATTTTCCACATAATAATTTGCCGGGTAATGCTTGACTTTTGCCTGCAATTCATTATAATAAATAAAATAATTAATCCTTTGCTATTTGGGGTTGCCGTAGCAAGGCATTAAACTTCAAGGCAGCCCGATAGGGGAGTAAAACTTATGAAGAAGATGATATTAGCAGGAATACTTTTGATCGTAGCGAGCGCAATGACCGGCTGCAAGTCAGCGCCGCCCGAGGCCAAGCCGATTGACGTGGCGCCGCAGGTGGGCGAGAAGATGATTTGGTCATCCCACGACCAACGCCCGGGCTGGACCGTTAATGAGCCGCCTACCAAAGATGGTAATTTCTATTTCGTCGGCCTTTCAGGCAAATACGCCACAGAAAAGGAAGGCCGGGACGACGCCCATCGCGGCGCGGTCAATAATGTGGTAAAATACATCGGCACATTCGCCCAGGATAAATTCCAGCAGATAACCACCTCGCACGGGCTGACCTCTGAAATCGTAGACCCGACCAGGGCAGTGCGCGATTTCCAGGAACAACTGTCAGCCGCCTTTGCCTCGCATGTTCGTACCAAGGAATGGTATATTGAGAAATGGCAGGATAAGAAAACCAAGGAGACGTATCATCTGGTGTATCTTCTGGTTGAGGTGCCTCAGGCATCGGTAGAAAAGGCATACGAGGATACCTTGAACGGCAATATTGAGGACCTGAAGAAGAAGCGCGATGCGGCCAACGACGAGAAGGCCAAGGCCCAGTTCCAGAACGCAATGAATGCCTTTGAGGAGGCCAAGAAACAGGGTTTCGGGTTTGACAAGCCCGCAGGCAGTCCCGATAATAGGGAGAAGAAATAGTTTGATACCACTGACAAATAAGGGAAGGCGGGGATATTCTTCGCCTTCCCTTTTTTAATATGAACAGGCTTATCTACTGCGCCATAACAATACCCATTTCACTCCTTATCGGCTGCGCCGGCAAGCCCGCCAAGATTACGCCTCCGGTGGAGGAAAAACAGGTTACGCCACTTCGGATAAAACCGCAAAAAACCCCTGATGAGTCGAGAATATCAGATAAACCGGAGATATTTGTCCAATTGGGGCATTCTCAAATGGTGCGGGCTGTTGCATTTAGCTCTGATGATAAATATGCTTTATCGACGAGCGATGATCGCACGATAAAGCTATGGGATATACCAGCAGGCAGAGAAGTAAAAACCTTGTATAGTTCCGCGAGGTATTCAATGCCTATTAAACCGCTTGTATTCAGCCCCGACAGGAGATATGCCGCATGTGGGGAAGGTGATGCGACCATAAGGTTATGGGAGATATCAAGCGGACGGGAGACGAAAATAATTCAGGATATGTGTGTGATTTGTTCCCTTGCCTTCAGCCCCGACGGCAAATATATCCTGTCAGGTGGTGTTGATAAGAGATTGAAGTTGTGGGATATTGAGAGCGGCAAAACTGTAAAAACATTTCAAGGTCATGCCGATGTCGTTACCTCGGGGGTTTTCAGCAGTGATGGTAAATATGTCTTGTCAGGCGGAGAGGACAATAATGTGATATTGTGGGATGTGGAAAGCGGAATGGACATAAAGATGTTCGAAGGCCACAAATATAGAGTTCTTTCCGTCGCATTCAGTCCTGACGGTAAATATGTCTTGTCGGGCGGGCATGATAGGGTTGTCAAATTATGGGATTTAAATAGCGGCAAGGAACCGATTTCGTTAGAGGAGGACGGCGAGATAAAAACGGTCGCATTCAGTTCCGACGGCAAATATTTTCTGTCCGGTGGCAATAGGATAAAAGTATGGGAAACGGCAAGCGGAAAGGAAATAAATGTTTTCCAGGCGCCTTCAATATCGGCTAAATTCAGCGCGGACGGTAAACGTATTTTATCCGGCGATGAGAGAGGGGCGTTAAGCGTGTGGGAAGTGGAA
>JBFMDM010000096.1:0-8355 GCA_040753835.1 Planctomycetota bacterium
ATTGCCGTGCCGAGCGTGGCTACGACGTATTCAAACCCGTGCTGATATGCCATAATCACGTCCGTGTAGCCCTCCATAATGCAGAGTTTGCCTGCCTTCTGGGATGCATCCTTGGCGAAATTCAGGCCGTAGAGCGACTTGCCCTTGTTGAAGAGGAGATTTTCCGGCGAATTAAGATAGACCGGCTCGGCGTCATCCAAAGCCCGGCCGCCGAACCCGACCACGCCGTCGCGCGGGTTAAAGATTGGGAACATCAAGCGGTTGCGGAAGCGGTCGTAGTATCCGTTGCTCTCCTTGCGCGGCAGGATGAGCCCGAGTTCCTCAAGACCCTTGAGGGGGATATTCTTCTCGCGGGCATAGCCGACCAGGTTGCTCCAGCCCGGCAGGGCGCAACCCAGCAGGAATTTGGCAATCATTGCCTGGTTGAATCCGCGCTTGGCCAGATAGGCCCGGGCCGGCTCGGCCGCCCTGGATTTCAGAAGGCATTCGTGGTAATAATTGGTAACCAGCCGGTTGGCCTTCAGGAACTCTGCCCGTTTTTCCCTTGAGGCGTCGTCCTTTGGCTCGTTGGCGGCGATTCTGATGCCGGCACGCTCGGCCAGCATCCGGACCGCCTGGGGGAACCCTAATTTCTCGTAGGCCATTACAAAGCCGTAGACATTGCCGCCTTTGTGACAGCCGAAACAATGGAAAATCTGTTTATTGGGGTTGACGACGAAAGAAGGTGTTTTCTCCTCGTGGAAAGGGCAGAGCGCCTTGTAGTTGGCGCCTGCTTTCTTGAGCGGGATATAGTTAGAGATTAACTCTACGATATCGGTCGCCTGCTGGATTTCCACTACTTGTGAATGCGGAATTAAACGGTCCATTACCCCCTCTATACAAATTATCAAGTTAACAAACCCAAGAGAGACCCCTGCCCTATTCCCATTCAGTGGGAAAAAGACACATTAATATACTCATCACTGAATGGAAGTCAAGTAAATTCTTATATTTTTATAAGAAATTGGTCTCGGATTGTGCTGATTTAGCTGAAGAAGTTTATCCGTTTCCCAGCGCCCGCCTGATTAATACGGAGATTATCAAGGCAAACCCAAAAACCGTAACAATGGACGCGCCGGTGGGCAGGTCCCAGAGCGCGCTAAAATACAGCCCGGCCACGCTTACCGCCAGCCCGATAACCCAGCCGATAACCAGCCGTCTGACGACGCACTCAGCGAAGAGCATGGCGCAGACCGCCGGGACAATCAGGTAACTGAAGACCAGCAGGACGCCGCCTACCTGGACCGAACTGGTTACGATAATCCCGAAGGTAAGGTAGAATAGGAAATCCCACCAGCGCACGGACAGCCCCTGTTCATACGCATCCTTAATATTGGTGGAGATAAGTAGGAATTTTCTGCGGAAGATGTAATGGAAGACGCCGATGGCAAGATATATCAGGAATATCTTGAGGATTTGGAGCGGCGTAACGTAGAGCAGGCCACCGACCAGCATTGATTTGATGGCCTCTCCGCCGTGCGGGGCGCGGTCCAGGATGAGGATGGCCGCGGCCGAACTGACCGCAAAAACAATCCCGATAATTGCCTCTTGCGGTATCTTCTCCTCGCGCGCCCGGCTGATGCCGAAGACCGCTGCGCCCAGAAAGGCGAATCCAAGCGAGATTATATAGGCGGTTTGGCTGTTCAACTCGTATCCAAGTAAAACCGCCACCGCGCTGCCCAAGGCGGCCACCTGCGCCAATGCCAAATCCACAAATATTACCCCGCGGCTGACAATATGCAGGCCAAGATAACAATGGATTCCCACCAGAATGAGGCAGGCCAGGAATGCCCATTGTAAAATTGGTATCATCTCTAACATATTAATTTCCTTTTCTTACTGGCTGTTAGACCATAGGCCGTTACAGCCAGTTAGACCCCCGCTTCAGGCGGGGGCATTCATTTTATTTGGAGCAGATGATCCATCAAATAGTCAATCAGCGATATATAATCCTTCACCTCCGGCTTGCCGTTGACCGAAAGGGCGCAGACCGCGACCGAGGCGCCTGTTTGTGCGGCAACAAAATCGGACGACTTACGGTCGTAGAACGGCTCCGTCAGAATCACTTTTGCGTTCTCGGACTTGACCTTCTGGATTAAGTCCCTGAGATGCGCCGGCCCGGGCGGTATGCCCGGCTTGGGTTCTATCTCGCCGACCGCGATGAGCCTAAACCGGTTGATGAAGTATGTCCATGAACGGTGGAACATCACCATCTTCATCCCGCGCAAATGTCTGGCCTTTTCCACCCAACCACCCAGGGCGACATTTTCCTGCTTAACCAAATCATCCAGTTTGCCTGAGATTTCCGCATCCCAGAGTTTGTCGCCGCTTATTTTGGCCGAGGCCTCAACGCCGAACATTGCCTCGTCTATCTTCTTAATAAATACCTGATAATTTGCCTGGTACCAGGTTGAGTGCGTCGGGTCAATCTTCTGCAAGCGGCCGGAGATATTCCTGGCCATAATCCGGGCATTATATGGGTCCAGCCAATAGTGCGGGTTGCCAAAGGGATGCACATCGCCCATTGAGCGGTCAACCTTTGCGGTCGGCACCTCCAAAAGCGATACGCCATCCGAGGCGTCCAGATGGCCGTCTGTGCCGATATGTATTTTAGGGTTCCGCGCCCCTTCAATAATCAACGGCTCATAGCCGACTTCCAATTCGAGCCCTATCCTGATAAATAAATCGGCCTTGCGGGCATTGGCAATCATACTCGGCTTGGCCTCGGCAAAGTGCGGGTCCTGATAGCCCTCGCAGACGCTTTTGACGCTGACATATTTACCGCCAACCTCCTCGGTGATGGACTTCAGGTCAGACGTGGTGGTCAGGACATTAAGTTTCTTCTCGCCTGCCTGACGCCGAGCGTCGGCAGTCAGGTCCGACCAACCCGAACCACAGATTACACAGATACCACAGATTAGTATTATCAAAATTATTATTCTTTTCATAATTCCGTTCTCCTTTCTATTCTGACTACTGATTAGTGCCTACTGTCTACTTCTCTTTAGAACTTATGCGCGCCATGCTTGCCCAGCGATATTTGCAACTGCAGGGATATCTGGGAGATATTTTCCGAACCGCCGGACGTTTCATAATTGCCGTTGGAATATTGCAGGCGCACATAAGAAAACTCACTCGGTCGGTAAGTCAGGGCAAGCGAGGACTTGTTGCTTGGGGCAAACGAGTTCCTTGTGCCGTCCGGTAGACGTTCGCTATTAACCAATCCCGCCTGCTCCCAGCGCAACCCGGCCTGCCAGTTGGGCATAATTCCATAGATTGCCTGAAGATAATAACCGTCTTTCTGGTCTTTCTTGTGCCTGCTTACAAGGGCAGGAACAAGGTCGTGCCGGCGGACAACCAGGTCGCCGTCCTTTCTGAAATATTCGCCCTGGAGAATCCAGTCGCCCTCGCCGTATGCCTTCATTGAATCGTATTTATACACAAAATCAGTTCCCCAGAATTGGTTATGACCATCCAGCCAGTGGTCGTCAGTTCCGTCGCTATTACCGTCGTGGATTTCCTGATGAACTCCCTGGCCGAATGAGGCGCCGAATTGCAGGCCGTGCTTAGATGGCAGGTTTGGCGCAACCTTTAACCAGCCGGCCAGAACCCGGGGACCTAATCTTTCAGGTAAAGGGTCTTCTCCGGAATAGGCAGACATCTGTTCATTATCGCCCTGGAACGACTCTATTCCACCAAGCAAATAGAAATCAGTGGGCGCCAGATATGATGCTGCCAGGCCCATATCATTAAGACCGTGGTCCCCTAAGGTCAGCCGATAGATAAGTGGTTGGTCGGTAAAATCCCAGTAGTGGCTGTGCTGTGAATTGAGCCGTCCGAAATTACTGAATAGTTTGCCGGCTTTGACCTCAAGCCCGTAAGGCAAACTGGTGGTCTGGATAACCGCTTCCTCAATATGCGCCCCTTCTTCAAATGCCGCGATAATTGCATAACCATAGAAAGACGGGTCTATATTGACTGAGAAATACACCTCGGCCTCCCTGAAGTTCAGGCCTTCCAGTGGCCCGTGTTCGTGTCCTGCATCTCCGTGTGAATGCCCGAACCCGCTGACTTCCTCAAGGATATGCGCAATCCCTTCAGAACCGCTTGACTGCTGGTAATAGGTGTCAACTATCACGGAAATATCCGGGTTAAAATATGCGCCGGAGTCGGAAATACGTTTGGTTCCCTGTCCAAACACCATAATATGGGAAAAGGATAGGCATAAAACTATAATAAAATATCTCATAATACATTCTCCTTATTAAATGTTAATGTAACCGGGGTTTTGTGGGTTTCGTTGGTTAGAGCGTGGGCGGTCCGCGGATGTCTGTGGATTGTCCGGAGAGCAGGCAAATAATAACTTCATCGGCGCTGATGAATAGTGCCGCGGATGACAAAACCGGTTCAGAACTACATACCTGAACAGATTCCTGGATAAGATTATTCTGTATGGCCTGACACACCTGGCACTGATGGTCGTGTAACGGATGATTATGAGGGGAATGGTTTGGATTATGGCAGGGGTTATCCGACGAGCATTGTTCCGTAATGGCTATTTGGTCAGAAGCCGCGTGCCGTTCAGAACACGCAGAACAATCGGACACAGCAGAAGATTCATCAGCAACGTGATATATAGGTATAACGAATGATGAAACAATATAGAAAATTAGTAGTAAAACATGGATGTTTCGTATCATAATGTCTAATATGCGAAACTATGTGAATAAAGTCAAAGAATATTCTACCATTTCCTAAATATGACAAAGACCGCGGCGATAATCATCAGGAATCCGATAAGGTAGTTCCACTTGAAATCCTCCTTGAGATAGAGGACGGAGAATACGCAGAAAACCGCCAGGGTAATCACCTCCTGGATGGTCTCTAACTGGGCGGCGGTGAACTGGCCGTGACCAAACCGGTTGGCCGGCACCATAAAACAATACTCCACAAAGGCAATCAGCCAGCTGGCGATGATCACCATCCAGAGCGGCGAGGTCTTATACTTGAGATGCCCGTACCAGGCAAAGGTCATAAAGATATTGGATACGTTCAGGAGTAAAACAGTTCTCATACCAAATATCTATCGGCAAAGAACTAACCCTTCTTTAACTCGTTACAAAGAGCCGGCACGACCTCGAACAAGTCACCCACCACGCCATAATTGGCCACCTTGAATATCGGCGCATCCGGGTCCTTGTTGATAGCCACGATGCACTTTGAGGATGACATCCCGGCTAAGTGCTGTATGGCTCCGGAAATTCCGCAGGCCACGTAGAGGGTCGGGCACACGGTCTTGCCGGTCTGCCCCACCTGGTCCGTGTGCGGTCTCCAGCCGGAATCCACGGCTGCGCGTGATGCGCCTACGGCCGCATTAAGCACGCCGGCTAATTCTTCAATAACCTTGAAATTCTCAGGCGCCTTCATTCCCCGGCCGCCTGAAACAATGATATCCGCCTCTGTCAATTCTATCTTCTTCTGCCTGCTCTGCACCACTTCCTTGAGTTTCACCCGCTTGTCATCAGCGGTCAAAGAAACCGCTAACTTTTCCACTGACGGCGCCTGATTGTTTGCAACTCCCAATTGAAATATCTTGGGCCTCAAAGTCACCAATGCCGGTGATTTCAGCGCCTTGACCGTGATAATGGACTTACCGGCATAGATGGGTCTTCGGGCTATAAATGCGCCGTTATCATACCCAAGAGTAATGCAATCCTGAATCACGGATATCTTAAGTTCTGCGCCGACACTTGCGGCCAGGTCCTTGCCATTGGGCGTGGCGGAGAACAGAACGGCTATAGGATTGACCTTGCTGACTGCAGCCAATACCGCGCGGGTATAAGCGGCAGTAAGATACTCCTTGAAATCAGCGCCTTCCACTGCCAGAAACTTATTGGCGCCGTATGAACCAGCATCCTTAACAAATGTCTCTGCCTTCTCGGCGATAATCAAGGCAATCACCTCGGTCTTGATAATGTCTGCCTGACGCCGGGCCTCTGAAACCGCCTCCAGAGAAGTTCTCTTTATTTGTCCGTTCGCCTGCTCTACAAAAACTAAAATCGGCTGCATCTCTCACTCCTTGCTATAAGTTCTACGCTCTATGCTAAATTATCTTAGATTCTTCTCTAAGTAACTTCACCAATTCAGGCACCGCCTCAACGCCCTTGCCGACGACCCGCCCGGCCGGCCTGGATGGCGGGTATTCCATCTTGACTGTTTCGATGGTATCTGAATCAAATGTAGCGGTCTTTTCCTCCAGTGGTTTCTTCTTGGCGCCCATAATGCCCTTGAGTGACGGGTAACGCGGCTCATTCAGACCTTTTTGGGCGGTCAGCACGGCCGGCAGGGTAACCTCTAATACTTCATATCCGCCGCTAATTTCACGCTGAATCACGGCATTTGTACCTGAGATTTCCAGTTTGGTAATCAAACTGATAAAAGGTATATTAAGCAACCGAGCCAGCATTGCGCCGACCTGGCCGTTGTCGTCATCCACGGCTTGCTTACCGCAGAGAATCAGGTTATAGGGCATGGTCTTTATGACCGAGGCCAGCGCTGAAGCAACAGCGAACGGGTCTCTTTTATAAGCATCAGCATCCTTGATATGAACGGCCTTGTCAGCGCCCATAGCCAGGCAGGTGCGCAAGGTGGTGGCCGCATCCGGAGTGCCTACGGTAATGGCCGTGACATCGCCTGTACCCAGTTTCTCCTTTACGCGAAGCGCCTCTTCAAGGGCAATTTCGTCAAAGGGACTAAGGATATACTCCACGCCTGTAGTATCCAGTGATTTGCTGTCCGGGCCGACCCGGATATTGGTTTCGGTGGATGGTACGCGTTTTATGCAAGTGATGACATTCACTAAACACCTCTCCTTCTAAGTCCATTACATGAAGTGCCTATTTATATCAATCCTATCCCTATCAAGTCAACTTATTTTGACTCTTTTATTTGACTCCAATTACCAATAATACTACATAAAACAACTATACATTAGATTGAGCGGTAATAATGAAGACCCTAAACCTCAGGAATAATCTCCAGCAGTTCGTTGACGAGATTGACAAGATATCCGGTATCAACCTGCGTGACTGCTACCAGTGCGGAAAATGCTCGGCCGGCTGCCCGATGGTTATGCAGATGGAGTACCCGCCCAGTAAACTCATCAGGCATATCCAGTTAGGCGAACGGGAAAGAGTCCTGACATCGTCAACCATCTGGGTCTGCGTGAGTTGTCTCACCTGCTCCACCCGTTGCCCAAAGGAGGTTGAGATTGCCGGACTGATGGACGTCTGCCGGGAATTGTCCATCAAAGAAGGTCTGGCTACCAAGGAACAGCGCAAAATCCAGCAATTCCACAAATCATTCATGGAGGTGATTCGCTCCAATGGCCGGCTCTATGAGGTAATGCTGATAGCCAAATACAAGTTACGTGCCCTGGCCCTGTTCCAGGATGTGGGCAAAACCCCCAAGATGCTGTTAACCGGCAAACTCAAACTGTTGCCGCATAAGGTGGAGAACACAGACGCAATAAAGAAGATTTTCCAGGATTGCGGATTGTAAGGATATATATTATGAAACTCGGTTATTATCCAGGTTGCGCGCTGGAAGGCAGTTCCAAGGATTATTCCATGTCCCTGGAACGGGTTTTCAGGGAAATCGGCGTGGAGCTGGAATCAATCAAGGATTGGAACTGCTGCGGCGCCTCGGCAGCCCATTCCACCAATCATAAACTATCGCTGGCCCTGCCCTACCGTAATTTAGCCCTGGCCAAGGAGCAGGGACTAACCGAGGTCTTCGCGCCCTGCCCCTTCTGTTCCAAAACGCTTATCAATACAAACCACGAGATACAAGATGCAGGATACAAGATACCGGACATGAACTATGACGGAACGGTTAAGGTAATCAACAGCGTGGATATCTTCAAGCGCCTGATGGATAAGATTCAGCCCAAGATAGACCCTGAACGGCTCAAAGGACTGAAGGCCGCCTGTTATTACGGCTGTTTATTGGTCCGGCCACCCAAACTCCTCAAATACGACGACCCTGAACAGCCAACCTCTATGGATGAGATGGTCAAGAAATTAGGGGCCGAACCGGTGGACTGGGAATTCAAGATAGAGTGTTGCGGCGGCGGATTCACGGTCTGCAACGAGGATGCGGTTATAGAATTAAGCAATAAGATTCTTGATGACGCCAGGGAGAACGGCGCCCAGGCCATCATCGTGGCCTGCCAGATGTGCCAGATTAACCTGGATATGAGGCAAACAGCGATTGAGAAAAAATACGGCGTCAGTTATAATATGCCCCTAATCTATC
>JBFMDM010000097.1:0-708 GCA_040753835.1 Planctomycetota bacterium
TGGAACAGCATCTGACCCTATTTCGATAAGTTTTCTTCTGGCTACGCTTCCAATGGGGTCTTTAAGGCAACTGATTAGAAAGTTAATACGCGCATCGTTTTTAAGGTCAACTGCCTTCAGGTCAAGATAACTCATTTGGAATATAACACCTGATGGAGCGTAAATATCTTCATATGCAGTAATAGACCTCTTTAGAACAGGGTCTTTTTCAACAACTGAGATTACATCTTTGTTATTATCCTTAAGTTTTGCCAATACTGCTAATCCCTCTGCGCGTGTAGTTATCGGCCGTTTGACATCCATCACAATGTTCCGCAGAGGCAATCTAACCACTTCTCCCATTTCTACAAAATATTCGCGTGGGAGAAAACAGGTTTCTTGATTATCAAGAAGAGCTAAAAGAAATGATAATTTTTCTTCCTGTTTATAACTCGTTAATTGCTTATCCATATAGTTTTTATTAATGCTTTTTGCCTTTTGACTTAACTTCTCAACTGGCCGATTGATGAATTCACTGGTCAGGTCTTCTGGCACTTCCTTCGCGATAACATTTCCAAGCAGGAACATAATCCCAACGCAACTTAATATTAAACTTCTCAGATAGTTTCTCATTTTACACCTCCTATTTTTTACTGTTTTTTCCAGGATTAGCCCAATCTTTATCATTTTGTGAATCATTGGACCAATTAAATTCTGACTGGATTGGCT
>JBFMDM010000097.1:718-8317 GCA_040753835.1 Planctomycetota bacterium
GGCTCTTCTTCCAAGTCAGCAATCCCATCTCCATTAGTGTCTGGATTATTTGGGTTAAAACCACGAGCAGTTTCATAACTATTTGAAAGCCAATCTAAATCGGCATCTTGAGTGATATCGTAATCTGGAACCCCATCGCCTGTTGTGTCGGTAAAGCCAGCATAGAATTGGACACGATGCCTCCTTTCGTGGTTTACAGTTTGTCCAAAGCAATCTATTCCTGCATCACCTTGTGGACCGGTCGGATTATTAAATGTAACAACTCTATTGTAAATTATACACTTATTTAAATACCCTTCTGAGCCATTATAATCATAATATCCAAATATTGAGCCGTATATTGAATGTGTAGCGCCTCCATAAGCAAGATCATTTGCACCAGTAATTTGACTCCAGTAATAATACCAATTCGGTGTTTTTTTACCCGGATTATTTTTAGCATCTCTACTAAAAAATATCTGCACTGTTTGATTATCTCTTGCGCCTTTTGAAGCCAATGGCGGGTATTCCACCATCAAGTCCTTATTCCCGAATTGGCTGTTGGAAGACGGCAGTCCGGTGAATGTGAATTGAATATCAGGACCTTTCCGGTTGCCGGGCTTACTCCTGGGTTTTGAACCACCGATTTCGCCTATTGACCAAAGCAACTTTGGGGTTATTTCTCCGTAGTTAGCCGTCCCTACGCCAATCACAGTACAAACACCTTTTTTGCTGGAGTCAAAGGTAAAGTTATTATCTGTAACCGGTTGCTCATCAGGTTCTAATATCTGAACCTTGATTACAATAACCTTGGCGGTTACGGCCTCTGCAGGATGGCCTAAACTGTCAACAGCATTGAACGTAACTGCTGTTTCCCCTATAAAGAAGAATCCAGGCGCATTGTTTGTGGGCTTGATATCCCCCTCGCAGACGTCATATGCTATTGCCGCATTTAGAAATGCCTCTATTTCCGGGTGGTTCACAGGAACGCCCGGTATTCCGTCTTTTGTGGCAGTTGCCACCACGGTAATATCATCCGGCGGCGTTATTATCGGCGGTTTTGTATCCTGGACCGTTACAGAACGGGTGTCAACCACCCAATTACCGGCCTTGTCAGTGGCTATAAAAACAACAGAATTATTGCCAAGCGAAAAAACTGGCGGGTAACTAAGCGGTCCCACATAGTCCAATCCGCTAAGTTCCGGCTGGTCTTTTGCTTTGGCCCTGTTTAGGAACTGACTTATATCCGGGTCGTCTGATGGTGTTCCTTGAAGGCCTGACTGCTCCACGGTAATATCGTCTGGCAGTTCTGTAAAGTATGGCTCTGTCCAGTCAACATTGATATTTTGTACACGGTCAGTTGCATAATTCCCCGCCTTATCGTAAACCCTGCAGGTAAACTGCTGATTTTTCCCCTCTGGAAATTGATGCGACTTTTTTGGTTCATACCTGTCCACCCCGGAAAGGTTATCTGTGGCGTAAAAAATAACGGCCGGCGGTATTTTATACCACCCGGCATCGTTAGGTTTGGGAGGATACATCTCATGGGTAACATCTGGCGCGATCTTATCAATCTTGATTGTTAACTGCTGTTTTTCTTCTTCATTCCCAGCATTATCAACCGAAAAATATTCAATATTAAAAATGCCGTTATCCCGCAGGGTAACCGTAGTCCCGCCTACCTGATTACCATCTACGAACAAATAGGTTGCAGCCACACCTGAAGCATAGGTATCCGGCGGCGGACCAAGTGGGTCTCCAGCGCTTAGTATTATCGTAACATTAGTCCTATTCCAACCTTGTTTCGGAGCAGGATTAACTGATGGGCCGGTTACTGGCGGCGTGCTGTCTAACCGAAATGGAATAGTCGTGCACCCCAAGTCAACACTCTGCGGCTCGCCTTCCGGTGTGCTACCAATATCCTGCATTGTGCCTGTGCAGGTTTCATCACCGCCTGCAGTTGCCTCGTAGGATACTGTCTCCGGCCCGAATTCGTTGCCTATCACACCATCAACCCTTATTAAGTCAGAAGTTACGCCAGAGGCATCGGTTCGCACCAATGAGCCGTTATACAGCCCGCTGTCATTAAGCAATTCGCCATAGACGCTGACAGTGACCGTGTCGCCGACATTGGCCTCGGCCGGGCCTGAGACCTGTATCCAGACATTGTTGCCTTCGGTGTGCACCGACTGATAATTCTCCCTCGGCACAATCGGGAGCGCCACCTCATTGGTCTTCTCAAAGTTAAACCACTCAAAGGCAAATCTGGTGTGATTGGAGATTTTCACGGTCAGCGGATTGGCGTTCTGGAGCCGCACCCCGAGCCGGATGCCGGGTCTGGTCGGTGAGTGGTCTCCCAAGTAACCGCTGTAATAGAATCTGGCCGATGAAGGCAGTGATGTGTCGGTGGGATTGTAGATACTGCCGGACGGACCGGCTAAAAACGGTTCAGGGTAATTGAGAGCGTAAGCCGCGGCCCAAGGCGAACCCTCGCTTTTATACACATCGTTATCCTCAGGATGGATATGATTATAATAGTAAGGAGCGCCTGCCCCCCCCCTGGCGGGGTCTGCCGAGGCATCCGTCCACCACAGGCCCATACCGTTATGCCACCAGTCATAACTTTCCTCAAGAGAAGTAATCTGGCCGGATGACACCTCCACCTTAACCGCGCCCCAGAGGTAGGCAACCGGCGAAACGACTCCCTGGATTTCTATATAAACCACATCGCCCGGATTTGCCTTGAGGGCATCAACGGGCCGGCCGAATTCATCAAGCGCCACCGCGGTAAAATCAGGCGTCTGGGCCGATGCCTCTGACGGCAAAAGGAAATTAGAGATGATTACAACCAGCAAAATCAGGGAAAGGCACATCTTATTCAGCATAATCATTCCTTTCTTGCGGAGTTGCAATCCCGCACATAAGAAATCAACTATGTAGCAAAACAAAGCGTCTGGTTCTAATAAAATGACATATTACAATAATTTATGTGCGGGGTCAAGTAATTTTCTGATATTATTCTACCTCCGGCCGAACCTCCAGGCCAGGAGCATCTCCAAACCCACCGAAACCAGCAGGATATAGAGCAGATACTTCCATAACGTGGTGGTGGACAGGTCATTGGAATCCTTTAAGGGCAGGCCGATTGCTACATTACCCGTGAAGTCAAGCCCATCGGCCGGGAATATCTCAAGCGAAGGGACAAGCGCCTGTAATTCCCCTTCGGTTATCTTGCGCAGGTCGCCCTCAGCCGGGTCAGGATTGACCGCAAAGAAACGCTCCTCCTTCCCCCCTGAAAGCGTATAAAGCCCGGCTTCTTTGGTATCATAACGCAATGTTGAACCGGTCAGCGATAATGAAATGGATTCTTTCTTGGGCAGGCGCAGGGTGTGGCTTGATTGCGCGCCGCCCCTTTCAACTGGAGCGGGAGCGTCCTCGCCCCAATGAACAGTGCGGGACGATTCTGCAGACCCGTCCGAACGACTGATGTCGTTCAGTCGGGCGGGCATCTCTATCGGCTCGCCTACAATAAGATTGCGGTTCAGCGCCTTGTCGCGGAATGATGCCAGATACAGCGCCAGCCGGTCCACCAGCATCACATACATCGGCCGGGCCGGCATCAGGTTCCACTCGTTATCCGCCGAGGTGGCAATAACCATTGTCCGGCCCTTGCCGAACGGTTTCTCGGCGATTATCGCTGGTTTGTCCGGCTGGTTCACCCCGTTAGAAGCGTCCGATGTCAATGTCTTAGAGCCGTCAGTAATATTATTTACTTTACCGTGTTCGCTTCTAACGGGGTTAAGCCGCGCCAGGGCCGTGGCCGTTGCCCCTTCCTCAGCAAACCCATAATACTGATGGATAACCAACGTATTGAACCGCTCCTTGATGGATGAGAAGAACGTCAGGGCCGGATGTGTGAAATCAACCTCGCCGAACCTGATTGCCTCGCTATGCGTCTGGTCGCCCCTGACCTCGCCCAAGGCATAAGGCATCAATCCCTCGCCGTTCTTATAAAGCAATTCGTTATAAGACAACCGGTTCACCTTGTCTCCAAGAAATACCAGAAGCCCGCCGCCATTGCGGACGAAACCTTCCATCTGCCCTGCTTTTTCCGGAGGCAGGAACTCCACGTTCGCCATAATCACCAGGTCATACTCTTCCAATTTCACATCGTTGTTAATGAACTCCGTTATGGTGGCGGTATTGATGCGATACGGTGAAAAGGCGTCACCGGACGATTGGGACGGCGATAGCGCATAGCGCAGGAAAAGAATCTCATCCTCCCCGAAATCATCTGGACTCCGTTGCGACTTCGCTGACGGCTCGGCAGACGGCCCGCCCGAACCCGAAGGGACCGCGTTAAGCGAACGACCGGCGCCGTCCGGTCGGGCGGGCTCCCCGTTGATTATCAACGTATTGATGCCCTCTTTAACCGTGACCGAATACAACCGGCTGTCATCCAGCATCAGGTTATCCGAATCCTGCCCCCCGAAAGCATTCGGGGAGGTCTCGCCAGAGGCGGACAGTTCCATCTTTATCCAATACTGGCCCGGCTCGTTAAAGGTATTGATGAACGGAACAACTGCCGAACCGTTTGTGGGCAATTCTGCAGATGACGAGCCGTATTTCTGTCCCTGGACAAAGAAGTTCACGTTAACCGCAACCGGTTCCTGTGTAACGCCCGAGTAATTCCTTATCTCGGCGTAGAAGGTAACCGGCTCGCGGGCCGTAACCAGCGCCTTGTCCGCATAGATGCGGTTAATCAGGTTATTGCCCGGATTGGCTGGCCCAACCTGGATAACCTTGACCGGTATCAAACCCATAATATTCTTGTCCTTGATTGCATTTATCTTGTCCCAGGCCGTGCGCTGGTTGTCCGTTATTAAGCACATAATCTTTCTGGACGAGGTGGACTTGTTCAGTATCTCCTGGGCCAAAGCGAATGTCTTGGAGATATCCGTGGCGTAATCCGAAAGGGCCAGGTTGGCCAGTTTGCTCCTGGCCTGTTCCATCTGGAATGACGACTCGCTGATAAGGATTTCCGGACGGCTGGAAATGGTAATCAGCGAAAGTTTATCGCCCTTCTCCGGCTTCAACTGCCCCATCAGCCCGGTTGCCGCCTTCTTGGCTTCCTCAAAGATGGCGGACATCCCCGGCCTGTAACCCATACTGTAGGAATTGTCTATGGCAATGACCAGATGCGTATCCGGCTCCCTGAAAAGCACACTGCCCTTAAGATAGGGCTTGGCCAGAATAAATGCCAGGACCGTAACAATCAGCATCCGCAGAAGCAACAGAATAAGCGATTCCATTTGTAACCGGCGTCGGTTCTTGTGCAATGCCTTGAGCAGAAAATCCATTGCCGCCCATCTGACCTGCTGGTAGCGCCTCCGGTTCAGCAGATGGATTACCAGCGGTATGGCCGCGGCCAGGGCCAGCCAGGCAAATAACGGATTCACAAAATCCAGCATAATTTTCGGTCTTTCTGTCTGTTGGTCTACCGGTTGACCGGTCAACTGGCTGACCGGCCGACTGTCTTACTTGGCCGTTCTCCGCGCCAGATACGTGCTCAGCGCCACGTCCAGTTTTTGCTCCGTGGTTATCAGGTTATAATCTATCCGGTTCGCCTGACAGCCCCGCCTGATGCTGTCCGTAAAATTATTGAGTATCTTAAGATAATCGTTCCGCAATGCAATCGGGTCCGAGGTTATCTCAGGATACTCCTCCAGGCCCTGAAAACGGGTCAGGCGGTTGAATGGGAACCGCACCTCAAAGTCATCCAGAATATGGAAGACGATAATATCCTGTCCCCGCGACCTGATACGGTTCAGGCCGGACAGGATATCTTCCGGCTCGTCCAGCAAATCAGAGATGACAATTACCATCCCCTTACGGTCCAGCCGCTCGGAGATATAATCTGAAACGCTCCTGAAATCTGTCTTCTTCTGCGGCGTGACGATGGAAAGTTGGTTAAGCAGGAGATTCAGGTGCGCCTGGTTGCTGTGCGGCGCGATGACCTCGCGGATTTCCGAGTCAAACAGCACCAGCCCCACCGCGTCCTGCTGTTGTATCATCAGGTAACTCAAGGCGCCGGCGATATAGCGGCTGTATTCCAGTTTGCTCACCTCGCCCGAACCGTAGGCCATTGACTCCGAGACGTCAAAGAGTATGTAGCAGGCCAGGTTGGTCTCCTGCTTGTATTGCTTGATATAAAGCCGGTCCGAGCGTCCGAAGAGTTTCCAGTCCATATGCCTGAGGTCGTCGCCCGGCACGTATTCGCGGTGCGTGACGAACTCGGCGCTCACGCCCTTATACGGGCTCTGGTGCATCCCGGCGATATAGCCCTCAACCACCAGCCGCGCCTTCAGGTCCAACCGGCTTATCTTGTTCAGCACCCTGGGGTCTAAATACTTGAGGTATTCTTGCATAACAGCTCAAGGCCTGCCAGTCCTCCGGTCTGCCTGTCTTCCGGTCAACTGGACGACTGGCCGACCGGCTGACCGATTACTTAAATATCTTCGGCAATGACTTGTCTTCCACCAGTTCATTC
The DNA here is from genome assembly GCA_040753835.1 of Planctomycetota bacterium. Classification (GTDB taxonomy): domain Bacteria; phylum Planctomycetota; class MHYJ01; order JACQXL01; family JACQXL01; genus JACRIK01. The sequence continues at coordinate 7,248 of JBFMDM010000097.1, forward strand.
TTGGCCATCGGCGTAATCTCTATGAGTTTGTCAATAATCTTATCGGTGGTGATGCCCTCGGCCTCGGCCGCGAAGTTGCGGATAATCCGGTGCCTCAGGACCGGATAAGCCACATCCTTGACATCCTCGCTGGTGACATAGTAACGTCCTTGTAATAATGCCCGTGCCTGGGCGCTGGTGATGATATACTGGCTGGCCCGCGGGCCCGCGCCCCAGGATATCCACTGCCTGATAAATTCCGGCACCTCGCTCCCGTTCTCGCCGACCGCATTTACCCGCGTCTGCCTGACCAATTGCAGGGTGTATTTTAATATGTAATCAGCCACAGGCACCTGCTTGACGATTGACTGCAGTTTCAGGATATCCTCCTTGCCCAGCACCTTTTCCAGTTTTATATCAAAGGGCGACTGGCTGAGGTTCATTATGCTCAATTCCTCCTCATTCTTCGGGTAATCCACCCTGATATTAAACATAAAGCGGTCCAGCTGCGCCTCGGGCAGCGGATAGGTGCCCTCCTGCTCAATCGGGTTCTGGGTGGCCAGGACAAAGAACGGCTGTTCCAGATGATACTTATTCCCGCCGGCCGTAACCTGCAGTTCCTGCATTGACTCCAGAAGCGCGGACTGGGTCTTGGGCGGCGTGCGGTTAATCTCGTCCGCCAGGATGACGTTGGCGAATACCGGCCCGCGGATGAATTGCAGGCACCGGTTGCCGGTTGCCTTGTCGTCCTGGATGACGTCCGTGCCGGTGATATCCGAAGGCATCAGGTCCGGAGTGAACTGGATGCGGTTAAAGGACAGCGACAGCGTCTGCGCCAGGGCGCGCACCATCAGGGTCTTGGCCAGGCCCGGCACGCCGACCAGCAGGCAGTGCCCCCTGGAAAAGATGGAAATCAACATCTCCTCTATCACCTTTTCCTGTCCGACCACGGCCTTTTTCATCTCGGTCTTGATGCGCTCGTAGGCGTCCTTCATCTTCGCAACCGATTCCATATTTAATTCTTCTGCTGGCATAATATTTAACCTTTCTTAGGGACTGTTAGAACAAAGTGAGTTACAGTCCCTTAGACC
>JBFMDM010000098.1:0-8297 GCA_040753835.1 Planctomycetota bacterium
ACTTCTCTTTAGGTGTCCATTTCCGATGCATAGGTTCCTCCTTTCTTAATAATAAGGTATCACCCTATCAGAGGAACCGCAAACTTTTCAGGAGGTCATTTTGTCCCACTTTCTCTGAAACATCTCACATTTAATAAGATAATTAACATACGTGTAATTGTCAGAGGTCCGGTGACACCCTCCAGAGGCGGGTTCGCCTTCGGCGGATAACTCCCTGCGGTCCAACTGGCTCTAAGATAAAAAAAGCCCCCTGATGTTTCCATCAGGGGGCTTAACATTTCCCGATGCTTGCTTTTAGAACTTCACATTGGTGCCGAAGACCACCATCTGCATTGAATCCTCATCCGCATTGTAGGTTGCCGGGTCGGTGAAGAACCCGCCGCTGCTTAAGGTGGCATAGCCCAGCGTAAACGAGACGCTCGGATTATACTGCAGGGTGACAACCAGGTCAACCTCTGTGCCCAATGAATCATCAACGCCGGTCATTGAATTCGGCTGGTCTGACAGCGTAAACTGGCCGAACAGCAGTTTCACCTTGACGTCTTCCGGAGAGCCGTCCTTATCCAGGTCAATCTTGGTGGTAACGCCGGTTTCCAGTTTGATGGCCGTGTAGTTGCTGTCCAAATCCAGGCCGAATACCTCGTCTTCCAGTATCATCGTGGACTTGACGTTTTCCAGAGAGACGAAGTTGTTGTTCTTGGTGGCCGTGCCGCCGCCCGAGAGGTACCAGTATGACAGGTCAACATAGGGATTCAGGTTGTGTTTGACATCATACTTTACGCCGGCCCGATAAGCCGAGGCGGATTGCGATACGCCGGCCGCGGAATCGCCTGTCTGGTTGTAATACTCAAGGTAAGTGCCCAGGTTGGGCATCGCCTTGTAATTGGCGCCCAGGCCGATGGTCTGGATGGCCCTCTCGGTCTTGGGGTTGTTTAACTGGGTAAGCATTAAGTTAGCCAGGTTATCATCGCCCGGCAACTTGACCCAGACAATGGCGCCGTTAAGCGAGGTGTCATTGTGCAGCGCATCCAGGCCGGTGGCGGTCTCGGCAACCTTGCCGATAAAGAGCATTCCCTGGTAGTTGCTGTTCTTGAGCGAGCCGTAATCAAAGCGCAGGCCGCCGAATTCGCCGAAGTTCTTACTGCGTTTCCATCCACCGGAGGGATTTGGTTGTGTTAGGGATCCGTTGAACACATTGCTGCTGGAATAGCCGGTATCCAGGAAGAAAGCGCCTTCGCCGTCACGCAGGGCAGTTTTCAGCCCCTGCAGACCGTAGGTGAAGGTGAGGTCCTGGATGATGAACTTCTCCAGTTTGACCAGGGCCTGTTTCACGGCCGGGTCAACATTGTCACCGCCTAAGAAATCCACATTGGCGCCTGTGCCCACGCCGGCGTCAAGGCGTCTGTTCTGCAATTGAATCAGGCCGGTGATTTTGTCGCCCAGGGCCGCTTCCAGGTTCAGTGTGATAAGGGGGGACCAGGTGGTGTCGCCATCCTGAGTGGCCGGGCCTGGAACGCCATCAAGGACGCTGTTGACACCAGCATCTCTGGAGACCATGGGGATTTCCATCTCGCCAGAGACCTTGATTTGCTTGGCGCCGGTGGCGGTCTGGTCTGTCACAACCTGGCCCGCATCGAGCAGGTTGGCAGCCGCAATGACGAATGCCACAGCGACCAACAGTCCTATTTTCTTCATATCCGCTCCTTTCGTTACTGGCTGTTAGACCTTTGGTCGTTACGACCTCAGGGAGTCCCGTCAGGGACAGCCAGTTATCCCGACGGATGTCGGGATATTAAGTGTTATCCCTTTATTCCGATTCCGGGATTATATTATTATAAAATATTATCGGCAGGAGGTTCAAGGAAAATAAGTAAAATCGTATTTTTGAGCCACAGATTCCACAGATTAAATGATAAATTAGTTGACTTGAGCAAAACAAGAAATAATATATGATATTCGCTACTTAAGAGGAGAGTGCAGTTATGAGAACGCCTTTTATTGCCGGCAACTGGAAGATGAACACCGGGTTGGAAGAGGCGCTAAACCTAAGCGCAGGCATCAGGGACGGGCTCAAAGGGCTATCGGGCCGGGAAGCGGCGCTTTGCCCGCCTTATGTATACGTAGCCGCGGTCAGGGATGCCCTAAAAGGTTCAGAGATTCGGCTGGGCGCGCAGAACGGCTATTTCCAGCCACAGGGCGCATTCACCGGCGAGGTTTCTTTTGCGATGCTCAAGGACATCGGCTGTGAGTACGCGATTATCGGCCATTCAGAGCGCCGGCAGATATTCAAGGAGGATAACGACGTTATCAACAAGAAAATCAAGGCCGCTTTGGCCGCGGGCCTGAAACCAATTTTCTGCGTGGGCGAGTTGCTGGAGGAGCGCCAGGAGAACACGACCGAACGGGTCATCCGCCATCAGGTGGAGGCCGGGCTTGATGATATTTCTTCTGATAACTTCCAGAATATAATTGTTGCCTATGAGCCGGTCTGGGCCATCGGCACGGGCAAGAACGCCACGCCTGAACAGGCCCAGGAGGTGCATTCGTTTATCCGCAAACTCCTGGCACACCTGAGCGGCGAGACCGTGGCCCGGGATATGCGGATTATCTACGGCGGCAGCGTCAAGGCGGATAATATAGAGGCGCTCTCGGCCCAGGAGGACATTGACGGCGCATTAGTAGGCGGCGCCTCGCTTAATGCCGAGTCGTTTATTAAGATTGTAAACGGGACGAAGATAAAATAGGTGATTCCGCAAGAGATTAATTAACCCGCCTACATTGAAGATTCGGCGGGTCTAACTGACCGTCCGCCAGTCCGCCTTAGGCGGATCGGCTGGATAATTCGTTTCACTCAAACTGGTAGTAAGAAAGGATAGTTATGGATATATTACTGGTGCTCCTGACCGTGTTATTTGTAATCGTGTGCGTTCTTTTGATAGTGATAATACTGCTCCAGCCGCACTACAGCGAGAGCGGCCTGGCCGGCGCATTCGGCGGCGGCGGCGGAATGGATTCTTTCCTGGGCGTTAAGGCCATCTCAGTGGCGACCAGAATCACCGTGGTTTTGGCTGTGATATTCTTGCTTCTGGCCATCATTCTGGCCCAACTGCCGCGTACTTCTTCAGGCAAGGGATTAATCAGCAGTGAAAAGCCGGCGCCAGCCGGGCCGAACGAGGCGGCTACAACCACCACGACTCCGCCTTCGGTTCCTCCGACGCCTGTTGGGATTCCGCCTGCACCGCCGACCCCTCCGCCGCCTGAGGCACCGCCGGCTCAACCTGAACCGCCTAAATCGCCTGAAACACCTGAACCGGTTTCTCCGACCGGCAGATGACAAGGCGTTTGGCATCAGGCGTTATGAAAGGTCTTGATAAGTGAAGACAGACAAATATGTAAAACTGTTTGAGAAACTGGAGGCGGTCAGGAAGGGACATTTTATCCTGACCTCGGGCAATCACAGCGACACCTATGTCCAGTGCGCCCGGATTCTTGAGAATCCGGAAGTGACCGCCAAACTTGCAAAGGAATTGGTCAAGCCGTGGAAGAATAAAGGCATAGACATTGTGGTCGGCCCGGCCTTGGGCGGAATTATACTAGCATACGAATTAGCCCGGCCGTTAAAAGCCAAGGCAATGTATCTGGAGCGGGTTGATAACAAGATGACCTTAAGGCGTGGGTTTGCTATACCGGCCAACAGCAAGGTTATTGTGGCCGAGGACGTGATTACCACCGGCGGCTCGGTCAAGGAAGTGGTTGATGTCATAGAACAGCAGGGCGCTCCGCTCCAATCAACTGGAGCGGGAGCGCCCTCGCCACAAAGAACGGTGCGGGGCGCTAAGGTGCTGGGCATTATCTCGCTGGTTGACCGCCGTCCTTCGCCAGTCCAAATCTCCGGCTGCGAAGCGGCGGATGGCCGTCCTGAAAAGGATAAAGAGATATTTGGCATAAAATATAATTCCATCATCCAGGTCAATCCGCCGATTTATCCGCCGGACAACTGCCCGCTCTGCAAGCAGGGTATTCCGACCGAAAAGCCCGGTTCCCGCCCAGATGTTTGGTTGGGGCGTCGCCCCGCAGGGCGAACCTCGCCTAAGGCGGGAGGCTCGCCCGAAAGGGCGGCAAGGGGGCTTAAATGAAGAGTATGACCGGATACGGCGAGGCCCGGGGACGGCTCGCGCCCAATCGGCTTAATATCAGGGTTGAGGTCCGCTCGGTCAACAACCGTTTCCTCAATCTCAAGATGAACCTGCCCGAACTCCTGAGCGGTTATGAAAGCAATATTGAGGAGGCGGTGCGCCAGTATGTCAAGCGCGGCGCGATTAATCTCTTCATCAAGATATTCTCGGACCGCGTGCCCAAACTGGTCATCAACCGTTCAATCATCAGACACTATCACCAGGATTTAAAGACGCTCCAGAAGACGCTCGGTTTGAAAGAGGAGATTCCGCTCAACACCCTGATTAACCTGCCCGGAGTCCTTGAGCCGGTGGTTAAGACCGATTATATTTCCAACAGTGAGTGGCTGTATATCGTAAAGGTAATCAAGCAGGCGTTGGGCAACCTGGTAAAGATGCGCCAGCGCGAAGGCGACCGCCTGGCCAAGACGCTCCGGAAAGACCTCAACCGGATGAACGATTCGCTGAACAGTATAGAAAAGTTCGTGCCCTCTATCCGGGCCGAATATGAGGCCTCCTTCAAGAAGCGCCTGCAGGAGGTGATGGACAAATACACCCTGAATACCGGCTCCAACCACGATGATGCGTCCAAGCCGAAGGGCCGGAACAACGGAATCAATACCCTGGAGCGCAATATTGCGGTTGAGGTGGCGCTCTTTGCCCAAAAATCCGATATCAACGAGGAAATCAAGCGTCTTTCCTCGCACATTGACGAATTCTCCGCCACCTTGAAACAGAATAACGAGGTCGGCAAGAAACTTGATTTCATCACCCAGGAGATGCTCAGGGAAATCAACACCATCGGCAGCAAATCCGCCAATACCACGGTTACCTATGCGGTGATTTCGCTCAAGAGCGAATTGGAGAAAATCAAGGAACAGGTGCAGAACATTGAGTGAGTTCTAACCACAGATAAACGCAGATGAACGCGGATTAATACCTGCGTGTATCGTGTAAACTATGATGGACAATAGGAATTAAACAACAGGATTAAACGGATTTAGCGGAAAATCGGTTAAAGCAGTTGAATCCTGTTGCAAAAACGGAATTCCTATACGCCGAGTTAGAATATAAAAGATTGGTTATGTCTGACCACGGAAATTGGATAAACGCGGATATTATCAGCGTGTATCTGTGTGAATCTGCGGTTTGAGTTTATTTTACCAGTGAATGCATAAGATATTAGTCGTCTCCGGCCCGTCCGGCGTGGGCAAGACCACTTTGTGCGAGCGCCTATTGCGCCTGGAAAAGCGGCTCAGGCCCTGTGTTACGGCCACGACCCGAAAGCCCAGACCCGGAGAGAAGGACGGACGGGATTATCACTTCCTTACCGTTAAGGGGTTTGAAAAGGGCATAAGAAGTGGTAATTTTGTTGAATATACCAAACTATTTGGTAATTATTACGGCACGCCGGTTCAGTCGCTGGATGACGTCTTTAGCCGCGGCAGATACCCGTTGTTAAGGGTTGATGTCCGTGGCGCGGCGGCCCTGAAGCGAAAGGGTTTCAGGGGCGTATATATTTTCATTCTGCCGCCTGATGCCAAGACCCTGAAACAGCGGCTGGTTAAACGGCAGAGCAAGGAGACGGTACAAGAGATAAACAAGCGCCTCAAGCGCGCCCGGGCTGAAATGCGTTACGCCCGTGATTATGATTTCCACGTTGTTAACGACCGCATCAGCCGGGCCGTGGGACAGATGCGGAAGATAGTGAGAAAGAATCTATACTGAATGTAGCCCGCCTACGCCCTTATGGGCTACGGCGAGGTCTCCGCCAGAGGCGCCGCCATTAGGGCGAGCCTCCCGCCTTAGGCGAGGTTCGCCCTTCGGGGCGACGCCTTCGGGCGGGGATCCGCCTTTGGCTGGATAAGAGCCAGCCCGCCAGAGGCGGGTCCGCCTTCGGCGGATAACTCCCTGCGGTCCAACTGGCTCTAAGAAGGAGAAATTATTGATTATGGTAAGCAATCTGGAAAAGAAGATAGAACAGGCCGCGGATAAGATGGGCGGACGGCTGAAACTGACCAGTATCCTTATCAGCCGCCTGCGCGACCTCAGGCGGGCCGGCTTAAAACAGGATAAGTCATTCTATTTGATGATTGAGCCGTTGCTGGATGAGATTCTGGAGGACCGGCTGACTGTGGCGGGCGAGGAACCCAAATCAAAGAAGAAGTAGAACATGGCTACCAAAAACCAGTTCAAGGGTAAGCCCGCCTTCGTTAAAACTATGGCGGGTAAACAAATCGCCATCGGCGTCACCGGCAGTATTGCGGCCTACAAGGCGGCTGAACTGGTTTCGTATTTCAATCAGCAGGGCGCGAATGTCACGGTGGTTATGACCGGGGCGGCCACGAAATTCGTCACTCCTTTGACCTTCCAGACCCTGTCGCATAATCGGGTTATTACCGATATCTTCAGCCAGGACTATGAATACGACCCTCAGCACATTGCCTTGGCGGAAAAACTGGATGCATTGCTCATCGCGCCGGCCAGCGCCAACATCATCGGCAAGATTGCCTCAGGCATTGCGGACGATGCGCTTTCCACGCTTGTGATGTCGCTTAAGGCGTCCAAGGTCGTCATCGCGCCGGCAATGAACGAGCGGATGTATCTCAATCCGATTGTCCAGGACAACATCAAGCGCCTGAAAAAACAGGGTTATCACTTCGTAGAGCCGGAAAAGGGGCATCTGGCCTGCGGCTCAGGCCTGGGCCGGCTGGCTGACCTTGGCACTATCATAACGTATTTGTCTAAGAAAGTATAAACACAAAACATATTTGCCCTACTAATAACGAATGGGCGAATTACGAATTGACACTCGCTACAAGTAATTCGTAATTAGAAGATTCGTAATTCGTAGTGGTTAAGTGTTTTTCTTATATGAATGTTCTTATCACCGCCGGGCCGACCTATGAATACATAGACCAGGTGCGTTATCTGGCTAATATGTCCTCAGGCAAGATGGGCTATGAACTGGCCCGGGCCGCCAAGGCAAAGGGACATCAGGTCACGCTTATCTCAGGCCCGACTGCGCTAAAAGCCCCGGTCGGGGTGCGCCTCATAAAGGTAATTTCAGCCCGTGAGATGTACGATGAAGTGATGAAGTCATATCCCAAGGCAGACGCGGTCATAATGGCCGCGGCTGTGAGCGACTACACGCCCCAGCGCCGGTTCAAAGGTAAGATGAAGAAAAGCGGCAAGACGCTCACTCTCAAACTCGTTCCGACTGTGGACATACTCAGGAAATTAGGGCAGAGAAAGGGCAAAAGGGCGCTGATTGGATTCGCTCTTGAGGTAGCAAATGGCAAACGTAACGCTCTAAAAAAACTAAAGGCCAAGAATCTGGACTATGTGGTCCTGAATTCTCCAGCCGCCTTTGGCAGCGACAAATCCAACGTGGAGATATATGGCCAACAGGGATTGGTTAAGCGGTTTAACAATACCTCCAAGAGGCAAATCAGCGGGTTTATTATCGGGTTGTTGAATACCTGAAGAATCTGCAGAGAACACGGAGATAAGAGGATTGGATCATCAGGCATAACAGGCGAATATCTGGCGAACGGACCATTTAAGAGACGGACACAATTTAAGGGACAGTCCCACCCCAGATAAATGGAGTATTTAAGTTCATTCTAAGACGCCGTTTTCTGGAAACAGTTACTTCCTCTACTTTCCGTCCAAGCCCTTCCGAGCCGTATTCGTGATACCGATGAGTTTTACTGCCAGCCCCTCCAAGTATGGTCGGCAATTTCCGTTCGTGTGGTCGGATAGGTTTTCTAATCTCGGCATAAGCCCCCACCCATTCGGTCGGGCAGGCCTACCGGTTTGGTCGGCAAGGTCTGCCGGTCTCGGCGCCAATCTCTACCCGTCCGGTCTGGTATGCCTGCCAGTTCTGTATGGGAAATCTACCGGTTTGGCCGGCCATCCCTCCGAGTATCGGCGTAAACCCCCGCTGGTTCGGTCTGGCAGACCCACCTGTCTGGGCAGACAGACCCACCTATTTGGGTGGGCAGACCTGCCGGTTTTGGCCTAAACCCCTCCCAGATTATGCCCAAACCTCCACCAGACCACACCCCCCCCCCCGCCCCCCCCCCCCCCCCCGCCCCCCCCCCCCCCCCCCCCAAAAGA
>JBFMDM010000099.1:0-8130 GCA_040753835.1 Planctomycetota bacterium
GGATATAAGTCTCAAGACGATGGTTTTTGATATATGCAGAGAGCGAACTGGTGACCAGGAAAATGATGATAGCGCCGAAGATTAAATGCCAGAAGTATTTGGTTGCCCTTGATGCCTTAGGCCTCTGAGAGGTGTAGTAGGTCTTCATTTATTATCCCCTACCCTCTCACGGGTTGCTTAAACGCCAGTTGAATAACTATCCGTTATTACTTGACCCATATCTGAGCGTATGCTATATCGTCATTATATTTGTAAATCTTTAATTATTTAATATGCGTTTGCCTTTAGCGAAATATTCAGCCGGAGAGATAGCAGTGATGCTGGTCATCACCGCAGTAATGGGTTATGTGCTGTTTCCAATAATGCCGGCCCTGGTCGTCATTCCGGCCGCGGCGTTTCTCTTTACGCTCTATTTTTTCCGGGACCCCAATCGCAGGATTCCCGATGGCGACAACCTGATAGTATCTCCGGCCGACGGCACAATTATAGAGATTGCCGATGCCAATGAAGACACCTTTGTCAGGGAGCCATGCGTCAAGGTGGCGATATTCCTGTCCGTATTCAACGTCCACATCAACCGCGCGCCCTGCGACGGCAAGGTGACCCTGCTTGATTACCGCAAAGGCCGGTTCCTGGTGGCCTCAAAACCCGAGGCCTCCAGCCATAACGAGCGCAACAGCATAGGCATAACGTCCGGCCATTCCCTCAGAATACTGGTGCGCCAGATTGCCGGCATCATCGCCCAGCGGATTGTCTGCGGCCTGGAGATGAACCAGCAGGTAAAAAGGGGCGAACGCGTCGGGATGATAAAATTCGGCTCACGAACCGAAATATATATACCCAAGAGCCGGCTGGAACGGCTTGAGGTTAAACTTAATGACAAGGTCAAAGGCGGAGAAACCGTTATCGGAGCGTATAAGAAATAAAAGCCCCGCCATTCGCTTCGCGGTCTCTGCGGAGTTCGGCGAGGTCTAACTGGCTGTCCGCCAAAGGCGGATCCGCCTCCGGCGGATAACGACCTTCGGTCTAACAGCCATTAAGAAAATGAAAATAAAACTCAAGAAACTCAAGGTCGTGCCGATTCTGCCGTCATTGCTGACCGTGGGCAACCTGCTTTCAGGATTCGGCTCATTATATTACCTGATGAAACTGGATTATACCACTGCGGCCTGGATGATATTTATCGCCATGGCCTTTGATATGCTGGACGGCAAGATTGCGAGGTTTACCAATTCAACATCGCAGTTCGGGGTGCATCTGGATTCGCTGGCCGACGTAATTTCGTTCGGACTGGTGCCGGCCTTCCTGGCCCTGAAACTGGTGGTGAATTCCAACGGGTTTCCCATCCGGCTTATCTGGGCGCTGGCCGCCTTCTATCTGGTTTGCGCCACCCTCCGGCTGGCCCGCTTTAATACCGAAACCACAACCAAAGAGGAAGACCACCAGTTCTTCTTCGGACTGCCGACTCCCGGGGCCGCGGCTGTGGTGGCCAGTTTGGTTATCCTTTACCAGCATCTGCAACTTAAAATAATCATCACGGCAATGCCCTTCGTATTGCTCCTGATTTCCGCACTGATGATAAGCCGCTTCCGCTATTCCCACTTCCTCAACCGCTTCCTAAAAGCGCGGCCACTCACCAAACTGGTGGAAATAACGCTGGTAGTCATCTTTATATACCTGGCCTTTGAGGTCACCCTGAGCGTGGTTTTCCTGCTCTACGCCCTGAGCGGAGTGGCAAACCATTTTAAGCAAAAGATATCAGCCAGGCGCTCCGATGTTTACGAGCGGAGCGCCCCGCACCTGCCTGGCCGGCAGACAGGTCAGAAGGCATCGGGGCGGGCGGCTGCGGCTGAGTCGGATGAATCGCGTTAGAATAGATGACCCCGTTAGAGATAACCGACTAATGGACAATTTTCATAATAATTCCTTAAAAACGTGGTCAGTTATGAGAACAAGGACTTGTAATAATGTTACGGTCGTCCCAGTGGGACGACCTATCTCTAACGGGGTGACAACCGCCTACATTGCTTTGGGTTCAAATCTCGGAGACAAGCGGCGGAATATCAAAGACGCAATCCGTATGATAAGACGGCTGCAAGGGACATCGGTTACGGCTGTCTCCGGGCTTTACAGGACGCCGGCTGAAGGCCGTGCCTATCGGTCATGCCTCCGGCAGATCCACCGTGGTGGACAGGCAGGCAATATCCAGCAACCGAATTTCATCAATGCGGCCATAGAAATAAAGACATCGTTGAGCGCTCAGGAATTATTAGACAAATTATCGGCAATAGAGAAAACGCTGGGCCGGGTCCGGGTTGATGGAAAACTGCTACCGCGCACCATTGACCTTGATATCCTGTTATACGGGCAGAAGGTCTATCGCCTGAAGCGCCTGACAGTGCCGCACCCGCGGATGCACAGGCGCAGGTTTGTCCTGGAGCCGCTCTGCGAGTTGGCGCCAGATCTGGTGCACCCGGTATTGAAGAAACCGATACGCGACCTGCTGAAGAAGATATGAACCCCGTTAGAAGTAATAGTAACGGGGTAAAGAATAATTATGATTAGGTTTAAACCTGATATTACAAACACTTCTAACGTGGTAAAGATAATCACCACCATAAAGGACGTCAGGCAAAAAATCAGCCGGGCCAGGCGCAAGGGACTGAGCGTCGGCTTTGTTCCCACGATGGGCGCCTTGCACCAGGGACACCTGGCGCTGATGCGCCAGGCCAGGAAAGAGACCGGTCTCGTGGTTATCAGCATATTCGTCAACCCGCTCCAGTTCGGCCCGAATGAGGATTTCAAGCGCTACCCAAGGAACATTAAAGGCGACGCCCGGCTGGCCAAGACAGCCGGCGTGGATATAATCTTCGCCCCTTCTGTAAAAGAGATGTATGATAACTCACTTACCTTCGTTGATATGGCGGACATGACCGATAAACTCTGCGGCAAATCCAGGCCTGGGCATTTCCGCGGAGTGCTGACCGTGGTGGCCAAGTTATTCAATATCGTGGCGCCGGATATCGCCTATTTCGGGCAGAAGGATTTCCAGCAGGCCCTGATTATAAAGAAGATGGCCAGGGACCTGGATATGAATCTTGCGATAAATGTCCTGCCGACAGTCCGCGAGCCGGACGGCCTGGCAATGAGTTCGCGCAATAAATACCTGAGTGTGACGGAACGCTTTTATGCCAACCGCCTTTATCAGTCATTGCTCAAGGCAAAAGAACTGATTATCTCAGGCGAAAAGGATTCAGGGAAAATCCGCAACACGATGCTCTCCATCATCAAGACCATACCGGGGAGCCGGATTGACTATGTGGAAATCGCAGACCCGGAAACGTTGGAAAAGGCGGAAAAGATAAAGAAAAGGCCCGTGCTCATTGCCCTGGCTGTATTCGTGGGCAAAACCCGGCTGATAGACAATATCGTATGCTGATAACAAAGATATCAAACGGACTGGAGATTCTCTCGCCGGCCAAGATAAACCTGTATTTGGAGGTGCTGGGCAGGCGCAAGGACGGATTCCACGAGATAGAAAGCGTGATGCAGACGGTCTCTCTCTTTGACACGCTCCACCTCTTCCCGCTAAAGAGCGGAATCAAGGTATTAACCGACCATCCTGAACTATCAGGCGGAAGAAGCAACCTCGTCTATCGCGCGGCCGACCTGATAAAGAAGGAATATGGCGTCAGAAAAGGCGTCAGAATAGTCCTTCAGAAACGGATTCCGATAGGCGGCGGGTTAGGCGGCGGAAGCAGCAATGCGGCCGCGGTCTTATTGGGGTTAAACCGCCTCTGGAACCTTGAACTAAGCAGCGAAGAGATGTCAATTCTCGGCGCCGGATTGGGCTCGGATGTGCCTTTCTTCATCTACGGTGGAACCGCCCTGGTCAAAGGCAGAGGCGAGATTGTCCTGCCCCTGCCGGTTAGCGCAAAGTTTCACTACCTCCTCCTTAAACCCCCTATTGCCATCCCGACCAAGAATATTTACAAAAATATCAAATTCTACTTGACAAAGCCGCATCCGGATGGTATATTGCCATTGATTAATAAATTGCTGCAGAAACAGGCAGGTTATAAAAAAGTCCAAGAGTTACTGCACAACAGATTAAAAGACGTGGCGATGAAACAATATCCTGTCTTAAGAGATACTTATCAGTCATTCCGGAAAATATCCGCCCAGAAAATTCTGCTTTCCGGCAGCGGCTCCACTATCTTTAAACTGTGCAGTTGCCGAAAAGAGGCCGAAAACCTGGCTATTATATTAGGTCGGAGGAACTTGGGACAATCCTTTATTGTTAATAATATCATTTAGAACTGAAAAATAGGCGCCTCATAACCCGAATCCTACTGGGATGACCGTTATCCTCGCAGTCCCAAAGGGGCGAGAGGATTACGGCGGGTTATCCCGCTACAATAAACTGTTTTGCACATAAATTATGTGCGGGATGAATAAAGCGGGACAAGATTTTACTTCCATAGATTAAGCATCCTGAAAGAGGCATCAATATGGTAGTCCGCCTCCGCCCTTACGGGCTTCGGCGGGTTTAACTCGCTGTAACTCACTTCGTTCTAACAGCGAGTAAGAAAGGATGTTTTGTGGAAATAACAGAGGTACGGGTAAGGTTACAGGGACGGCCGGCTGACCGGCTGAAGGCATTCTGCAGTATCACCTTTGACAACGCTTTCGTGGTCAGGGACCTGAAGGTCATTGAGGGGTCAAGGGGGATGTTTGTGGCTATGCCCAGCCGCAAGATAACGGACCACTGTCACAAGTGCCGTGGCAAGAACACGGTATCCTCAAGATTCTGCTGCGAATGCGGATGTAAACTGGACGAAAAGCGCGGCCCATTGGATATGCACGGCCGGGTGCAGTTATTCGCCGATATTGCGCATCCGATTACCAGCCAATGCCGCGATATGATTCAGCATAAGGTCCTGCTGGCATACAAGGACGAGGTGGCACGCTCCAAAAAACCTGATTATAAGCCGAGCGAATTGACAGACCATCCTTCCGCGCTGCCGGACGGACCACATTAGAATCTAACGAGTCGGGTAAAAGGCATCTTGATCAATAAACGGCCTGATATTGCCGCCGTGAGGCAGGATAAAGACCCGGGCATTATCAGGCATCTGCCGGAATAAAATATCAAGCGCCTTTCTGATGTCACCAACCGGCGTGAAGCGCAATCTCCTGACAAGCGAATCGCCGAGTTCCGAATAAAAATGGATGTCAAACCTTTTTGCCTTTATCAGATTGCACAAGGCCGTGTGGCCTGAAACCACAAATTTTCTGCGCAGTTCGGATTCCATCCGGCCGGTGGACGAATATTTTAGCCAGTCCAGGAATATTTCAGAGCCGATTCCCTCCTTGCACTCAGCCAGAACCAGCATCCTGCCGTTATCCTTCAGGGCATAAGAGGCATTCTCTATCGCCTTATGGGCCTGGATAAAATTAACATCGGTCGGCCAGCCGCCGGACGAGGCGATGACAAAATCCGCTTTCTCTTTAAGCGGCACGCGGTAAATCCGGTCAACGAAGTTGCATCCCCTGCGGTGGGCATCAACAATATCGCCGCAGAATATCCCGATAACCCGGTCCCTGCTGTCAAGGGCCAGGTTGACCGAGAAAATCCGGCCCCGGCCGGCCAATTCAGCGGCCTCTGCCATATCCTCATTTACCGGATTGCCGCCAAGTTTGCCCAGGCAGGCGTCCGGATTCTTGCCCTTACGGGGCGGCTTGTTCAGGACCAAACTGTGGTTCTGCTGGATGGTTTCATAGGACGAAATCCCGGGCAGGATGAGTTTGCGCCCGCCTGAAAAACCGGCGTAATAATGATAGCCGATTGCGCCGACAACAATGACCTTGTCCGCGCCGGCGCAATGCCGGTTGATGCTCACCCGCGTGCATCTGGAGGTCCTTCCGATATACGCCAATTCATCAGGATTACGGGCGTCGTGGTCCACAATTCTCACCGAGCGATAGGCCATAGGGCCGACCAGTTCCCTTATCTCGGCCGATGTATGCCCGGAATGCGAGCCGCGGGCCAGGATGACGGTGATGTTTTTCCGGTCAATGCCCTTCCCCTTAAGCCGGCGGATGACAACGTCAAGCACCTTGTCAGACGGGCAACGCCTGGTCTTGTCCGGAATAACAACGGCTATTTTATCATTCCTGCCGAAGAAGGAATCAAATCGGGCCGAATTAACCGGATGATTGACGGCCCGCATCAGGGCGGCCGAGAAACCGGCAACCGGCGCCGGCTCTTTTACCTCCAATAACCTGTATTTTACGGATGACGGAACGTGCAGAACCAGATGCCTTTTGCCGTAGGGAAGTTTTATCGTATGCACGGTAATATTATGCCCCGTTAGAGATACCTAATATATACAGAGAGTAATTAAAACACATCCAATGGTCAATGTCAAAATATTAGGAAAAACTATATATAGACGGTCACCTATGGTGACCTATCTCTAACGGGGTTATGCCAGCGAAGTCAGGGCGGACTCCATATTATCCACAATCGTGAATATCTGGGACAGCCCCAGGAGGTCAAAGACCTCTTTAACGGCCGGCTTGGGTCGGACGATGACGATATTGCCCTGGTTTTCCTGGGCCACGCCTATAGAGCCGATAAAAACGCCGGCCCCGGCGCTGGAGATATAATCCACCCCGGACATATCCACAATCAGCCGGTACATCTTCTGGTTGAATAGATTGTTTATTGTCTGCTCAAACTCGCCGTAGGTGTAGGCATCCAGGAACCCCTTCAGTTTAACAAGAATCGCCCCGTTCGGTAATTTCTGCATCTCAATCTTGATTTCTGCCATCAATTCCTCCTCGTCTGTTCCCGCTGTGAAACCGCCTCGTTTCGCCCCGCTTGGGCGGGACGGAGTTTATCCCGCTCTTGGCGGGACTGTCGCTTCGCAGGTAATTTAATTATCTATCGGATGTTGTCAAATATTTTATTAGAGTTAATTGGTTTTGCCCGTTCTTGAACGAATATCTAACCTCGTCCATTATCCGCCTCATCAGGAAAATACCCAATCCCCTTTTCTTGCCCTGCTTGATATGCTCCGCAATATCCTTGATTTTTATCCTGTCCGGGTCAAAGTCCCTTCCGCCGTTCATTATCCTAATCTGGAATTGTTTGGGATTGGCCTCAACATTGATGTCAATATATCCGCTCTTGTTGAACTGGTAGGCGTGCTCAACGATATTACTCAGGGCCTCGTCCGTGGCCAGGACAATCTTATTCTCATCGCTGGGCGCCACGTTGACCTTCCTGATGGTTCTGAGGATAAAATGCCGGGCCAGGTTCAGGTGTTTCAGTTCGCTGTTGATAACCAGCCGGTCTTTAATCTCTTTTGTCATCACTTCTGCTCCTGTATCCCGAATCCCACTGGGATGTCCCAGACATTACGTCGGGGCGGGTTATCCCCCGCCGGCTACGCCTGGCGAGGCGAGCGCTTCAATAAACTGCCCTATAAATAAAGCGGGGTATCGGATTATATTGCCTGCGGCTTTGCTTCATCATTTACGGCAGCCGGACCGGAAGCCGCGGTCCTTTTGACGCATACCAGGGTAATATCGTCGTGCTGGGGCGCGCTGCCCTTGAAGTCATTCAGGAACTTTATCACGGCGTCAATGAAACGTTGGGATTCAAGATGGTGTGTTTCACCCACGAACTTATAAAATCTCTCGCCGCCCAGTTCGTTGTCCTTTTCATCCATTGACTCGGTCACGCCGTCCGTAAAACTCACCACCAAATCGCCGGGATTAATCAGGATACTTTCCTCTTTGATAGTCCGGTCAAAGACCGGCCCGCGGTCAAAGCCCAGGGCAATGCCGTTGGGATTAAATAATTCGTAGCGTTTCTGGTCGTTGCGCCAAATCACCAGCGGATTATGGCCGGCGCTGGAGACCTTGAGCATTCCGGTCCTGATATTCAGGATGCAATACATCGCGGTCACGAACATCCCGCGCCTGAGGTCCCGGGCCAGCACCCGGTTGACCTTCTTCAGGGTGTCGGCCGCGGAAAGGTTTCTTTCCGATTCCATCCTGATTAAACTGCGGGTCATAGTCATAATCATTGAAGCGCCCACGCCCTTGCCGGAGACGTCA
>JBFMDM010000100.1:0-8113 GCA_040753835.1 Planctomycetota bacterium
TGGTTGTTTGCGGCGATGGGACTTTGCATTCAGATGCACCAGATCAATGCTTATCGTCAAAAGAAATCAACGTGGGAAATTAAATCCGAGGTGTTGGGATATGGTTAAAAACTCCCCGACCCCTCAATTAATTATTTCTCCGGCATCATAGACGAGGTCCGCATCTACAACCGAGCCCTCACGGCTACGGAGATTGCCAACCGCTATAACTCCGGCGCGCCCAGATACCGCCACGACTTCGCTGACATCCGGTTCACCGATAACCTATCACCGCTCACCGAATTATCATACTGGCAGGAGGCCGACCAGCGCTTCTGGGTCAGGGTGCCGTCCATTGCCGCCAGCCCTACGGCCACCACCCTCCGGCTCTATTACGGCAACGTCTCGGCAACGAGTTCCAGCAATTTGAGTGGTGTCTTCGGCTCAGGTATTGTCGGCTTCTGGCCGTTCACTGAAGGCGCTGGCACAACTACTTATGACCGCTCGGGCTCAGGCAATAACGGCACGCTTACCAATGGTCCAACCTGGACCGCCGGCAGATACGGCAATGCCCCCTCCTTTGATGGGGTGGATGATTATGTGGCTTTAGGCACAAGTTCAACACTGGATGTTTACTCCAATGAATTTAGTATTGAGACCTGGTTTAATATGCCTTCAGCGTCTCTTATGAATAGAACTCTATTTGTGAGCGCTACAACAGATGATAAAGGCATTGGTTTCTTTATAAATCGTGGTGTAGGCGGGGTTGATGGGAATGCTATAGATTTGCAAAAAGGGGAGGTTATAGACCAGGCGATTGCATATACTTTTAATGCAAATACCTGGTATCACACTGTTGCGGTTCAAAGGTTTGCCGGGGCAAATCCATCACAAGTTGATTTCTATGTTAATGGTAGTTTCATTGGAAGTTATGTCAATACTTCGGCATATGTCTCTGCTGCTGGATTTATAAAAGGAATAGGATGTAAACAGGCGCCCGTTGCGAATGAGAATTACTTCCAGGGTCTCATAGACGAGTTCCGCATCTACAACCGGGCGTTGTCTGCAGCCGAGATTGCCTCCAGATATGCTAACCCACAGCCGACTGCCTCGGCGCCCGGGCCGGAACAGTGAGAATAGGTTATCAGGAAATCAGGGTATCAGTCCCTCGCCCCGAAATAATCGGGGTGGCTTTATAGTATTTAACATGAGAGAATTACAGATTAAAGTCCAGAATAATAACGACGGCAGTGCAGCCATTTCTCTTAATGGGATGGCGGACGCTTATTCGTATGGCCAATTAGAGCAGACATTTAATAATCTTATCAATCAGCGTATTTATAACTTTGTGGTCGACTTGTCAAACGTGGATTATCTGAGTAGCGCCGGAGCCGGCATCTTTATCGGAACCTTGGGAATCGTCCAGGAGAACAAGGGCAGTATCAAACTGATTGACCCACGGCCTAAGGTACGGGAGACCTTCAACCTGCTTGGATTGTCGCAATTCTTCAATATCACCGACAAAAAATAACGCCTGTGAATGTATCTTTTCTATAAAAGTAATAGATGTGGTGCTTTATGTAGTTTATTTTCTAATGTTCAGAAGATACCTAAAAATATAAATCCCGTTTACCGTTCTTGATATCGACCATGCGGCGGCGGGTCTCGTCCTGGAGCGGCTTTTCCTCTATCTGTCCGAGGTATTCCTCTATCAGTTTGAACCCCTGCTCCGTGATGCCGTTGGTGGTGCAGTCATAGAGGTATTCGGCAAAGGTTAGGAGCGCATTGGGCCGGCAGAATTTGTGGATTTCACCAGGCTTGGAGAGTTTCATAAACCGCTCCCCGGTCCGGTCGGAACGGTAACAGGCCGTGCAGAAACTGGGCACCATCCGGTCTTTAATCACTTCGCGGATGACCTCTTCCAAAGAACGGTTGTCGTGCACCGTAAATTGCGGTTGCCGGGTGTCTTTTCCGTAGCCGCCGGTGGTGGTGACCGAGCCGGCGCTGGCCTGGGATATGCCGATTTTAAAGGCACTCTTGCGGATTTCCGGGCTCTCGCGGGTGGAGATAATCATCCCGGTATATGGTACAGCCATGCGCAGGATGGCGATAATCTTCAGGAAATCATCATCAGAGACCGGATATTCGGGCTGATAAGTGACACTGGAAGCCGGACAGATCCGGGGCACGGAAATAGTGTGCGGGCCGACCCCGTAGGTTTTGTCCAGATATTGGGCGTGCGCCACCAGTCCCAGAACCTCAAACCGCCAGTCATAAAGCCCGAAGAGAACCCCTAATCCCACATCGTCAACCCCGGCCTCAAAGGCCCGGGTATGCGCAGTTATCTGGCGGTCATAATCCGCCTTGGGGCCTTTATGGAGCCGCTCGTAGGTCGGACGATGGTAGGTCTCCTGGAAGAGCTGGTAGGTGCCAATTTTGGCGCCCTTCAGCTTCCGATAATCATCCGCGGTCGTGGCCGCGATATTGACATTGACCCGGCGGATATTGCCCTTGGGGGTCTTAACCGAATAGATTTTATCAATCACGTCAACCACATAATCAATATCATTGTGGGCCGGGTCTTCGCCTAACTCAAGGAGAATCCGCTTATGGCCGTGGTTGATGATGAATTTGGTCTGCTCGGCTACCTCGTCCAGTGTCAGGCGCCTGCGCGCCAAGCCCTTGTTGCGGGTATGGAAATTGCAGTATTCGCAGTCATTGACACAATAATCCGAGACATATAGGGGGGCAAAGAAGACCAACCGCTCGCCGTAGATTTCCTGCTTTATCAGGGCCGCGGTATCAAAGAGTTGCCTTAATAATGACTTGTCCTGGATATTAACCAGATGCGCCATCTCTTTCACAGTCAGGCCTTTTTTCATCCGGGCCTTGGCGATGATGTTCCGGACAGCCGTTGGCGTAGGGTTCGGGCTTTCCGAAAGTGTCCTGCTTAAATCTTCTTCATTAATAATAGATTGTGCCGTCTTCACTCTTGCTTACCCTCAATAGTATTAATGGTGATAATATGGTCGGGCCTTTTAGTGAAAGCCAGGCGCGCCTTTTCCATAACCGTATCCTTGGCTAAGACCTTAAAACAGGTCCGGAATGCCCTTTCACTCAAATACGCCTTCTTGCCCAGGCCGATGGAAACCTTGGTCACCTTGGCGATATTATTGCTGGCGGCCTGCTTCTTGACCTCCTCCACCACGTCCGCTGTCAATCCCCATTCATGCATAAATTACCTCTACTTAAACATTCATCACTGCTTCAGTTAAATGCTTATTTACTCCCATTTCCTTAGGGCTCAATCCGAATGCCAGCCCCATCAACTGGGTAAAGTAGTATATCGGGATATTGTAATCGGTGTTATATTTGGCATTGATATCCGTCTGCCTGGTATCCAGATTGGCGTGGCAGAGGGGGCAGGCAACGGCAATGGCATCGGCGCCGATCTCTTTGGCGTTTTTGAGAATCTTCTGGGTCAGGGTCAACACCGCATCGGTCTCGCTCAGGGCAAAGCTGGCTCCGCAACAATCGGTCTTATAAGACCAATCCAGGATTTCATAACCGACATTCTCCAAAACCTTATCCATTGTCATCGGATATTCCACATCGTCGAATTGCATTACCTTGGGCGGCCTGGTCAGAAGGCAGCCGTAATAACAAACAACCTTTAACGGCTTATCCTTGTGGTTCTTCTTTCCGCCTGAGGCGGATCCGTCTTCGGCGGAGACATTGGCCTTTAATGCGGCCGGCGGTATCTGGGCGAATATCTCCAGCGGATGCAAGACCCTGACCTTATTCTGGAATGCCGAGCCGATAACCTCTTTGACATCTTCAGAGAGTTTCCTGTCCTGTTCCATCTCGTGGGCGGCGAACTTGAATCTTGAATAGCAGGCCGCGCAGGGCACGACCACATCTTTGCCCATTGCCTCAACCAGTGAAAGATTCTTGACCGGCAAAGACACGGCCAGAAGATGTGAAGTGCTGTGGGCCGGCGAGGTGCCGCAGCAGACCCAGCCCGGGACCTCTTCCAGTTCCAGACCCAGTTTGCCAGCCACCTTCCTGAATGAAACATCATATTCCGCGCCGGTGGAATGCAACGAACAACCCGGATAATAAGCATATTTCGTATTTATATTCATTAATTACTCCTTTAGATACTGTTAGAACTTTGGATACGAAGTAGCCAAAGGTCGTCACAATATCTTATCCCGACGAATGTCGGGATTTTCCTTTACCCCTTATTGATATCTTTCTTGGTAGACCTGGAGAATATCTTCCAGGTAGTCAGGGTCCGGCTGGGAGAAACAGCAGGGATAATCTTCAGTTTGCCCTTCATAAACATCTTCATACCCAGGCCCATATCCTTGAAGAACTCAAAGGTGCGCATCTTCAGGTCGCCAATCATGCCCAGTTCATACATCCGGCCCAGCCATTTGATATTGCGCAAGGCCGCTTTATTGAATGTATGCACGCTGGAAACCGGTGGTTTGATCCCCTCGGACACCGCGATAATCTTGACCGTATCCATCACCCTGGCAATATCAACCTCCTGCGGACAGCGGGTCGTGCAGGTCTGGCAGGATGAACACATCCACATGGTTTTGCTGTGCAGGACGATATCCTTCAATCCTAATCGAATGGCGTGGATGAGTTGCGCCGGCGTATAATCCATGGCGTAGGTCATCGGACAACCGGCCGAGCATTTGCGGCACTGGAAGCACACATTAACATTGACCTTGATTTTATCGTCCATTGCCTTAAGGAATTTAGCATCGGGGGTTACGACTGATTGTGCTTGCATATCTCTCTCCTTATAATTCTAATTTCTGTCATTGCGAGCATCAGCGAAGCAATCTTACATTTATACAGATTGCTTCGTCGCTATTACTCCTCGCAATGACACTTGAGGAGCATTCAAATACTTATCATAAATCATTTTACTTACTTTGTCAACCGCCTTTTTCAGGGGTTCTGATAATCCCCTGGTCATCTCCCTGGGAATCTCGGTCGGCTGGCAGGCGATAATCACTATCTCCACACCACAGATATCCCTCAACTCCTTGAGCAAATTGGAGGTCGGTCCCTGGTGGAAGGAAAAGTCGTCTACCTTTTCCCGACAAAGATTATCCAGGGGCATCTCAAATATCTCGCCCGGCTCCTTGCCTTCGCACGTGACCGCATCAACGACAATAATAATTTTCGGTCTCTTTTCATTCAATAAAATATCAAATATAAATCCGCGGGTGGACAGTCCCAGGTTTACCACCGCGGCGTTTTCAGGTATCTTATAATTGCTTAAGATGTAATCGGCCACATCAGGGCCGAAGCCGTCATCGCCATAAAGGATGTTACCGCAGCCCAATACTAACGTATCTTTAGTATAATAATCAGGCGATTCCATAATAATTGGGTATTTAGGGGCGCCCCTTTATCCGGGACGCCCCTATTCTCATACTTTTAGTTTACCAACGTATCAATCACCTTACCTTTGGCGTCCATAATAGTAACCTTTACGGGCAGAGTCCCGTCCAGGTTATGGGTGGCGCAGGAAAGACAGGGGTCATAAGCCCTGATAGCCATTTCCACCTTGTTCATCATACCCTGGTCATATTTACCGTCTTTAATCAAGAGTTGGGCCGCCTGCTTGACGGACATATTAATCGGGGCATTGTTGTGGGTCGTGCCGACTATCAGGTTGCAATTGGTCAGGAGCCCCTCCGCATCGGTGGTGTAATCGTGAATCAGCGTCCCGCGTGGCGCTTCCACGCAACCCACTCCGCGCGCGGCCCTAGGCGTGACCTTTACCCTGGTTTCCTTGCCGGTAATCTCCTTATCCTTAAGGAGTTTCACCATATGTTCCGCATGATAGAGGAGTTCAATCAGCCGGGCCCAGTGATAAAGCAGGGTCAACTGCGCGGGCCGTCCGAAGTTCTTGCGGAATTCCTCAAATTCCTTCTGGGCCAAGGGCGTGGCCATCTTGTCCGCCACATTAATGCGGGCAAGGGTGTTGGTCCGGTAGATTCCCTTGGGATTATTCACATCCATAGAGAACCCTTCGCCCCAGTTCTTGGCATAGGGAAACTTGAGGTAAGACCAGTTGAGCACCTTTTCCTCAATGTAGTCCGTGTACTTGTCATAGGTGAAATCGGCATAGGTGCCGTCCGGCTTCATCAGGCGGAGTTTGCCATCGTAGCAATTAAGCGCTCCGTCCTTGTCAACCGTTCCCATAAAGCCCGTCTTGATTACGCCTAGGGTCTTTACCGCATCAAGGTATTTCGGGAAGATATTCTCTTTGGCGAACTTAATCGCGAACTTGGAGAATTCCAGCACCTCTTCGGCCATCGGCAGGGCCTTCTTGCGTTCATCCTCGGTCAGCGGCTTGGAGAACCCGCCGGGCACGGCTGTGACCGGATGAATGGACTTGCCGGAAACGATATTGAGCAGTCGGGAACCCAGGTAACGGTTACGGACCACCTTCTTGCCTATCTCGGGATTTGCCTTGGCAATCCCGATGACATTCCGCACGGACGGGTCGGCATCCGGTCCCATTACGAAATCCGGTCCGCCCAGGAAGAAGAAGTGCAGGATATGTTCCTCGGTATAGGCAATACTGTTGCAGAGGTCTCTGAGTTTCGCCCCGGTCGGAGTCGGGGTCACCCCGAAGACCGCATCGCAGGTCTTGGCCGAAGCCAGGTGATGCGACCAGGGACAGACGCCGCAGATAGAAGTAACAATACGGGGCATCTCTTCCACAGGCCGACCCAGGCAGAATTTCTCAAAGCCCCTGAGTTCCACGACATTTACCCATGTGTCTTTTACATTGCCGCCGTCATCCAACTGGATGGTAACCTTGGCGTGTCCCTCAATACGGGAGACGGGAGCAATAGTTATGGTCTTGCTTGCCATTGAGCGCCTCCTTTCTGTGCTTGGGCTCCGCCCTTGGGTTCAGGGATGGGCTTCAGACGACCCTGGCCGCCGATATAGCGGTTAAGCAGAGCCCTGCGGTCCGCAACCTGCTTGGCATCCAAGCCGATTGAGGAAATCGCGGTCATCATATCAACCAATGGGTTGGCGCCCTTGCGGATTGGTCCGAAGCAACCGCGGCAGGTCATATAACCCTTAATACAGCGCGGCACCTTGGTCTCACCGGGCTCGGTAGTGGCGCCGGAACAACCGGCTCTGGTAACAGGTCCCAGGCAGAGATAACCCTGTTCCATATAGCAACGGGTGTTTTCCCAGGGCTCACCCTGTTTGAAGGTGAGCGACTCCAGAGGTCTTTTGATGGCGCCGCCTGCGGCTTTTTTCTCCCGCTTGGTCGGGCATTCATCGCAGACGCTCTTTTCCGGCAGGGTAAAGGACTTACCCGTCAGAAGCGAGGTCAAGGCGTTGACCACCCAATCCGGCGAGGTCGGGCAACCGGGAATTGCCACGTCCACCTTGATTACCTCGTCCAAGGCATAGACCCGGTCAAGGAGTGGCGGAAGGTTTTCCTTGGGGGTGTCTGCCTTTTCGGTCGTGACGCTGTCACGATAGACCTTGTCGTAGAGTTCCTGCAGGTTCCACATATTGGCCATTGCAGGAATTCCGCCGAAGCAGGCGCAGGAGCCGAGCGCAACAACGGTCTTGCACTTCTTGCGCATCTCTTCTGCCACGTGCTTCTCCTTCTCATTGCGGATACCGCCGGAGATAATTCCCACATCGGCCTGTGGGATTTCCATACCGCTCCTCTCGCCCGTCTGCCCGAAATATTTGTTGTCCGCCAGCACCGGGATGTGGACAAACTCCAACTGGGGCAGGAGGTCCAAGAGCGGTTCTCCAATGTCCAGAATCGTGACCTCACATCCGCCACAGATGTTCAGCCACTCTTCGGCCACTTTCACTGGCATATTTCCCTCCTTTTCTTACTGCCCGTTTGACCCCGACTCCGCCCCGAAAGCATTCGGGGTCGGGGCGGGGGAATTACGGGCAGTTAGACCCCGAATGCCTTCGGGGTCCATAATATTATTGATACTCACATTGTTAATGTCCTAGTTGTATAGGTAGTTTAGTCGCATGGATAAACGACGCCAAAATGTTTTGGGTATTACTAATCCGTTTAGTTTCTCGGCGAACACGGATACCCAGTTTC
>JBFMDM010000101.1:0-7938 GCA_040753835.1 Planctomycetota bacterium
GCGGCGGGCAACAACCCGACCGGGCTTAAGACCGCATAACGCCCCTGGATTTCCTTCTGCGTCTCAAAGGATTGGATGCCCTCTTTGTCGGCCAGACGGCGTAGGAATCCCTTTTCCTTATCCGTGGTAATCACCAGATTCTTGCGATAGTTTTTACCCAGATGCTTCTTTAATACGCCTAAAGTCACCAGCAGAGAGGCAATGGTCTCGGTGGTCCCGCCTGACTTGCTGACCACGTTAAAGAGCGTCTTCTTAGGATTGATAATCTGTAACAGCGCCTTGGTCTCGGTTGCGTCCACGTTGTCAAGAATGAATAGCCGTGGGAAACCCTTTCTCTGTTTTGCAGATAAAAGATTATAGAACGGCGGCTTTAGCGCCTCTAATAATGTTCGGGTGCCCAATGCCGAACCGCCGATACCCAGCACCACCACGTTTTCATATTTCCTGGCATTGGCGCGGGCAAAGGAGATAATCTTGTTTATATTGGCATAAGGCAGGTCAAGGAATGCGTGTCCACCCTGCTTGCGCTCATCCTGGATTTCAGCGCAGATGCAGCCGTTGTCCTTGATGGCATTATAGAGTTCCGGCTCGCCGATGCTGTGCGACGGACCTAAAACATTATAAAGTATATTGTTGAAATCCAACTCTATCATTGTATACTAAGTAACCATATATTCTGGAATCAATCAAGAAAAAGAAGAACCACTACGAATTACGAATCTTCTAATTACGAATTCGTAATTCGCATATTCGTTATTAGTAGAGTTTATGAATTTACAAAGTTGGCGCCGGGTACCGGTTCCCATAGGGCTGATATTTCTGGCAGAGTATTTTGTCCAGCGGTGGCTTATATTCATCCTGACCGCCCTGCCGTATGATGCGGCAACCGTCCTGGTCAAAGGACTGGTCCGCTTTGCCTTCAGTATCGCGGGCAAATACAAAAACATAACCGTAGAAAATATCCTGCAGGCAAGGCCGCCTGTTGTACATACTCCTGCCGAGGCAGAGGAATTAGCCGGACGGGTATTTGAATATTTCGCCCTGTCATTTGTGCATATGCTTTATATGGACCGCATTATCCATCTCAAGCACAAGAAACACATCCGCCTTGAGAATACCGGAGTCATTGACAGCGCCCTGAAGCAAGGCCGCGGAGTCATACTGGTCTCCGGCCATCTGGGCAACTGGGAAATCGGTATAAACGAACTGAGCAAAAATGGATTCCCGATAAACATCGTGGCGTTCCAGTATGTCAATCCGTATTTAAACAATATGATGAACCGATTCCGGCTGAGATGCGGGGTGAAAATCATTCCGACCAAGGGCGCTATCAGCCGATGCGAAGAGGCGCTCAAGCGCGGCGAGGCGGTAATTATGCTCATTGACCAGACCGGACGGGACAAGGGGGTTGACGCCAAGTTCTTCGGCCGGATGGCCCCGGCGATGTGGGGCCCGGCCAATCTCCATCTCAAGACCAATGCGCCGATAATACCTTATGGAGTACGATTTGATGGCGGGAAAATACACTACACCATCAGCGCCAAGGAACCAATCCAATTCCAACCAAGCGGCAACAAGGACGAGGACATCAAGCAACTGACCCAGTTATATCTTACAGAGATAGAAAAGATAATCCGCCAGGCGCCGGAACAATGGATTTGGTTTCACAGGAGATGGAAGAAATATAAATAGGCAACTGAAAAACTGATAAACGTAAGAACACGCAGTGACCGCGCCTGCCTGCCGGCAAGGCAGGTCCAGCGAACTAAAAAACAGGATTAACCCTTCAGGTATTCCCTCAACCCGCAACGCTCGCAGCCCTCATAGCCCTTTTTGCAGAAGTCGGTAAATATCTCTATCAAACCCTGCTGGGCTGAGGCGGTCTTGACCGCGCCTGAATAGAGTTTGGCGTCCGACTTGAACAGGCGCTGTTTCATAAACCGCGTATAATAGTTCTCCATTTGCCTCGGGTACGACCGGTATAGACCCAGAACCGAATCCTGCAGTTTGTTATCCTTTCCCGCCCGCGCATACAAGAATACCAGCGGAATTACAATGTTAAGCACAATCGCCTCGGCGCGCTCCTTGCCGATAAGGGCCTGCTCGTTCCGGAATAACTTACCAGCAAAACTACTCCGTCTTGACCAGTAGCCAGTCGGAGGTATGCAGAATAACCAAAACAACTCCTTGTTGATATCCAACACCCTTCCAAATAGCGAAGGAATTGCGGACAGTAAATAACTTATTCCGGCTATCCTTCTGTAGGGCGAATTTGCCGGCCGGCCCCCTGAGGTCCATTCGCCGCAGGCAGAATTCAGCCCTTTTATAACCGGAAGCGACTTTAGATAATACCGCGTCTCCAAATCAAACCCATTTATCGCATCTGGTATAAAACCTGCTTGGCGCAACAATACTGACTGTATTACCAGGGCGTGTTTCTCGGCAGGATAATCCTTAAGCATCTCCCGAATTTTACGATACGGCACTGTCTCGGCCAATTGCAGGAACGGGAGTTGATTATTCCTGTATCCCAGCGCGCCCATTATTCCCTGATACAGCACCTCTTCATAGTCGCCGTTGAACCTCTCCAACCGCCCGGCCAGATTTTCCATCTTGCGCAGCATCCGCGACTCGCCGGCGCCCTCAAGAAATGAGGCGGTCTTTTCAGACGGCGCCTTGCTGGCCAGTGAATAACACCGGCCGGCTGATGTGTAATACTGCCCCTGCTTTACGGCCACATCCAGTTCCAGGAGTTTGTCTATATCCTCCAGTTGCCCGCGCAACATCGGCGCCAGGACCACCTGCGGCACTTCTTTCTTATTATTCAGCCGAATCGGTTTTTGCTCATCGTCCCAAAGCGCTATATGAAGAACCAGGTTATTATAGCGCCTATCCAGGTGATGCTTATGGCGATACCAATCAGAAGAATAGAGATGCATCTCAATATCGCCCTTGCATATTTGCCCTGCGATACTAATCGCCGCATCAGTGAAATCCGGGCCCGGGCTGGAGTTCCACAGGCCGCTTGAGTCAATCCTGACCTCGCGGTTATCGCCGGTCCGGTATGCCAGGCCTTTGATGGGCTGTTCAGCCCAAAGATAGTAAAGAAACTTCTCGGTTATCTTCTCCAGTTCCGGCTCCTGCTTCTTATCCGCGCACTTCAGGATATTATGCAGGCCCGGAATGCCCAAAACCCTTTCGCGCAAGCGGCGATATTGCCCAGCCCTTGGGAAAGACGCAAGAACATTGGCCGATTTAGGATATCCCATATTAATCGGTTGTATACGGAATAATCGATTTTGTCCTGAGTATCTCGCAGATATTATGAACCACCTCTTTGGGAGTTGATTTTGTGGTATTGATGGTATAGTCAGCCGCCTGCTTGTAGTAGGGATCCCTGAACTCAATCAGTGATTTTATCTCGTCATACAGGTTCTTCTTGGTCAGCCGCGGCCGGGTCTTGCCGGCCTTGTCGTCCTTGAGGATGCGTTGGTAAATCACATCGCAGTCCGCCTGGAGTCGGAAGACCAATCCGCTCTTCTTGAGGTTCTTAACGTTCTTGTATTTCAGAACCGCGCCGCCGCCAGCCGCAATGACGTGCGAATCCAGCCGGCAGAGTTCGTTTATCACGTCCGACTCCAGAAGCCGGAAAAGCGACTCGCCCTGCTTCTCAAACAGTTCGGCAATCATAAATCCGTAGCGCTTTTCAATGTATTCGTCCGCATCCACGAATTTCCACTTGATTTCCTTTGCCAATAGTTCGCCCACGCTGGTCTTGCCCGTACCCCTGAAACCGACTAATATGATATTCATCCTAATTTCTCCCGCAATCGCACGCCCTGCGATTTATTGATACTCCCTTTGTCCAGGGCAATGCCGATTGTATGCCAGCCCAGTTCACGGTATAAAGCCAGATAATGTTTCATACCCTTCCTGATTGCCTTCAGGTGGTTTCTAATCGTCAGGGTATCGCCCCTGGAGACCGGGCCGGTCAATGCCTTGGGAATGCCGATGGTCATTATATTATTGACGCTGGAATCAACCAGCGGTTTTATGGCGCGCAGGATGTCCTTGTCATTGAGCCCGCATTGTTTCAGGAAATCCTTTGCTGTCTTTATCAACGTTACCAGATAATTGGATGCAAAGACACAGCCGATATGATAAAGCATCTTGTCCTTTGCCTTAATCATCACGGGAATCCCGCCCAACGCCCTGATAATGTCTTTAACCACAACCAATGCCCTTGGCTCTCCTTCATAGACGCAATAAGTCCCCTTGAATTCCCTGGCGGTCTCTGCCTTATTGGCAAATGTCTGCAACGGATGGAGCGAGGCGATGCAGTTATTCCTGCCTTTCCTGGCATCCTTAAGAATCGCAGACGGCTGGCTCCCGCTGCAGTGGATGACTATTTTGTCCTGGCACTTACGCCCGCTTGAGAAAATCTCACGGCAGGTATTCTGGATGGCGCTGTCCGGCGTGGTAATAAAGATTATCCCGCCCTGCTGTGCGGCCGATGCCTTGTCCTTGTAAACCATGGCGCATTTCCCGATAAACCGGGCGGCTGCGCTGGCGTTCTTTAACTTCCTGCTCCAGACCGCGGTAACCTTGTATCGGCCGGAACGATTCAGCAACCGGCCCAGTGTCTGGCCGGCCTGGCCGGCGCCGATAATCACTACTCTACGCATTGATAAAGTAACCCCCGCCTCTGCCGTCCGGGCTGTAAGAAAAGAAACCATTTATGTTCAGGTGGGAACCAATCGCCTGGTTCAGAGATTCCCGTTGTCTTTGCGGGACCTGTCTTCCCCAAACAGATTTCGGCTCCCTTCGTGAATGTTGTTAGTTTCTCTCGTTTTTATCGCCCATAACGCATCCCTTACGGGACTTCACAGCGCAGGGGTTATTATCTTTCTTCTATCTTTTTCCGTATCTCATCTTCGGTAATGATATTCTTCTCTATCAGAAGCCGGGTCAGCGGATGATTCAATATCTCGTTGCCCTTGGCCGCATCCCCCTTGTTTCTGGGCGCATCGGACAATTCCTGCAGGATATCGTCCTTTTCCTTGGCCTTCTTATGCGCCAGCTGGAAAACGTCCCTGATAGAGGCCTTTATCTCTGTAGTGGTAGCCAACACCATATCCACTTTGAGGTCGGTCAGCAACTGAATCTGCTCCACGGCCTCGTAATCGGTCGGGTCGCTGGTCGCAATGGTCAGGGTGTCGCCCTTGATACCGATGGGAATGATATTGTATTTCTCTATCAACTGCAGGGGTATCTTCTTGACCAGCGCGTTGGGGATGATAATATTCTTGAGATTGACTATCTCCATGCTCTGCTGGTTGGCCAGGCAGGCCAGTATCTCGTCCTCTGAGACAAAGCCCAGTTTCTCCAGCACCTCGCCCAGTTTCAGGCCGGTCTTTTTCTGGTACTCCAAAGCGGTCTTGAGTTGCTGGCTGTCCAGCAACTTCGCTTCAACCAATGTATCGCCTAATTTCATCATATATAAGTTTATTCAACCTGCCAAAGGTATAACAAATGCGGCGTATTCCTTTCCAAGAGGGCGCTCCGGATGTCAGAGGCGATGCCCTGCGGCTGGAACAATGCAGAGGCCTCAAACAACTCCCAAAAATCGTGCCGTTTCTGGTACTGAATCAGCCGGGCGTCAGAAACCTTAGCCAGTTTCTTGGCCGTCTCAAAGGCGTCATCGCGGTCGCCGGTCTCGTCCGCCAGTCCGTTCTTCACGGCCTGCTCGCCCGTGTAAATCCGGCCGTCCGCCAGTTTAAGAACCTCTGAGCGGCTCAGGTTCGGCCGGCCCTCGCAAACAATGCCTACAAACCGCTGGTACATCTCGTCAATCATCGCCTGCATAATGGCCCGCTCCTCCTTGGTCATCGGACGGGTGCCCGAAAAAATATCCTTCTTGTCCGCGGACTTGATGACCTCTGACTTCAATCCTATTTTCTGGAACAGCCCCTCAACGTTCAGCATAGAGGCAATCACGCCGATACTGCCGGTGATGGAGGTCGGGTGCGCCACGATGCGGTTGCCCGGCATTGCCACATAATATCCGCCTGAAGCCGCCACCTCGCCAAGGTAAGAAACGATAATCACGTCCGGCCGCTTGGCCTTGAAGCGCAGGAGTTCTCGGTGGATATTATCCGAGGCCGTGACGCTCCCGCCCGGGCTGTTGATATCCAGGATAATCGCCTTGATGTCCTCATCGCCTTCGGCCCGCTTCAGGGTTTCACGCACGGTCTGGACCGGGTCAGACGCGCCGCCGAAAAGACCACCGCTATCGCGGCCGGACATAATCACGCCGGTAACCGGGATAATTAGAATCTTGTTATCGGATGAGGATTCGCCGCCTACCAGCCGCTCGCGGTATCTCCGGTCGTGCAAATCCTGAAAGGCGCCTCCGGACGAGAACTTGGCGACGACCATAATAAAAAGGACAACGTTAAGGACGATGCTCAGGACCAGGCCGATGCCAAAGATGGCGGCCAGCCAGACGCTCACCCGGCTCCTGGGCCTGTTGGCTGTATCGTTCGGATTCACTTCCATAAATTAATTATTTCCCTTTACTGCCCGTTTGACCCTGTCATACGACAGGGGAATTACGGGCAGTTATCCCGACGAACTCCGCAGAGACCCCCGACAAATACTGTCGGGGAATATCGGGATATATATGCTATAGTATACGATTTTAGTTATTCTGTCAACCACGCACATAAGATATTTGGCCAAGCCAACTATCCGATTTAACTACCCGGTTAATCTTATGCGTAATATTATAACATTGTTTATGTGCGGGGTCAACCCTGCCTGCGGCAGGCAGGCCCGCACATAAAAATTATGCACCTGCTTGCCAGCAGTTTGGTCCTATCGCACTATATAACCTATGGTAATAGATTATACAAATATTATGTGCTTGGTCAACGAATATTCTCGGGATTTATTATTCCCCGCCCCCCGATGAACCCGAAGGGACCGCGTATAGCGAACATCGGGGGGCTGGGAACGTACCGGGCACACCCACGCAATGTAGCCAATTAGAGGCAGTTAGGAATCCCGTAGGGACGACCTTTTACTGCCCCTTATCCCCACAACGAAGTGAAGGTGGATACCTTATACTATATAACCTATAACGTATGGTTGAAGGTTATGTTCACATTGCCTGACGCATCCGTAAACGAATACTCAAAACTCCCGCCCACGATGGGCACAATCGCCTGTCCGCCATAGACCTGGCCGACATTCTTTACTTCCACGCCAATCGCATAACACTCCTGCTGGGTTGCGTCGCGGCGCAGGCGGTATGCTCTGTTGCACCAATTCCACCTGCAATATTAATGCCGTTGCCTCGGGCGGAATGGCCGGATTCGGCGCGCTGGGCATCCAATCCTGATTCCCGCCAACGATGAGCGAGGTCAATTGGATTCTGGTGGGAAGCCAGGTAATTTGGCTTCCTGCGCCGATACCCGCGGCCAATTTCTCGGCGGTAACCGAACCGTTCTGGAGTTTCTCAGTACTGACACTGCCTACCGCCAATTTACTACTGTCTACTGACTGCAGTTCACTGCCTACTTCCGCCATATATATAAACGAACTCTCTACTGCGAGACCACGAGCACCCCTTGAGCGAAGCGATGGTCGGGAGCACCCCGCTCCAATAGAACAGGGCGGGGGCGCACCGGGAGGCACGGAACGGAGTGAATAAAAACCCCTTTCGGACTTAAAAATCTCGGATTTTTGCATAAATAATTTACTCCACTGTCTGGCCGAACAGGAACTCAGACAGGCCGGTCTGGCTCACAAAACCGGGTAGTCACTCTCTTAACTGCTATCAGTAACCTACTGTCATAAGGGAGATAACCTGCTAACCCAACGGTGATGACCTGCTAACTTAATAGGATGAATTACTGCTATAGGGGAGATGGGGGG
>JBFMDM010000102.1:0-7916 GCA_040753835.1 Planctomycetota bacterium
GCGGCTTATAGCCTTGGTAAACTCGGTTATAAAGAGGCCGCACCTAAGATAATCAAACTATTGAATGACAAGAATGCATCTGTGCGCAGTTTTGCGGCTTATGCTATTGGTGACCTCGGTTATAAAGAGGCCGCGCCTGAGATAACAGAACTGTTGAAGGATGTGGACGCATTAGTTCGCAGGTCTGCGGCTTATACCATCGGCAAACTCGGTTATAAAGAGGCCGCGCCTGAGATAATCAAATTGTTGAAGGATAGCGATAAAGACGTTCGCGTGTGTGCAGTTGACGCTCTTGGTAATATTGGTTATAAAAAAGCCGCGCCTGAGATAGCCAAACTGTTAAAGGATAAGGAATCATATGTTCGTATCCATACGGCTGATGTCATTGGTAAACTTGGTTATAAAGAGGCCGCGCCTGAGATAACAGAACTGTTGAAGGATGTGGACGCATTAGTTCGCGGGTCTGCGGCTTATAGCCTTGGTAAACTCGGTTATAAAGAGGCCGCACCTAAGATAATCAAACTATTGAATGACAAGAATGCATCTGTGCGCAGTTTTGCGGCTAAAGCCCTTGGAGAGTTGGGTGATAAAGAATCTGTGCTTGAAATAATGAATCTTCTGAAAGATAATATTAACACTGTTCGAATATATGCGGTTATTGCCCTTGGCAAACTCGGTTCCAAAGAAGCGGTACCAGAAATAGTCAATCTGCTAAAAGATGAGGATAGCAGCGTGCGCGGCTGGGCTGGTGTTGCTTTAGTAGAATTAGGCGCCAAGAATAAAGTACCCCAGGAGATTATTTCTGATATAAAGGGTGTCCTAAAACTATATAAATTTGATGATGAAATGGCAAAACGCGCCCAGGCGGCGCTAAAGGAATTAGGAGTGGAAGAGGATAAGAAGTAGGGAGTTCTGGGACAGCATGTACCCGATGCGCTCCAGTAGGTGCTCTCGACCATTGCTACGCAAAGGGCTGAATTAGAAATATGATGTAACAATGCTTCCAACTTTAGCGAAGTATATTGAGCCCCACACATAACGGGTAGAATGCGGCCGTAGATTACAACAATACCGCCCGTATTGAGCAATTCCAAGAATTTAGTCACAATTTTTATGCGTGGGCTTGACAAATCCCAAATTAATGGTATAACATTAGTGGATAGGGTGGCAAGACCCAGGTTTAGCGTCTTAACACACAAGGTTGCAACGGCTTCGTTACGGGTTATAACGACACCGTTGCGAGTTGTAACGACACCGTTACGGGTTATAACGGCACCGTTACGAGTTGTAACGACACCGTTACGGGTTATAACGACACCGTTACGGGTTATAACGGCACCGTTACGAGTTATAACGGTATCGTTACGGGTTATAACGGCACCGTTACGAGCAGGAATCAGGTGGTTTTGTGCGTAAGTCAGCGCATTTTACCATTTAATCGGGTGATTTTAAGGGGGATTTAGGAGATTTTACCGCTTATGGCTGTGGTTTACCCACTGCGTAAGCAGAATAGGAGTTAGAATATGCCAGCGAAGAGAGGCAGTGACTGGATTCCGAACAAGGATAGTGAGTTTTTCATCAAGCAGGGCATCTATGTGAACCGGGTGGATGCGAATAAGGTGGCTTGGGGCATCCTGGATGCTGATATTCAGGTGCTGAAGGACCTGCGCGCGGAGTACGAACCGCTTTACAAACAGGTGTGTATCAGGCAGAGACGCACCAGCGTCCAGGTTTCGGCGCACCGGGCCTGCCGCATGCGGTACGAGAAGGCCTGGCGGGCCTTTCACCGGGAATGGGTCCTGAATAACCGCCGTATCTCCAAGGCGGATCTATCAGCATTGATTGGCCGGGAACACGATATCAAGCCCTCGCCCAAGCCCAAGATTAACGACATCCCGTGGGTGGGACTTGAGCCAATGGGCGGCGGTTGGATAAAGGTTACTTGCCGGCGGGAGACCGACCAGGACAGTCCCAGTATGCACAATGACGCGGATGTGATAGAATGCCGGTATGCGTTTATTCCGGTCAGGCCCCAGCCCGTGGACGGCAAAAAATTTCACTACCCATTTCCTGAGGAATGTCCTTATGTGCATACCTCAACCCGGGCGCGGTTTATCATCAAGTGCGCCTCTGAGGGCGTTGGAATGAGGTTCTACGGCTATTTCCGCTGGGTGAACCTGCGCAACCCGGACAACAGCGGCTCCTGGACCAATGGCCTGACGGTGGTCATCGCGTAGGCACTACGAATTACGAATCGGCGAATTACGAATAATTCGTAGAGTTAGCGTTATTCGCATTCAAATTCCTTGGCGGCGATTGGGCTTATTTCTTTTCCTTGGCTTGTTTCGCCTTTTCAATCAAGGGACTTAATTCTTTTTCTTTAGATGGGTCAATCTTTATGGCTTGCTTCCAGTCGTTAATAGCGTTGGTATAGTTCCCTTTATTGTACCAGGCATGACCGCGATAATAATAGGCTTCGGCATAATCAGGGTTGATTTCTATGGCTTTGGTATAGTCGCCAATGGCTTCCGGATAATCGCCCATTTTTTTCCTGGTATATCCGCGCCAAACATAGGCATAGTCGTAGCGGGGACTTAATTCTATGGCTCGGGTGAAATCATTGATAGCTTCATCATAAGCATGCAGTTCGTATCTGACTTCACCGCGCGCGCAATAATAATACGCATTTTTCAGGTCGAATTTGATGCCATTGGTATAATCCTCTAAAGCGCCGGTAAAATCCTTCCTCTTCTTTCTGGCATCTGCGCGTGCGTAATATGTCCATCCACTGGGGTTAATCAGCACGGCCCGGGTAAAATCCAGCATCGCGGCATTGGTTTCTCCTTTTTTGTACTTGGCGTCCCCGCGTTGCACATAGGATGAGCTGTCTTTTGGGTTAAGGTCAATGGCTTTGTCAAAATCCTTTATGGCGTCGTCTAAATCTCCATGTTCGTATTTGACCCGTCCGCGTGTAGAATAATGCTCGGCATCGTCCGGATTAAGCCCGATGGCCTTGTCAAGGTCGGCAATCGCGCCGTTATAATCCTCTTTTAGGTGTTTTCCGTATCCTCTTTGGTGATAATCAGTGGTTAAATCTTCTATTTCCTTGTCGGAAAGCCCTATCTTTTTGAGCGCTGCCTCGACACGCGAGGTAAGTTTTCCCCCTCAGCCACGGGTCCGGGCGATATACTGGCCTTCCTTTGGGGTCAGGTCTTGTTTTTCCCCGAGTTCTATCAGCGCCACGGTTGCCCAGCCGCGCACGGTTGAATCCTTGTCCTTGAGGAGCATCTCCTTTAGTTTCGGGATGAATTCCCGGCCTGATAGTTTGCCCATAAGGGAGGCCGCGCTCCAGCGCGTAAGGATATCATCAGCATCAAGAAACCTCATGATATCCGTTGCTGATACCTTTATATCCCATTGGTCTATACGATAAATAGTCCATTGGGGAACAACCTTGTCTTTATAATCAAGTAGTTTTTTTATCTCGGCAATGTTGTCCTGACCGTGCAGTTTGATATACGATTCCACTGCGGCTTTTTTGACCGGTTTTGCTTCGTTATCAAGAAGACCGGTAATTACAGGCAACGATTCCCTGTCATTCAGATTTGCGAGCGCTTCTACTGCGGCGCACCGTACACGTTCGCTCTTGTCGTAAAGGCAGTGGCGTATTTTTGGGATGGAATCTTTGATATCTATCCGAGCCAAAGCCGTGATGGCCGCACGGCGCAAGTCATCGTCTTCCTCGCCGAGCATTTTCCTTAATTCCGGGGCTATTTTGGCGAAGGATTCCTTGTCGTCCAAGTAGGCCAGCGCAACAGCCGCCGTTTTCCTGACTTTTTCATCGTCCCTTTCAAAGATTAATCGGATTTCTGGGATGGATTCCTTGTCGTTTATAAATCCCGAAAGCCAACGCAAGGACTGGATGCGCTCGTCGGCGTCTTTATCTTTGAGACCCTTGCGTAAATTAGAGAGGAAAGATTCACCTTCCGCATTATTTTTACTTTGCGCTGTGGCAGTGGTGACGGATGCGCTTTTTGGGGCGTTGGAAAAGACGGAGATAAAATCCTTGAAGGGAACTACCCAGATGAAGAAGATTGTAAATAGGAGCAAGACAATGGATAGAGATATGACCCATCTGTACTTAGACATGGCATTTTATTAACATTTCGGGTTGTATTTGTCAATACTTATCGTCATAACAGTTTTTCTTGAGTTATTCACCAATTGTTGTTAATTAAGGGGTATGATTCATGAACGATATATGAGCTTGGCCATAAAACTCGCCCTGAAGGGCGAGGGGAAAGTGGCGCCGAATCCCTTGGTCGGGGCGGTGATTGTCCGCAAGAATAAAATAATCGGGAGAGGGTATCATCAGTATTTCGGCGGGCCGCATTCGGAAATTAATGCCATAAACTCAGTAAAGAATCCGGAACATCTTAAAGGCGCTACATTATATCTCACATTAGAGCCGTGTTCGCATTTCGGCAAGACCCCGCCCTGCGCCGATGCCATTGCCTATAGCGGTATCAGTAAGGTGGTTATTGCCTCGCGTGACCCGAATCCGCTGGTCCGTGGCCGGGGGGTGCGCCTGCTGAAACAGCACGGTATTAATGTAATAGGAGGCGTGCTTGCCAAAGAGGCCAGGGCTATTAATAAACCGTTCTTTAAGGCGCATCAGAAGGGTATTCCGTATGTGATTGCCAAGTGGGCGATGTCTATGGACGCCAAGATGGCATATCCTAATGGTAAGCCCAAGTGGATTACTTCCAAGGAGTCGCGGGACTATGCCAAGGTCATCCGGGGCCGGTGCCAGGCAGTGATGGTCGGGATTGAGACGGCGCTGGAGGACAATCCGTTTCTCTTGCCACAGATGAACTCCGCAGAGACCGCGATAGCGAACGCAGATAAACGCAGAAAACCGATAAGAATCATTTTAGATAGCAAAGCAAGATTACCATCAAATTCTAATCTGATTCGGACGATTGGCAAGGGCGATGTGTATTTAATGGTATCTGCGTCTGCACCGCGTAAGAGAATCGTGGCATTGGAAAAAAAAGGCGTGCGGGTGTTCCGGGTTGCGGGACGCCTGGGAAAACTTGATTTTATGGCCGCGATGAGGACGCTGGCCAAGAGCGGCATACAGAAGATAATGATAGAAGGCGGTGCTGATGTCCTGAAGAGCGCCTTTGATAATAAAGTCGTGGATGAGGTCTATTGCTTTGTTGCGCCGAAAGTAATAGGATGCGAAAACACCCTCAGCGCTATCGGGTTTCTCAAGAAAGCCGGGCCGTTTGAACAAGGTGCAACAGTTAAAGATATGGGGTCGGATATATTGCTTCACGGGTATGTTTAGCCACTACGAATTACGAATATGAAAAAGGTAAATCTTGCGGTTTTGATTTCAGGTTCGGGCCGGACCTTGCAGAACTTCATTGACCTGATAGGGCAGGGCAAACTGCCGGCTACAATCCAGGTGGTGATTTCCAGCAAGCCCGATGTCCAGGGCCTGGAGCGCGCCAGGAATCATACTATCCCGGCCTTTGTGGTGGACCGCAAGAAATACAAGTCCAAAGAGGAATTCAGCGCGGCCATCAATAACATCCTTAAGAAATATTCTATTGACTTGATTACCCTGGCCGGGTTTCTTCATTTATATGTAATTCCGCAGGAATATCATCGCAAGGTGATGAATATCCATCCGGCGCTCTTGCCTGATTTCGGTGGAGACGGTTTCTACGGCGACAAGGTTCATCAGGCCGTGCTGGATGCGGGTGCAAAGGAATCCGGCTGCACCGTGCATTTTGCGGACAATACTTATGACACCGGCCCGATACTCGTGCAGAAAAAGGTGCCGGTCCTTGCGGGTGATACGGTGCATAGTTTAGCCGACCGGGTCTTTGAGGCGGAGAAAGAGGCGTACCCTGAAGCCATCCGGCTTTTTGCCGAAGGGAATTTGTCCAAAAAGTAAGGGACGTTTTTTATTGCTCTTGCGATAGAATTCTTATAAAATTAGGTAGCAATCAGTATGAAAGCATTAATCCTCGGCGCGGGCTACGGGGTTCGGCTTTATCCCCTGACCGCAAACACGCCCAAGCCGCTCCTGGATATGGCCGGCAAGCCGGTGATGGAATGGTCGCTGGACTTATTACTGCCGCGCAAGGAGATTGACAAGATATACATCGTCAGCAACCACCTCTTCTATATTAATTACGAGAAATGGCTGAAGGGAAAACTGGAACAACGTTCAGGGCATTACCGCAAATACGGGCAAAAGATTGTGCTCTGCGATGATATGTCCCAGAGCACCAATGACAAACTGGGCGCCATCGGAGACATCCAGTTCGTTATCAAAAAACATAAAATCAATGACGAACTCTTGATAGTGGCCGGCGATAATCTTTTTGAGATTGATTTTACCGATTTCGTGAAGTTTTTCAGAAAACTCGGCACGACCATCTGCCTGAAAGATTTTAAGGGAAGCAAACGGGAGATTCTCAGCCAGTACGGCTTGGTAACCCTGGACAATGCCGGCCGGATAATTGATTTTGAGGAAAAGCCGGCCCTGCCGCAGAGCACGTTGGTGGCGATGTGCCTGTATATTTTCGCAAAGGAAGACCTGAAACTGATTACCGCATACCTGAACAAGGGTTTTAATCCGGATGCGCCCGGCTACTACCTGCAGTGGCTGTATAAACAGAAGGATATCTACGGCTACACGCTCAAAGGAAAGTGGTTTGACATCGGCGATATTGATTCTTACGGTACGGCATCCGATTATTACCGGCATAAACACGCCAGATAGGGCGGCAGGCAGGCCGCCATAAATAAACGGATAAAAAATCCACAAATACTTGAAACGGTATGCGTATTTTGATATAAACGAAAACCTATGGCAGTGAAGTTAAAAGGCAAACCGTTGGTTGGTCTGGATATCGGGTCGCGGGCCATTAAGGCCGTGGAGTTGTCGCGTTCGCCCAAGACCGAAAGGTATGCGATGAGCGGCTATGTATACCGCGAAATCGCGCCCGGCGAGGACCTGAAAGAGGTGCTTAAGGCCATCTGGGCCGAGCATAATTTCCATACCAACAAGGTCGTCACCTCGGTTTCAGGCCGGTCGGTTATTGTCCGTTATATCACTATGCCGGAAATGACCGACGAGGAACTGAAGAACGCCATCAAATACGAGGCGAGCAAATATATCCCGTTTGAGGTGGACGAGGTGATGCTGGACTGCATGCGGCTTCCGCACATAAAGAAAGACGAAGGGAGCGGCAAGCCGGGCAAGGATATGACGGTGCTCCTGGTTGCGGCCAAGCGGGATAAACTGGACGAGCATATTACATTGCTTGAGCAGGGCGGGCTCTGGCCGATGGCCGTGGATGTGGACTGCTTTGCCCTAGGCAATTCGTTTGAACTGAAGCAGTTGATTAATCCTTCGGCCGATATCGGCAATAAGGTGAACGCCCTTATTGATATCGGCGGGGCAAAGACGAACGTCAACATAATGCTCGGTCTGCAGGTTTTCTTCACCCGCGAAATCTACATTGCGGGCAACGATTTCACCGAGACCATCAGCAAGAAGATGGGCCTGCCGGAAAACGAGGCGGAGCAGTTAAAGCGCAACCCGCAACTCAAGGCCGACGAAATCAAGGATTATGTAAGTTCGCTGTTGGACGACCTGACGCACGAGATACAACTTTCGTTTGATTATTTCGAGCACCAGTTTGACAAGCCGATAGAGAATATTTACCTTTCCGGCGGCGCGTCCCTGTTGCAGGGACTGGAGGAGTCGTTTGATTCAACGTTTAACCGCAAACTGATTCGCTGGGACCCCTGCGAGTCGTTTGAAGTCGTTGCAGATAAAATAGACCCGGTTGATTTGAAGAAAAAGGCCTCGCAACTGGTTATCGCAAGCG
>JBFMDM010000103.1:0-7905 GCA_040753835.1 Planctomycetota bacterium
CGCCCGGAGCGATATCTTCTCGCTGGGCGCGACGTTGTATTATTGTCTTACCGGCGCAAGCCCATTCGTGGACAGCGACCTCTACCAGGTCCTTAACCGGGTGATAAACAAGGACCCGGTCCTGCCCACCAGGATGGATAAGGACCTGCATCCGGACCTTGAGACCATCTGTATGAAATGCCTGGAAAAGGAGCCGGGCCGGCGCTACCAGACCGCCCAGGAACTGGCTGATGACCTGAAACGGTTCATAGAAGGCGAGACCATCAAGGCCAGGCGCTCCGGGCTGATTACCAAACTGATTAAGAAGGCCAAACGCAACAAGCCGGCTACCCTGGCCATACTCGGCGGTTCTGTCCTATTACTTTTTGCCCTAACTTATTTTCTGGTCTCATCCGCGCTGGCCGCACGGAAAATTGAGACATACCGCCAAAATGCCAATACCTCATTTGCCGCCAAGGATTATGACAATACCGTGGTCTGGTGCAACAAAGTCCTGACCCTCAGGCAGGATGATACCCAGATGCAGGAATTATTAAAGACCGCTGAAGGATACAAACAAAGGCGGGAACAGGCGCAAAAGATTCTTGAGACCACGCGTATGGGAAGCCCTGAGCAGAATGAAAAGATACGAATCGCCGAGCGTGCCCTTGAGATAGACCCGACCTTCACCGAGGCCCTTAACGCTCTTGCCTGCCTTTATATTCAGGAAAACAATCATAGCAAGGCGCTGGAAATAGCCAACCGGCTGATAGAGATGGCCCCGGATAACGCTGATTATTATTGTGAACGGGCTCGTGCCAAGGATTTGCAAGGGGACATAGATGGCGCAATTGCCGATTACACTAAAGCAATAGATTTGAAGCCGGAGCACGGTATGGCGTATTATTACAGGGCCGGACTTCATACCAATCTGAAAAATTACACAAAGGCGCTTGCGGATTTTAACCGGGCGATTGAAATAAATCCGGGTAATTACGACGCTTGGCTGGAGCGCGGATACGTTTATTTCAAGACAGGCGATTATAAAAAGTCAGTGGCGGATTGCAACCGGGCCATAGAACTGAAGCCCGGCTATGCCAAGGCGCATATCTGGCGCGCAATGGCGCACGAGAAAAACGGAGATTTGTCCGCGGCGCTAACTGATTGCAACCTGGCAATAGAACTATCTTCATCAGACGACGACAGTTATTACCTGCGGGCTGAAGTTCTTAAATGGAGCGGCCGGACCGATGAAGCCGTTGCCGATTACAGCAGGGCCATAGAAATTGACGCTAACGAGCCGGCATATTATATGAGGCGCGGCGCCGTTTACCACAGCAAAAAGGATTATAAGAAAGCCATCGCCGATTTTACCAGGGCGATTGAACTTGCGCCGAATGATGTGTCCGGATATATCGGGGCAGGGGAGGCCTATTACAAAGCAGATAACTATGAGCAGGCGATAACCTATTTTAATAAGGCGCTGAAGTTTACTCCCACCTACGCCTACCTGTACAGTTTACGCGGCTGTGTCTGGCAGAGTAAAAATGATTATGACCGGGCCCTGGCTGACTTCAGCCGGGCCGTGGAATTGGACCCCGGGAATGCAACCAATTATACCTATCGCGGCAATCTGCATTCAGCATTTGGTAATTCCAAAGAGGCGCTGGCTGATTATAACCGGGCGTTGAAATTAGACCAGAAAAACTGCGATGCCTACGAGGGTCGCGGTCTTATCTACGGCCAGTTGGGTGAATACGACAAGGCAATCAAGGATTTAACCAAAGCCGCGGAAATAGCGCCGGACCGAATTCATATTTACAGCAACCGCGCCGTGGCTTATATTCACAAAGGCGACTATGAAAAGGCAATCGGAGATGCTAACCGAATACTTAAACTGGACCCGAATAGTTCCGTTGGCTACCAATACCGCGGCAGGGCCTATTATCAGATGGGCAATATCGCGCAGGCCCTTGCCGACAGCCATAAAGCCATAGCGCTGGGCCCTGATAACGCTTATGCCTACGGCTGTCTGGGCCAAATCTATTATGATATGGGCAA
This sequence comes from Planctomycetota bacterium, assembly GCA_040753835.1. Taxonomy (GTDB): domain Bacteria; phylum Planctomycetota; class MHYJ01; order JACQXL01; family JACQXL01; genus JACRIK01. The sequence goes on from JBFMDM010000103.1 coordinate 2,041, forward strand.
ATATGACTGGTCTATCCGCGACTGCACCAAGGCCATAGAACTGGGCCAGGACAGCAGTTTTTACTATACCAGGGCAATGGCCTACGGCGCCCTGGGGAAATACGAGGAGGCGATTGAAGACGCCGGGACATTCATTAACCTGTCCTCAAATCATTCTATGATAGAGGAAATCCAGAGAGAATACGCCAAATGGAAAAAGCGCCTGCTTGGCCGGTCTTCAGGCGGGCCCCGTTAGAAAGTCCGTTAATTATGGTTATACCAAAACGACGAATTCTTTCACTTGCCACGGCTCTTTCTAACGGAGCGGGCAGAAATAGATATGGAAAACCAAAACACAAATAATACGGATAAGACCATTAAAACTGGTGAAACACCTCAGCCGACATCAGCCCGGGTTATTCAGGAGGCCTTCGGTAAATACCGAATTGAGCGCAAATTAGGACAGGGCGGAATGGGCGCGGTCTATCTGGCCTTTGACCCGGTCTTAAATCGCCGGATTGCGCTCAAGACGCTCCAGTTGGAGGACATTGACTCCACGGCCCGGTTCATCCGCGAGGCGCGCTCTACAGCCAAACTCAAGCATCCCAATATAGTCAACGTCTATGAGGCCGGCGTGGTCGGCAAGACATATTACCTGACAATGGATTTTATAAACGGCGTCTCACTGGCCGACCTGATAAAGAAGAAAAACGACTCGCCATCCTCTGCTGTTCCGAAGCTACGGAGTGGCGAAGGACAGCTGACGCCCCAACGTATTGCCGGGATTGTCCGCGATGTGGCCCTGGCACTGAATTACGCCCACAATAATAATATCATCCACCGCGACATCAAGCCCGGCAACATCCTGATAGACAAAGCGGGTAAAGTGTATCTGACCGATTTCGGATTAGCCAAGGAATTAAGCGGCCTGGACCGCTCGCTGACAATGAGTGGCACCGCGGTCGGCACGCCTGATTATATGTCGCCCGAGCAGGCAATGGGCAAAAAGGATGAAGTGGACAAAAGGAGCGACATATTCTCCCTGGGCGCGACTCTTTACCATACCCTGACCGGCCGGGCGCCGTTCCAGGGTAATGATTTATATAATGTCCTCAACAAAGTGGTTAACCACGACCCGCCCACGCCCAATTCCATTGTCGTGGTGCACAAGGACCTGGAAACAATATGCCTGAAGTGCCTGCATAAAGACCGGGCGCGGCGGTACCAAAGCGCATCGGAACTGGCCGAAGACCTGGGGCGGTTTATTGAAGGCGAGCCGATTCAGGCCCGGCGCCTTGGAACCCTAACCAGAATCTGGCTCAAGGCCAGGAAAAACAAGGTCGCGTCCATTGCTATTTTAAGTTCGGTGTTCATCCTGCTTCTTGCCATTATTGCCTGGCAGTTCTATTCCTACAGGAATATCCGGACCGAGCAGGATAAGAAACAGGCCGAGACGGAAAGGCAGAAGGCAGTGGACTATGCCCGGACCCTGACCGAGGCGCTGTTGGAGGACCTAAGCAACGCGCACGAGGAGGCGCTTGAGCGCCGCCGCGCCGGCGAGCCGATGGCCAATCTGGTCAAAATCCCAGAACGTATCCTCAATTCAGCCGTCTATCAGAAGGCCGGTTCAGACGCCATGAATAACCACCAGTTTCACTATTCGCTCGGCAAACTCTACCGAATGATTGGAGACACTCTGAAGGCGATGAAGGAGCAGAATCAAGCGCTTACGCTTAACCCAGATTACGTTTCATCCCTGTATGAAAGAGGGTGGTTAAAATACCACCAATACCAGATTGTAATGCGAAACCTATATGATGATTGGCAGAGAAAAGAGGCGCAAAGAAGATTGAATGCGCCCCTGGAGAACGCACCTAAGATACCGGCGGATATATCACCCAGGGATTTAGAGACAGATGAGGCGAAAAGGATTAAGTCCGAAGCGCTTGACGACCTCAAGGCATCGCTTAAGGGGTTAGAGGCCGACTCGCCACGCTATCTTACAGCCCAGGGTATTATAGATTTTATTGACGGAAATACAAAATCCGCCTCTGCCAAACTAAAAGCCGCCCTGGAAAAAGACAGGGCATTTGATGAGGCGGTCCTCCTATTAGCCGCCGTATATGAATCCAAAAAGGACATTACCAGTTCCAACGTAGCAATACAACTTCTGACTCGGGCAATTGACACGGATAGAGGCAATGTTGCATTCCTTGAACGAAGAGCCCAGCTTAATATGGAGTTATTTGCCTACTCTGATATGCCTATCTACCAGACCGCGGCCCTTAATGACTGGGATAGGGTCCTCAAACTCCAACCGGATAATTATTTGGCATTACTCTTGAGAGGGAAACTCCACCTACAATTTGCAATGTCAAACTACAGGAAAGGCCTTGACCCGTCTAAGTATTTTGAGAAATCACGGAGCGACCTTAACCGGGCTATTGAGATTGACCCTTCCAACCCGATTGGCTACAGGGAGCGGGCGATGCTGAATTCCCAATATGCCGACTTTTGCTGGGGTATGTGGTATAATAAGGACACCGGCAAGGACCCGACCGAGGCATATCTTCAGGCGGCTAGGGATATGGAAAAGGCATTGGAGTTGGAGCCGACCGATGTGGATTCTCTGCTTGCCAGGGCAGGCATCTGGATAAATTTCGGTAACTATACAAAATCCAGGCAAAAGGATGCAGTGCCGGTATTCCAGAACGCCGTTGATGACGCCGCCAAGGCCATAAAAGTAAAAAGCGACTCCCCAACCTGCTGGTATAGAAGAGGCGAGGCATACTCCTGCCTGGGATTGCATAAGCAGGAAACCGGAAGAAATCCGATGCAGGACTACAAAAAGTCGGAAAATGATTTCAGAAAAGCGCTTGAACTTGCAAACCCATCGGCTTATTACGTGCCATCCATTTGGGATGGTTTGGGTTCTCTTTATGACTGCTGGGGCGGCTGGAAAATGAGCCACAATGAGGATGCGACTGAATATTACCTTAAGGCCGAAGAGGCAATTAACCGGTGCATCGGATGGCTTAACACGGATTCTCGCACCTACCAGCACCGGGCAATGACCCGCACCAATCTGGCCATTCAGTTGACCCGCAGCGGCCATTACCAGAAGGCAATTGATAAATACAACGAATCCATCGTGGACTGGGAAAAGGCCATTGAATTAGACCCATCTATGAAGGAAACTATCATCCCGAAAATCCAGGACATCCGTAACAGGATTAGCGAAATCCAGAAATGGATACCAAAGAACAGCCCGCCCCCGGAGAAGAAATAGCCCGCCCCGCACATCCGCCTGACCGGACGGGCAGGTAGGCATTATTAGACATTTATGCGATTTTACACTGGGCTGTTGCTTTACCAGTAATTATACAGCCCAGTATAGTCGGTTGTATAACTCCCTGCTAAATCAACAACCGACTATAGATACTTGCATTAGTCCAGTTGCGGAAACTATTATACAAATATTATGTGCGGGGTTACCGAAAAAACAGCAGTAATGCGAATAAAACCGTCCAGCCGGCCAGCCAGCCGCCTGAAAGGCCATAAAGCAGGTGTTTTACTGTCTTGTTTTCGCTATGCAGGCCCCACGACAAAAAGGCCAGGGCCGGAATGCCGATTATGGCAAACAGGAGAAAGAACACCATTCCGCCGTACATCGCACGGCTTCTGGGAGAGCCGCTGTGAATCGCCCTGTAAATCATATCGTCTTTTTCGGTTATGACGCCGAAGATAAAGACGATGGAAAGCAATATGGCCAGTATGGTGGAAACAATTAGGACGGTTTTATACCAGCCCGGGTAACTGTTTTTTGGAGTGTCCTCGCTCATAATTATTTACCCCGTTAGAAATAGTGGCGCTTTAGCGCCACGCAAATCGGAACAGTCAACCTCTATTTCACCTACAGATAATAGTAACGATAAAACTGGTTTTATCTCTAACGGGGTTTATTATACCTTGTATCCAGGATATGTCAATATAAATAATCATAATATGGATAATCCAGGATAGGTCAGATGCAGATTAAAAGACATATTTTCTTGACTCCATTGCGTTTTCAGGAAATTTGTTATTAATCTGATGAAGACAATTAGTTCCGCATCAACTAAATCCCCGCTCTCCCTAAAGTTAGGTACACACGCGGGCTATCATGACGCCTTTATCATAAAATTGAACGGAAGATAGGAAACCCGATTCTACATATTCAGGTATCTTACAGGATGCAAAGCATCACCCACACGCCCGGCATTCATTGCCTGCCAACCTGTTATGCGTCTTGATAGGGCAGGGGAAAGGTCGCCCACAGGGTGACTGGCGGGCAAACGCCTAACTGCCGTATATCTTTCACACCGCACATTAGGATAATATCGCCATCTACCGGCTCTTTAGATACCACCGGCACACGGTTTGCATACCGGGGATAAGCCATATCAATCCGACCTACGGTCTATTGCCTTGGAGCAGGGCAGGGGGAATACCAAAACCATATAGGAGTTGCCTATTCAGGTGCTATCTGTATGATATGCCTATACCATCCTAATATCATTAACCTGCTACCTGTATATCATACACTTACCAGTGGTATGACGTAGGGGGGTGTGGGGATAGTCCCCCCCTACACCCCTATACGATATACCCGTATGTGCCTGATGATATAGCGCTATATGTTGTATGTCGTATGTATGGCATTTGTATGTCATACAGTGGCGTCTGATATGTTATATGGATGTGCCTGATAAGATATACCGGTGTCATCTGTATGGATGATAGATACCCCCTTTCGGGGCTATGCCCAACCGCTGTTATGCTGACACATAGCCGGTCGCAGAGTATTATATGCCATCTTGTAAAATAATACTTGACACCGGCAGCATATATGGGTATATTATTGCCGGACGATGAATATAGGGGTTTGCCGTGCTGTCCACCCCGCTTTATGATTCGGGATATGGGTTATAAATCCGCCGGCTATCCGGCCTGCGCATAATAGAGCGCGGGCATTGATATACCGGATAGTGAGAGGCGCGATAAGACCCGGTCCGATGGAAGATAAGGGCTGCCTCCTTAGACGGCAGGGCAGGTCCGGATGAAAGGAATGAGGATTATGAAAGTGATTGGAGAGATAAAACTTTCGGTGATAACCCAAGCCACGATGCCTGAGGAAGTTTCCAAAAAGTGGCGCCAGGGCACGACCAGCAACGCGGAAACCGCCAACAACCGGCGTAAGGAAAAGATAAAAAACTACAACGACTACGAGGCGCAGATTACCGAGACCTCAAACCGCAAATATACGCCTTACATCAATCCGGACTTTGTCAGCAAAAAAGGCCTGAAGAAAAACGAGATTGTCTTCAAACACTACAAGAACAGCGCCGCGGGCTACCAGAAATACAAGAACAAACTGGACTATATGTTTGAGACCGTGGACGGCGTGCCGACCAAGCGCTATAACGAAAAGGTGGAACGGATGACCGGCCACTACGGCGATAACGTGGCCAAAAAATTACTCGCCTTTACAGGCACCAAGGTCAACGGCCTGGGCTGTGTGGTAGATGCCATCAGGTGGATGGACGGAGAGACGACCTTTGCCAAGAATAGCACGGTGATTTTTATGGGCGGCAGCTCCGCAATCCTGGCCCGGCCGGGCCTGAGGTCAAGTTTCCGCTCGGCCCTGGAACAGCGCCTGCTCCAGGCCGGCTCGGTCATCCAGCGCTCGGACTTTGACCGCGATATTATGAAAAAGCAGAACGACACGACCAACGACCTGATGAATGCGCTGACCAACCCGGCCATGAACCTGGTGCCGTTTGAGACCGGCGGGGCCAGCCGGGTGGACTACGAACTGGACGACTCCGGGATGTTCCATATCCATAT